>NZ_JAWHOO010000003.1:24478-337301 GCF_032586855.1 Pseudomonas syringae group sp. J254-4 | reverse complement strand
AGTGCGACGTTAGTGACGGCTGAGTCCTGGCGCTGATCCGGGGGATGCGAGGCAGGACGCCGAGCAAGCCGCACCGGCCAAGGATGGCCCGTTGCGGCGACCCCCGGATCAGTGCCAGGGCGAAGGAACCCGACGAAGTCGGGCCGGAAACAGGAGCGAGGGGCTTTGGTTACTTTGGCCCCATCAAAGTAACTCGCCGAGGGGCGAAAAGGTAAATCGAGTCGGGCCGAAATCTCACTGAATCGCAGAACTGTGTGACGCAGAGCGTCACGAAAGGCATTACCACGCGGAGCGTGGGAACGAGAATCTGAGTCGAACGCCAATTCACCTGAAGTCACAGAACCGCTGTGTGACGCAGAGCGTCACGATAGGCATTACCACGCGGAGCGTGGGAACGAGAATCTGAGCCGAACACCAATTCACCTGAAGTCACAGAACCGCTGTGTGACGCAGAGCGTCACGAAAGGCATTACTACGCAGGATGAACGATAGTCAACGACACCCAGTCAGCCCTGATCCTCGATCGGATAGCGGCTGTCATTCAGGCTTTCCTTGATCTTGCGCAGGTGCGGCTGGAAGTCGACGCCGCGGCGCAGGGTCATGCCGGTGGCCAGCACATCAAGAACGGTGAGCTGGATGATCCGCGAGGTCATCGGCATGTAGATGTCGGTGTCTTCCGGCAGGGGAATGTTCAGGCTCACAGTGCTGGCCTGCGCCAGTGGCGAGCCAGCTGCCGTCAGGCCCAGCACCGAAGCGCCATTTGCACGGGCAATGCGGGCCACTTCCACCAGCTCGCGCGTGCGCCCGGTGTAGGAAATGATCACGAACAATTCACCGGTATGGGCCACCGACGCAATCATTCGTTGCATCAGCACATCGGCATGCGCCGTGACCGCCAGGTTGAAACGGAAGAATTTGTGCTGCGCATCAAGCGCCACCGGCGCCGAGGCACCCAACCCGAAAAAGTGGATCTGCCGTGCCTGGATCAGCATGTCCACGGACTTGCTGATCAGCGCCGGGTCCAGTTGCTGGCAGGCGCTGTCGAGCGAAGCAATGGCGCTACCGAAAATCTTCTGGGTATAGGCCTCGGGATTGTCGTCGGCTTCCACAGCGCGGCTGACATAGGCTGCGCCGCTTGCCAGGCTCTGGGCCAGTTGCAGTTTGAGCTCCGGATAACCGCTGACGCTGAACGAACGGCAGAAGCGGTTGACCGTCGGTTCGCTGACCTTGGCGGCCTGGGCAAGCGCTGCAATGCTCAGCCGCGTTGCCATCTGCGGGTTGAGCAGGATCACTTCGGCCACCTTGCGCTCGGCCTTGTTCAACTCATCGAGTCGGCCCTGGATTTGCTCCAGGAGGTTTCTTACGCGGTCCATTCAAAGTCCTTGTCGGGGGCTGATTCACCAACGGTTTTGGCCTGAGCTTTTTTTAGCTCTTTAGCCTGTAGCAAAGGTGGCCTATCGTACTGAGGGCCTGTGTTGATCACCACTGGAATATGCTTTTAGGCAGAATGTTGTGGTTATTACTACATATGGCCTTGAGTAACGCCTTTAAAAAAGGTATTTGTAGCCTAACTTGATAAAAGAACCAACATTATGCCCTTGATTACGGTTGAACCGTGCACATTTGCCCTGTTTGGTGCCCTGGGGGACCTGGCGGTACGCAAGCTGTTCCCGGCTCTTTATCAGCTTGATCGCGCTGGACTGCTGCACGAAGACACAAAAATTCTTGCCCTGGCGCGTGAACCCGGCGACGAACAGTCGCATCTGGCGTATATCGAAAAATCCATGCGCCGCTTCATTCCCGAGGCCGAACTCGAGCCCGACAACCTGGGCCGGTTTCTGGCGCGCCTCAGCTACCTGCATGTCGACTTCCTTAAGGCTGAGGACTACGTCGCGCTTGCCGAACGCGTCGGCACTGCGGAAACCCTGATCGCCTATTTCGCCACCCCGGCCTCGGTCTACGGCGCAATCTGCGAGAACCTCGCTTCGGTCAATCTGGCCGAGCGGACGCGCGCCGTCCTGGAAAAACCCATTGGCCACGACCTGGCTTCTTCGCGCCGGGTTAACGATGCGGTGGCGCAGTTCTTCCCGGAAAACCGCGTCTATCGTATCGACCACTATCTGGGCAAGGACACGGTACAGAACCTTATTGCCCTGCGTTTCGCCAACAGCCTGTTCGAAACCCAGTGGAACCAGAACCATATTTCTCATGTGGAAATCACGGTTGCCGAGAAGGTCGGCATCGAGGGCCGTTGGGGCTACTTCGATCAGGCCGGTCAATTGCGCGACATGATTCAGAACCACTTGCTGCAACTGCTTTGCCTGATCGCCATGGACCCGCCCAGCGATCTGTCGGCAGACAGTATTCGCGACGAGAAGGTCAAGGTGCTCAAGGCGCTGGCACCGTTCACGCCCGAGCGTCTGGCGACCCAGGTGGTGCGTGGCCAGTACACTGCTGGCTACAGCGAAGGCAAGGCGGTGCCGGGTTATCTGGAGGAAGAGAACTCCAACACCCAGAGCGATACTGAAACCTTCGTCGCGTTGCGTGCCGATATCCGCAACTGGCGCTGGTCGGGTACGCCGTTTTATCTGCGTACCGGCAAGCGCATGCCGCAGAAAATGTCGCAGATCGTGATCCATTTCAAAGAGCCGCCGCACTACATCTTCGCGCCTGAACAACGTTTGCAGATCAGCAACCGCCTGATCATTCGCCTGCAGCCCGACGAAGGTATTTCCTTGCAGGTGATGACCAAGGACCAGGGGCTGGACAAAGGCATGCAGCTGCGCAGCGGGCCCTTGCAACTGAATTTTTCCGACACCTACCGCAGCGCTCGTGTTCCCGACGCTTATGAGCGGTTGTTGCTGGAAGTCATGCGTGGCAATCAGAACCTGTTTGTCCGCAAAGATGAAATCGAGTACGCCTGGCAATGGTGCGATCAGTTGATCGCTGGCTGGAAGAAGGCGGGCGATGCGCCCAAGCCTTATCCGGCCGGAACCTGGGGGCCAATGAGCTCCATTGCCCTGATTACTCGTGACGGGAGATCCTGGTATGGCGATATGTGACCTTGAGCTGCCAGCAGGGCTGGTAGCACGTGATTTCGACACACCGCAGCAACTGGCTGATGCGCTGGCTGCCAACGTCGCCGAGCGCCTGAAGCAGGCAATTGGCGAAAACGGTCTGGCGACCCTGGTGGTGTCCGGTGGTCGCAGTCCGGTGGCCTTTTTCCAGAGTCTGGCCGTGCAGCCGCTGGACTGGTCGAAAGTAGTCATTAGCCTGGCTGACGAGCGTTTCGTGCCGACCGAGCATGCCGACAGCAATGCGGGCCTGCTGCAGCGCCACTTGCTGCAGGGTCCTGTGGCGAAGGCGAAGTTTCTGGGGTTGTACAGCGTGGCGGGCAGTGTCGAGGAGGCAGCGCTGGCTGCCGATCAGGCGCTGGCCGAGCTGCCACCGATTGATGTATTGATTTTGGGCATGGGCGACGACGGGCATACCGCGTCGCTGTTCCCTGGTAGCCCGAACCTGAAAGAAGCCCTTGATCTGCAAGGTGAGCGCCGCTGCCTGCCGATGCTCGCACCGAGCGTGCCGCATCAGCGCCTGACCCTGACCCGCCGCCTGTTGGCGTCGGCACGTTCGCCGATCCTGTCGGTGTCCGGTCAGGCCAAACTCGACACCCTGCGCACCGCGCTGGCGGGCGATGACCTCGCCGAGATGCCGGTGCGTGCGTTTCTCAACCCGTCTCTCGAGATTTACTGGTGCCCATAAGCAAAGGAAACGTCGCCATGACACAGAACGAAAATAATCAGCCGCTCATCAGCATGGCGAACAAGATTGCCCAGATTGACGAACTCTGCGCCAAGGCGAAGATTCTGCCGGTCATCACCATTGCCCGTGACCAGGATGTGCTGCCTCTGGCCGATGCGCTGGCCGCTGGCGGCATGACTGCACTGGAAGTTACGCTGCGCTCGGCGTTCGGTCTGAGCGCCATCCGTGTTCTGCGTGAGCAGCGCCCGGAACTGTGTGTGGGCGCCGGCACCATTCTGGACCGCAAGATGCTGGCGGACGCCGAGGCGGCAGGTTCGCAGTTCATTGTGACCCCTGGCAGCACGCAAGACCTGCTGCAAGCCGCAGTCGACAGCCCGCTGCCCCTTTTGCCGGGCGTCAGCAGTGCTTCGGAAATCATGATCGGTTATGCCATGGGCTATCGCCGCTTCAAGCTGTTTCCGGCCGAGATCAGCGGCGGTGTGGCGGCAATCAAGGCACTGGGCGGACCTTTCAATGAGGTGCGTTTCTGCCCGACTGGCGGCGTCAACGAGCAGAACCTGAAGAGCTACATGGCCTTGCCCAATGTCATGTGCGTGGGCGGGACCTGGATGATTGATAACGCCTGGGTCAAGAATGGCGATTGGGGCCGCATACAGGAAGCCACTGCGCAGGCAATGGCGTTGTTTGACTGATTTTCAGGATATCGGAGTCAGCCCCTTTGCGGCTGACTCCGGCAAGGAAGTTGTTGTTGGTTGTATGGCTTTTCGGTGCTCCCTGGTCCGGAGCACCGTTTTTTTCTCCCCCGGACCGCCTCTTTGTTTATCCCTTGTCCTTGAACGACTGACGCGGACGTGTGCGCAATGGGTCCAATAGCGCGCCAAGGCCGTTGTGATCGATTTCCTGCATCAATGCCAGCAAACCTCCCAGTTCACCTTTCGGAAAGCCTTCGCGCGCGAACCAGTTCAGATAATGACCTGGTAAATCGGCGATCAGCCGTCCTTTATATTTGCCAAATGGCATTTCCTGCGTCACCAATAACCTGAGTTTCTCGGGGTTCACCTGCAAGCCTCCCATCAATACATATCGAACAGCACGATACGTGCATTCTGCATGCAGGCCAAACGACAGATCATGCAGAAGTCACGAACAGCCAATTGTGAAAATTTCGTAACTTATTGATTTTAATCAATTATTTCCATATCGAAAACTGGCACGGTGTCTGCAATTACCTATACATGAACACTTTCGTATCAACCTGCCATTAGGAAATTATCAAATGACTGATATCAACAAAGAAACGATCTCTATCCTGAATGACCTGATCGAAACCAGCAAAGACGGTGAAGAAGGTTTCCGTACCAGCGCAGAACACGCAAAAAGCGCTCAGGTAAAGTCGTTCCTTGCCAATCGCTCCACTGAGGTGGCTGCAGCTGTTCGTGAACTGCAAGCTGAAGTGACCGCACTGGGTGGCAAGCCTGAAGACTCTTCCAGCGTGTCTGGCGCACTGCACCGCGCATGGGTCAACCTGAAGTCGATGGTGACTTCGGATGACGACAAGGCTGTACTGGAAGAAGTCGAAAAAGGCGAAGACGTTGCCAAGAAGGCTTATCGCGAAGCGCTGGAAAAAGCCCGTGCCAAGAACGTTGCCCCTAACGTTATTGCGCTGATTGAAAAGCAGCAGGCTGGCGTTCTGGCCAACCACGACAAAGTAAAAGCACTGCGTGACGCAGCACGTGCAGCCCACGCCGCATCGTAATTCGATGTTGTAGCGGTAACTAAAAACGCCAGCCAGTCTGGCGTTTTTTTATGCCCGTCGGCAGCTCATCAAACCTGGTCGGTCATCTCTCTGGTAACCGAACTGCGATGCTCTACGCGGTTACGACCCTTGTGTTTGGCCTGATAAAGCGCCTTGTCGGCTATTCCGAAAAACGCCTCCAGCTTGTCTCCCTGACGCACGATCTCTGAAACAACACCGATACTCACGGTGATGGGCTGCTGTGCTCCCGGAAACGGCGGCAGTGATTCAGCCGCCCTGCGGATCTGTTCGGCAATCATCATGGCTCCCGGCAAGTCGGTTTCCGGCAGCACAACCACAAACTCCTCTCCGCCATAGCGTGCAACCCGGTCGCCGGGGCGACGGATATTGAAGGAGATGGTTTGTGCAATCAGGCGCAGTGCTTCGTCACCACCCTGATGACCATGACGCTCGTTGAATGCCTTGAAATGGTCTACGTCGATCATCAGTAAAGACAGCTGTTTGCCTGAGCGCTGTGCCCGCGCCCATTCGGTTTCCATGGCTTCGTCAAGCTGGCGACGATTATCGAGCCCTGTCAAACCGTCCGTTGCAGCCAGGCTGGCCAGTGCATCCTCAGCGCGATGGCGTCGTCGCAACTCGCGACACAGCAGCCATGTCAGCCACAGGATTCCGAGACACAGTACGCTGGTAGCGGAGCCGACCAGCCAGGCATTGCGCCGCCATACGGCATACACCTCATCCTCGGACTGACCAATCACGACAACCAGCGGCAGATTGCCGACCCGGGAAAACGTATACAGCCGACGAGCGTTCAACTGCGTCGACATGGCAGCAAAGCTGCCATCTCCTTCCTGAAGAATGCGCTGAAAGTTGGGGCTGTGGCTGTAATCCTTGCCAATCAGATCTTCACCCTCCAGATCGGGGTAGCGGACGATCAGGATGCCTGCGGTATTGATCAGGTTGATACTGCTGCCGACGCCCAGATTCTGGCTCATGAACAAGTGTTTGAAATACACCAGTCGCATGGCCGCACTTACCATTCCGGTGAACTCTCCATTGGGGCCTGACATGCGACGGCTGAAACTGATGCACCAGTCCTTGTAACCCCAACGGCTTTTGTACGGTGCACTGACGTGCAGACCCAGCGAAGGGTCCGCCTTGTGGTCTTTGAAATAGGAGCGGTCGGAGAAGTTGTCGTTTCGAGGGATGACGGACAGTGAGTCAGCCAGGATGGCGCCCTTGTTATCGAGCAATACCAGATCGCCTTTGAAAGACGCCGCAGTGGAGCGATCAAACAGGACAAGTTGTCGCAGTTCAGGTGACAGGTCCTGAAGGTCCGGACGCTGCCATGCGCTGATCATGCCTTGCAGGGAAGAGTCGTAAAGTTCTGCGTTATGCATGACGTCGGCATCAATCAATTGCACGATATTGGCCGCCGCACGCGCTGCAGTCTGCGCTGCGTCGTCACGCTCTCGGGCCAGTAAAGACGCCACAATCCCCAGTATGGCGAACATTGACAGTGAACTGCCAAAGATCAGCATGAGTTCCGGTCGGGTCCATTTGAGCCGGTCTTGCCGAGATGACGCAAACAACATCATTGGTTGTTCTACCTGCAGACGAATGAATCTTGATAAATGGTTAAGACAGTTATCATTATTTTTATGATTTTAATGCTGGTTGTATAGCACGCTCCTTATAGCCTCATATGAATGGAATGTGAATAAAGCAAGTGTATTTAAAATGATGCGAACAGACGCACACGGACGACTGTAAAAAACAGGGGGGAGTAATTTATTTCTTGAAGGGATCAGCGGGGCAGCTGTATGCCGAACGTATTGACACCCTTGTCGCTGTTCACGAACACGGTGCCGCCGTGCATCAATGCAATGGCCTTGACGATGGCTAGCCCCAGGCCATGATTGGCGCCGCTGTTGCTGCGTGAGGCATCGACCCGATAAAAGCGCTCGAACAGCCTGGGCAAATGTTCCGGGGCTATCTGCATGCCAGGATTGGTCACGCCGATACTCACATGGGCATCGCGCGACTCGATATTTACCTCGATGACCTGACCGGCGTCGGTGTGTTGCACGGCGTTGTGCAGCAGGTTGATCAACGCGCGGCGCAAGTGGGGCTTTTCAATCGGTGCGCTGGCGTCGCCTTGAACCCGGACTTGCACGTGGGCATCTTCCAGAATGAAATCCAGGTAATCCAGCGTGGTGGCGACTTCGTCTGCCAGTGACGCGCAGGTCTGTGCTTTGACCTTGGTGCCTTGATCCGCGCTGGCCAGAAACAGCATGTCGTTGATAATCGAGCGCAAACGCTCCAGCTCTTCGAGGTTTGATTGCAACACCTCGAAATAATGCTCGGCAGAGCGGCCGCGGGTCAGCGCCACCTGGGTCTGGCCGATCAGGTTGGTCAGCGGTGAGCGAAGCTCGTGCGCCACATCGGCATTGAACGACTCGAGCCTAGAGTAGGCCTGCTCGACCCGTTCCAGCGTGGAGTTGAACGAAGCGACGAACTGTTCAAGCTCCGGTGGCAGCGGCGAAATCTGCAAGCGCCCGGACAGCCTTGGCGGGGCGAGCTTCTGGACCTCCTGCGAGAGACTGGTCAACGGACGCAGGCCGATGCGCGCGACCCAGTAACCAAGCGCCGAAGCCAGCAAAATACCCAGCGTGGCCAGGCTGATCAGCGCGACCAGCAGCGAGTGTTGGGTATGCCAGAATGTCTCGGTATCGATGGCGGTCAGAAAACGCAGCGCCGGGCGCTGTTCCTTGGCCGGGAATTCGCTGACCAGCACCTTGAATGCGAACGGGTGATCGGCCAGTTTCAGGTCATGCATACCCGGTGCGCCTTGCGCGAAACGACGAATGTTCGCGTCCGGGTTGCCGAATTCGTACAGCGGGTTGTCGCTCACTACCCAGAAACGCAAGCGCTTGTCTTCCTCGCTGAGCAACTCCAGTTTTGCCTTGATCTTGCCCCAGTGCTCCGGGTTGCCGAAACGTCCGACGGCCGATTCCAGCACACTGTAGCGCGCATCGACTTCGGCACGCGGCAACAGGTCCAGGCTTTTGTCGACCTGCAGGTACAAGGCCCAGCCGATCAGCAGGAACACCACCAGTGCCACCAGCGCGAACAGCCCGCTGAGGCGCAGGGCAATCGAATCAACCCGCACTGCGGTTCTCCAACACATAGCCCATGCCACGAATGGTGTGCAGCAGTTTATGTTCGTGAGGACCGTCCAGCTTGGCCCGCAAGCGTTTGATCGCGACTTCGACCACATTGGTATCACTGTCGAAGTTGATGTCCCAGACCATCTCGGCGATTGATGTCTTGGAGAGGATGTCGCCCTGACGTCTGGCCAGCACGCTGAGCAGCGAAAACTCCTTGGCGGTCAGGTCCAGACGCATTCCGGCGCGGGTCGCCTTGCGGCTGATCAGGTCTATCCACAGGTCGGCGATAGTGATTTGCACCGGTTCATGGCCACCGCTGCGGCGGGTCAGCGCCTGGAGACGGGCGACCAGTTCCAGAAAGGAAAACGGTTTGCCGAGATAGTCATCGGCGCCTTCGCGCAGGCCGCGAATGCGGTCGTCGACCTGCTCGCGCGCGGTCAGCATGATCACGGGCGTCTGTTTGCGCGCACGCAGCGCACGCAACACACCAAAACCATCCAGGCCCGGCAGCATCACGTCGAGAATGATGATCGCGTGGTCGTTCTCCAGCGCCAGGTGCAGACCTTCGATGCCATCGCGCGCCACGTCGACGGCGTAGCCCTGTTCGGTCAGGCCGCGACGCAGGTAGTCTGCGGTTTTCTCTTCGTCTTCGATAATCAGCACGCGCATCGGGTGACTCTCACTTGTGAAGGGCCAGCGCGGGTGCGGCGGGCGCCGGGTGGCGTTTATGAAACAGCCGCTCCAGTTGCAGGTAAATGACCGGCGTAGTGAACAGGGTCAGCATCTGGCTCACCAGCAGGCCACCGACCACTGCGATACCCAGCGGTTGACGCAGTTCGGCACCGACCCCGAAACCCAGCATCAGCGGCAGTGCGCCGAGCAGGGCGGCAAGGGTGGTCATGATAATCGGTCGGAAACGGGTAATGCAGGCCTCATAAATGGCCTCCTGCGGCGACAGGCCCTGCTCACGCTGCGCTTGCAGGGCAAAGTCCACGAGCAGAATGCCGTTCTTCTTGACGATGCCGATCAGCAGCACGATGCCGATCAGGGCCATGATCGAGAAGTCCTGCCCCATCATCCATAGCAGCAACAGCGCGCCGATACCTGCCGAGGGCAGGGTGGAGATAATGGTCAGCGGGTGCACGAAACTTTCATAAAGCACACCCAGAATGATGTACACCGCCACCAGCGCGGCGAGAATCAGCCACGGCTGGTTGGCCAGCGAACTCTGGAATGCCTGCGCCGCACCCTGAAAACTGCCGATGATCGAGGCGGGCATGCCGATGTCTTTCTTGGCCTGATCGAGCATGCTTACCGCGTCGCCCAGTGCGACCCCGGACGCCAGGTTGAATGACAGGTTGGCAGCCGGGAACATACCGTCGTGGCTGATCGACAGCGGGCCCATGCGCGGCGCACTGACTTTGGCCAGTGCCGACAGCGGCACCATTTCATTGGTCAGCGGTGAGCGCAGGTAGAAGTAAGCCAGGCTTTCGGCCTTGCCACGCTGCTGGGCATCCAGTTCGAGGATCACCTTGTACTGGTTTACCTCGGTCTGGTACTCGCTGATCTGCCGCTGGCCGAACGCATCGTACAGCGCCTGATCGACGTCGGCGGTGGTCAGGCCGAATCGCGCGGCAGCACTGCGATCAATATCGATATGGGTGACGCTGCCGCCCAGTTGCAAGTCGTTGGACATATCGCGAAACGCCGGATTGCTGCGCAGCTTTTCAGTCAGCCGTTGCGTCCAGGTGTTGAGCAATTCGCCGTCGTTGCTCTTGAGCACATACTGATACTGACTGCGGCTCGGCCCGGAACTGAGGTTGATGTCCTGTCCGGCACGCAGATACAGAACGATGCCGGGGACTTTCGCCAGTTTGGGGCGCAGGCGGTCGATGAACTCACTGACCGACACATCGCGTTCGGAGCGCGGTTTGAGCGAGATCCAGAAGCGGCCGTTGGCGATGGTCTGGTTGCTGCCTGACACACCGACTGAATGCGAGAACGCCAGCACTGCCGGGTCTGCGCCGACGATTTTTGCCAGTTGCAGGTGTTTTTCCACCATGTCCGGGTAGGAAATGTCGGCAGCGGCCTCGGTGGTGCCGAGTGCAAAAGCAGTGTCCTGAACCGGAAAGAAGCCCTTGGGTATGAGGATATAGCCGACTACCGCCAGCGCCAGGGTAAGACCGAACACGCCGAGCATCAGTCGCTGATGGGCCAGTGCCTTGCGCAAGCCTCGCTCGTAGGAGGCCAGCAAACGTTCACCGAAGCCCGGCTTCTGATGCGGGTTGTGCGTGGGGGCGCGCATGAACAATGCCGCCAGGGTCGGCGCCAGGGTCAGGGAGACGACCACCGAAATCAGAATGGTTGCAGTGGCGGTCAGGGCGAATTCCTTGAACAGCCTCCCGACCACGCCGCCCATGAACAACAGCGGAATGAACGCGGCCACAAGCGAGAAGCTGATCGACACCACGGTAAAGCCGATTTCCCCCGCGCCCTTTATGGCGGCCTCGCGCATGCCTTGTCCGGCTTCAAGGTGGCGATGGATGTTCTCCACCACCACGATGGCGTCGTCCACCACGAACCCGACCGCGACCACGATGGCTACCAGTGTCAGGTTGTTCAGGCTGAAGCCGAACAGGTACATCATCGCAAAGCTGGCGATCAGCGATACCCCGAGCACCGCGCTGACGATCAGCGTGGCCGACAGCTGGCGCAGAAACAGCGCCATGACCGCCACCACCAGCAGCACTGCGATCATCAGGGTCAGTTCCACTTCGTGCAACGAGGCGCGAATGGTGCGGGTCCGGTCGTTGAGTACCGAGACGTCAACGGTGGCCGGGAGCATTTCCTGTAACCGTGGCAGCTCACGCTGGATGCGGTCCACGGTGTCGACAATGTTGGCGCCCGGCTGACGAAAAATAGCAATGTTGACGCCTTGCTGGTCGCCGGACCAGGCCTTGACGTAGGCGTTTTCCGAACCCGCGACCACCCGCGCCACATCCTTGAGCTGGACGGGAGCACCGTTCTTGTAGGAAACGATCAGTTGCGCGTAGTCCTGCGGCTTGAATAACTGATCGTTGGACGACAGTGTCGAGATGCTGTCCTTGCCGTACAAGGCACCTTTGGCCAAGTTGAGGCTGGTCTGTTGCACCGCCAGGCGAATGTCGGCCAGGGTCAGCCCCAGCGCGGCCAGTTTTTCGGGGGCAGCCTGCACACGAATCGCTGGCCTTTGCTGGCCGGTGATGAACACCTGGCCCACGCCTTCGATCTGGCTGAGCTGGCGCGCCAGGATGGTTTCGGTGACATCGCTCAGCTCCGTGCCGGGCATCAGGCTGGAACTGACACTCAGGATCAGCACCGGGCTGTCAGCCGGGTTGACCTTGCGCCAGGTCGGCAGGCTCGGCATGTCGGCTGGCAGACGCCCCGCCGCAGTGTTGATGGCGGCCTGGACTTCCTGGGCGGCAGTGTCGATGCTTTTGTTGAGGGTGAATTGCAGCGTCAGGTTGGTGGACCCCAGCGCGCTGCTGGAGGTCATCTGGGTCATGCCGGGGATCGCGCTGAACTGCACTTCCAGCGGTGTGGCAACCGAAGACGCCATGGTTTCCGGGCTGGCACCGGGCAACTGCGCGGTAACCTGAATGGTCGGGAACTCCGCTTCCGGCAACGGCGCAATCGGCAGTCGTGGAAAGGCAATGACCCCCAGCAGTACCAGCGCGAAGGTCAATAACAAGGTGGCCACCGGGTGGTCGATGCACCACGCCGATACCGAGCCTCGGCCACTCATCGTGCGTGCTCCACTTGCGCGCTCGCGACATCCGGGGCGGGTGCGCTGACCACTTCGACAGTTGCCCCAGGCCGCAGTCGCGACTGGCCGTCGCTGACCAGCACATCTCCGGCATTTGGACCGCTGATCAATGTCTGCTCGCTGTCCTGATAAAGCACCTTGACCGGTACGACTTCCACTTTTTTATCAGCAGTGAGTCGATAGACGAAGTGCTGATCGATGCCGCGCTGCACTACTTGTGGCGGTACTTTGAGTGAGTTGAGTTCGACACCGGTCTGGATCTTCACCGTGACCAACTGCCCAGGCCAGAGTTGTTCGCCGGGGTTTTTGAATTGAGCCTTGGCGCGGATCGTGCCGGTGGTTGCCGAAACCTGATTGTCGATCAGCGAAAGCGTGCCTTCACCCAAAAGCAGTCCGTTGGCCGCGCCGTCGCCCTGATACGCCTTGACGGTCGCAGCGCTACGCTCGGCAATCAGCCCCTGCAGGGTCGGTAACATCTGCTGAGGCAGAGAGAATTCCACCGCAATCGGGTCGATCTGTGTCACCGAAAACAGCCCGGTAGCATCGCTGACGCGCAGGAAGTTGCCTTCATCGACATTGCGGATGCCGACCCTGCCCGCAACCGGCGAGCGAATCTGGGTGTAGGAGAGCTGCACCTGTGAGGCGTTGATGCTTGCTTCGTTGCCTTTCGCCGTGGCTTCGAGTTGCCTGACCAGTGCCTGCTGCTGATCGAATGTCTGACGCGAAATACCGTTGTCCTGAGTGAGCTGGCGATAGCGTTTCAGGTCCAGTTGCGCGACATCAAGCTGCGCCTTGCTCTGCGCCAGCTGGGCGCGTGCCTGCTCAAGCGAGGCGCGGATCGAGCGGTCATCCAGCGTCGCCAGCAACTCGCCGGCCTTGACCTGTTGACCTTCCTTGACCAGCACGCGCGTCAGTACGCCATCTACCTGAGGACGGATCACCACACTTTGCAGCGACAGCACCGAGCCGATCCCGGTGACGAAACGTGGTACGTCCTCAATGCTGACCGTGATCACCTTGACAGGCACCGCAGTCACGGAGCTTTTCGGGAGTGTGGCAGGGCGTGTCAGTTTCCATCCGGCAATGGCCACGCAGGCTATCAGCAGGACTACAGCGGTGACGGTCAAGGTCTTTCTGCGCATATGAAGAAAACGCCAAATGTCGGTACGGGAGTAATATTTTTTTACGGCTTCCTTATAGCCTGCAAACCCGGTCAGCAGAATGACTTTTAGCTGTCAGGTTTGTCAGAAAGCCTCCACTGCGCATGGCGTGCAGTCAAGAAAATCCGCTAACGGACGATATCTATGTTGAAGAGCTATTTGTCCAGATGTTTATAAAGTCCTAAGAGTTTTCCTACATTTTCCTAGGTCGGCTTCTGGCAGCTAATTCTCCCATCAACTTAACTCACTGTATGAGCCTATGAGTGGAGAACGCCATGAACAGTAAAAAATCGACCTGGAAAGTTATGTTGAAATGTTTGTTTCTTCGCCAGGGTTTGGGGGCCGTCATGGTGTCGGTTCCCTTGCTGGCTGCGCCTGCTTTTTCATGGGCAAAGGACGGCGCATTGACGTTGCATGGCAGTATCGTCAACAGCAGTTGCGTGATTTCCGACATTAATGTGAATGCGCCTGTTGCTCATGCGCGCATTCTGCAAGTTGCACCGGGCATCAATATGCAGGTGAGCACCGAACACAATGCATGTGGTGATCAATTCGTGCCGTTTGTCGCGCACTATCAGGTACTTCCGGTCGCCGAGACCGACGGCGAGGCCCTGCAGGCCCGCGCTGGAGTCATCACGTTGAGCTATCAATAAATACAGATCTGTATTATTTTTTCGACCGGACTGTCACCCACGTTTAAGTGACGGTCCAGTATCCAGTCAGCCCTTTCAAAACTGAAATCGCCGCGGTTTAAAACATCGGCGCCCCACTGTGTAACAGCCTTAATTAGCCTACTTGCGCAAGACGCCTGGTATTCCTACAGACCTGTCCTGCGTGTCGTGTTGTGTTGTCTGCGGGTTAAAAGTTATCCAGCTGACAGCATCGAAATAGACCTGGATCTATAGTGCTCACCGTCCGATAGCGGGCACACACGACATAACACAAGGAAGGTCGTTAGCATGAAAAAGCTCTCTCTTACATTGGCAGTTCTGGGCGTAATGGGCGTTGGTATGGCGGGTACCGCCAGTGCGGCGAACAACGGAAAAATGGTCTTCAACGGCACCCTGACCAATATCTCCTGCGATGTGGGACCGGGCACGGGCGTCAGTGCGGGCACCAACCCTGGCGAAATCAATGTCGACCTGGGTAACGTCTCCTTCTCTGATATTGGTGTATCGAGTGAAAGTCGATTCGAAACGGCTACGCCTATTCAACTGCTGGTCAACTGTAGCGCGGGCGCAGATCAATACAGCATGGTCAAGATGCGCCTTACTGCCCGTAACGGCAGCGGTCTGGACAATAACGATGCCAAACTTCTGCGCACTACCGGCGCGGCAGATGGCGTCGGTATCGGCCTGCTCAATGCCTCAAGCGTTCTGATGGATCTGAGCGGTGCTGAAACCGTCGACACCACGCTCATCAAGGATGGTGCCAGCGGTGCGACTGCTGAAATCAATTTTGGCGCGGTCTATGTGCTCAACGGCACGCCGACCAATCCGGGTAATGCCGACGGCTTCCTGCCGTTCGTGATGGATTACGAGTAACCGTGTCGGACAGGGCGGGCACGCTCGCCTTGTCCCTTATCGAATTCAAGGCGAACGCCAGTATGTTTCCTGATTTTTTTCGCTACACGATGCTGGTTGCGACAGTGTGCTGTGCGTCCTCTGTTCAGGCGGGCATCGTATTGAATACGACGCGCGTTATTTATCAGGGTAATGAAAAAGAGGTCAGCCTGGGTGTTCACAACAGTGGCGGGGGAGAGATTCTCCTGCAGTCCTGGCTTGAATCTCCGACAGTGGCGACCAACAAGACTGACAACAACGACACCCCAGCCTATTTGCCTTTTATCGTTACGCCTGCGCTGACGCGCATGGCCGGAGGTGGCAAGCAACTGTTGCGCATCATTCATTCCGGTGCAGACATGCCCACTGATCGTGAATCGGTGTTATGGCTCAATGTGCAGGAAATCCCCCAGACCGCCGCAGAGAACACGCTGCAGATTGCGATACGTCAGCGCATAAAAGTGTTCTTCCGGCCGGACGGTTTGCAGGGCGATCCGCAGCAGGCACCTGAACAACTGAACTGGCAATCAATCGATAACGCGGGTGTGCAGGTGGAAAATCCGGGGCCCTATCACGTGTCCATGCTGAGGATTTCCATACGCCAACACGATAGTGAGCTTGCCCGTCTCGAAAGTCAGATGCTTGCCCCCCATCAGCGCTTGCGTATCCCGTTGCTGCACACCCCGGGAAGTGCACCGTTGCTGGTGAGTTTCGTCAGTATCAATGACTACGGCGGGCAAGTGCCTTATCAAGTGGCACTGGCCGATAAAGAACCGGGTCATGCCCACAAGGCCTTGCCTCGATAACCTGCCGCCTCACACGTCAGCGTTCACTTTTCAAACCGTTGGGCCTGCGTGACAAACCGGCCCGGCAGACCTGCGTCTGTGTAAAGGATTGCGCGGCGCGCGCGACAGCCGAAGTAGAGTGAAGACCGCTATGGAATGGCGCAAAAAAGATCACAAGGGAGTCATTGCACAGTTCGCTCTGCCTCACCCACGACACTGCCCGCTGGGTATCGGCCTGGGGTTGACGTTAATGTTTTCGCTCAGCGCGTTCGCAGCCCCGCCCGGCGGTACTCGGGCTGACGGGACAGTCAAATTCAATACGGCGTTTATCCAGGGAAGCGATCAGCCGCCTGACCTCCAGGAGTTTCTGCGTACCCACAGCGTACTGCCCGGCACTTATCGGGTTGATATTTACGTCAATCGCAAACTGAGCGGCAGGCGAGATATCACTTTTTCAAAAAATAGAGTGTCAGGCCTGATTGAACCCTGTCTGTCGCTTGAAATGCTGCAGAGCTTCGGTCTGGACCTGAGTCGCCTGCCTTCAGATGAAGGCGCTGCTCAGGGCTGTTTCGATTTGCCTGCGCGTGTCGAGTTTGCGCGTGTCGACTATCAGCCCGGTGCGTTGCGACTCGCTATCAGTGTGCCGCAAGCCGTTATGTCGCGGGGCGCGCGCGGTTATGTTTCACCGGAGCTTTGGGACCAGGGTGAGACGGCAGGTTTTATCAATTACAACGCCAATGG
The DNA here is from genome assembly GCF_032586855.1 of Pseudomonas syringae group sp. J254-4. Classification (NCBI taxonomy): domain Bacteria; kingdom Pseudomonadati; phylum Pseudomonadota; class Gammaproteobacteria; order Pseudomonadales; family Pseudomonadaceae; genus Pseudomonas; species Pseudomonas syringae group sp. J254-4. Next base: position 320,560 of record NZ_JAWHOO010000003.1, on the reverse strand, counting down.
CAGCAGGCGCCGTAACAAGGGGCTGGAAACGGACCAGTATTATCTCGGGATGCGCAATGGCCTGAACCTCGGGGCATGGCGATTGCGCAATGAGTCCTCGCTGGTCGGCGGCAGTGATCGGCCCTGGCGTTATCGCAGCAATCGTACTTTCGCGCAGCGTGATATCACTTTCCTGAAAAGCCAGTTTACGGTGGGGGAGACCTTCAGCGATTCGCAAGTTTTCGACAGTGTTCGCTTCAAGGGCGCTGCACTGGCTTCTGACGATGGCATGTTGTCCGACAGCGAGCGCGCTTATGCCCCGGTCATCCGCGGGATTGCCGAGACCAACGCCACGGTGGAAGTTCGTCAGAACGGTTTTCTGTTGTACAGCGGCAGCGTTTCACCCGGGCCTTTCGAAATTGCCGATATCTACCCCAGCGGTTCCAATGGTGATTTGTCGGTGTCGGTCATTGAGGCCGACGGGCGCATACGGACTTTTACCCAGGCCTACGCATCGCTGCCGATCATGATTCCTTCGGGATCCTTGCGTTACAGCCTGGCCGTCGGGCAGGTCGATAGCAACGACGATGTTCAGGCCTCTCCCGATTTTGCCAGCACGGCCCTGATTTATGGGCTTTCCGAGCGGATTACCGGGTTCGGTGGTCTGCAACTGGCCGAAGATTACCAGGCCGCGAATATAGGTGCCGGGATCAATACCGGGCTGGGCGCAGTGTCGCTGGATATCACCCGGTCAGTCAGTCAGGTGGCTCAACAGTCGCGCAGCGGCCAAAGCCTGCGGGTGCGTTATGCCAACACGCTGGACGTTACCGACACCACGCTGGCCGTGGCAGGTTACCGCTACTCCACTGAAGCGTACCGGACCCTGAGCCAGCACGTCAGCGATACCGACCCGCAGAGACATACGCTGTCCACTGGCCTGGCTCGGGATCGGCTTGAGCTAAGTGTTACCCAGATAGTGTCGAGCCACGCCGCATCGCTGAGTCTGACCGCTTCCGAGCAGTGCTACTGGAACCTGCCCGGCAAGACCCGGCAACTTTACCTGTCCTATAACGCTGCCTGGCAGACAGTCAATTACAGCCTGTCCATTGAACGCAACGAGGACTTCGGGCGAAACGGTGAAGCGAGCACCGACAATCGTGTTGCCTTGAGCGTGACCCTGCCACTCGGATCGAGCCCTGGTTCGTCGCGACTGTCTTTCAATGCCGTGCGCGACAGCACCGGTGAGTACAACGCTCAGACCGGGCTTAACGGCCAGGTGCTGGGGGATCGTGATACGTTTTATTCGGTACAGGCCGGGCATGACAGCAGCTCCGGCAGTTTCGGTGCCGGGAAGATCAGTACCACCACCGGGTTCGGTCGCTTCGAGGCAGGTTATAGCCAGGGCCAGGACTACGATGCATTCAGCCTGTCTGCGGCGGGTTCGCTGGTGGCTCACCCCGGAGGTGTGAACCTGGGGCAGGCGCTGGGTGAAACCTTCGCCCTGGTTCAGGTTCCGGACGTCAGCGGGGCTCGGTTGAAGTCCTTCAGTAACGTCGAAACCGCAGGCAACGGCTATGCGGTTCTGCCCTATGCGCAGGCCTACCGGACCAATTGGGTCAGCCTGGATACCCGCCAGTTGGGTGCTGATGTCGACCTGGAAAATGCCATCACCCAGCTCGTACCGCGCCGGGGAGCGATACCGGTAGTGCGCTTCAAAGCCATTGTGGGCCGCCGGGTCCAGTTTGAACTGGTGCGCGCCGACGGCAGCAAAATACCGCTGGGTGCCAGTGTCGAGGATGAACAGGGCAGGGCGCTGGCGGTGGTCGACCCTGGCAGTCAGGCGTTGGTGCTCAGTGAGCAGGATGTCGGCAGCTTGCGGGTTCGCTGGTCTGATCAAAGTTGTCAGGCAGCATTCTCGCTGCCGCCCAGAGATCCGACCCGTGCCTACGAGCGGATCAGGGTGACATGCCAATGAGCGCCCTTGCTGATTCATGCCCGGCAATGTTGGCGGTGCTGCTGCTGATGGGCAGCGTTGGCGCACAAGGGGCGATTTCGCTGAGCGGAACACGGCTGGTCTTTGATGGCCAGTATCACGAAGCCAGTATCGAGGTGCGCAACCGAGGTGATTCCGAGGCACTTTTTCAGGCATGGATAAGTGATGCCCGCGATGACGACGACACTCCCCAGGCTCGGCGCAGTACGCTGCCGTTCGTGGTCACGCCGCCGCTTTCACGTCTGCCGGGCGGCGGCAGGCAGGTCCTGCGCGTGTTGTATCAGGGCACAGGCATGCCGCAGGGGAGCGAGTCGCTGCTGCATTTGTATGTGCTTGAGGTGCCTCGACGGCAGGCAGGCACTCGTCAGTTGAATGTCGCCGTGCGTCAGCGCATCAATGTGTTTTACCGGCCCGTTGGTCTAGAGGGGGATCCGGCTGACACGGGCGCAAAGTTGCTGTGGACACTGACTCATGACGAGGCAGGCGTTTCCTTGCTGACGGTCAGTAACCCAATGCCTTATCACGTGTCTCTGCAAGCGTTGCGCATTGACGCTGTTCAACTCAGCGAGTACCTGCTGCTGGCACCGGGCGCCCATTTTGAAATGGTTGTACCAGCGAGCGTTCTGCCCTCCGCAACCCATCGTTTTTCATACAAGGCGCTGACCGACTATGGCGGTCAGCGTACTTATTGCACACCGCTCAAGGGGCAGGCGGCCTTTACGGCCCGCTTGCTGGAGACCCATTCCTTTCAGGACGAATGCTGATATGAAACGACTGTCTGCCAGACGCTGGCTGCTATCCACTGTGGTGTTGCTGATGCTGAATCCGGCTTCCGTCTTCGCGTTGGTCTGTACCACTCAGGGTACGGGCGAAACCGAAATTCACGATGATCTGGGCAGTACGGTGGCGATTCCGGAGTCGATTCCCAACGGGGAAGTGGTGTGGCGTTCCGAGCCTGTGAATGTTCAGGTCGAATGTGCCAAGGATGGCTCGCAGTCTGTCGAGGAAGAGATTTTCATCTACCTGAACCCGGACAATCGTTTGATCGGTCAGGGTATCCGCGCTGGCATGACACTTCAGGGCACCGATTATCTGCAAGGCAGTGGACGGGTCAGTACCGGGAGTTACGTGCCTGTCTGCCATGAAGGCGACAGCAATATCGAAAATTGTCCAAAGGTGCGCTTCAATCTGGCGTTTTCCGTGTTTATTCAGAAGTTCGGCGCAACACCACCCTCTGGCGTGGCCAGTGATCTGCTGGATTACCGGTTTTTTCAACTGGGTGGTGCGACGGACTCAAGCCGGGTGCCGGGGCGCAGCCTCAGTTACGTGATCAACAACCTGCGGGGTCTGCGTTTCGTGGCCTGCGACGCCGACCTGCAAGTGCTCCCCGAAACCGTGGAGTTCGGCGACGTTGCCATACACCAGGTGACCATTGGCAAGGTAATCGCCACGCAGACATTTTCTTTGCTGACCAGTCGTGCGTGCGATTCGCCGTTCAGCATTGATGCGCGTTTCAGGCCGGTGACAGGCAATCTTTCGGGCGAACTGCTCGTTCCCTCCGGCAATGATTCGCTGGGGATTCGTATTGCCAGCGCTGTCAGTGGCCAGCCGTTACGTTACAACGAACCGTTCCATCTGGCAGAACTGCTGGGTGAAACCAACGCTGCCAGTGCTGACTTCAATGCGCAGTTGCTGTGGAATTCCAATACACCGACGCCGGGACCGTTCAATGCCGAGATCATGGTCGATCTGTTCTACAAATGACGGCGACAGGAGGCTCGGGCGGTTACGCGGCGATTGATGTATGCTGCGCGACCGCGGGCATGTGCCCGGCCAATTCGACTTTCTGGTGACACCATGACCACTCCTGAACAACCCCCTGTTCAAGACGCCGCAGCCGACTCCGTCGCAGACACTGAAAAGAAGGCTGTCATTGCGCCTTTCAGCTTTCCGTTCAAGCCTTCGGAGTTCGCCCAGGCCAAAAAGGAACCCGCATGGCATCAGAAAGCCAACAAGCATGGCCATCACAAGACCCCTGGCGTAGCCCCGGCGGGCACGCGCAGATCGATGGGCAAGCGCTGATCGCGTGAGTAATCCTGTTCAGGCTGCCTGCAAGGGTATGAACAGGTAGGAAACCGGCTCCCGATCCGTAACGTCGGCACCCTCCTGTTGCAGGGTGTCCAGAACCTGCTGTCCCGCCACATGAAATTCCCAGTGCGAGCCATTGGGTTGCATATCCTGCGCACGGTTTGCGACCTCCGCGATGGCGGTCGCAAATGCGTTCATGTCCGGCAGATACGCGACGAAGCCGTTGCCCTTGAGGGCGGTGGTGCGTATGCCCAGTTGCTGACAGATCAACTGTTTGGTCTCTATTTCATCCCGATCAGCCTGACGGGACTGTTCGATCAGGTCCATCAACTGCGTATCAACCAGCCTGTCGCCAATGATCAGGTCTGGACCCTGCTCCCAGGACTCTGGCGGGCAGCCCTTGGTTTCGGGGCGTAATGGAATGTGCGGATTGATCTCCATCGGATAGATCCGGCACACCAGCGGCCTGCGCTCGTAAATGCGACACAGGTTTTTCTCGTCAAGATTCCGGCAACGCCCAACGTTGTAGGCCGCGAAGGTGATCGCCACGAAGGCTGTTGTGGTGCCGCTGTTCACCTGCGTCGAGCGCCGGCTGGCATGGGTCAGTTGGGCCTCGGAAACGCCATAGCCATTGCTCAGAAAAGCTTCGGTCAAGACAATCACGGTGCCGCCGTCTGCCGCCCATTGTGCGGCTTCGCCAAGCGTAAGAGGCACGTGGTGGTCGGTGCAGCAACCGCCGCAACCCACACAGGAAAACTTGGTGTCCATTGTCTCGATGACCCTTTCAGAGCTGCGCGCCGAGCGACAACAATTGGTCACTCTCCTGGCTGATACAGCTCAGGAAGCAAGTTGTGCGCCAGTCGCTGGTTGGGTCAACGGTCCCGTCATGCTTCGGGAATATCGAAACGTTTCAGGTAGGACATCCCTGATTTCTCGTACAGACGCCGTGCCTTGAGGTTGTTTTCCATGACGTGAAGATCGACTGCTGCTTCGCCGCACATACTCAAATGGGCGAACAGGTGGTTGAGCAGAGCGAAGCCGATCCCGCTGTGTCGCACTTCGGGATGCACGACCAGGTCTTTGATGAATGCGCTGGTCCAGCAGACGATCACGCCCACCACTGTTTCGTCGAGCACGGCCAGAAAGCACCGCGACGTGTCGAATTCCGGATCTTGTTCGAAGGCGGCTCGCCAGTGCGGATAATCCGGCACGCTGCCTGCCGCGCTGGCATGACCCTGTGTCAGCAGGCGGTGAACCTCTGGAGCTTGCTCAAGGGTGAACGGTCGCAGCAGGACACGCGGCGGCCAGATCGCAGCGGGTACGGGTAAGGCGAGAGTCCGACGCATCAGCCAGTAATGTCCGGCAGATGCGTCGGTAAGGTTCGGACGTTGCGTCGGTGCTCGCTCAGGGATCAGAGCCCTTGGGCGACCACCGTACGTGCGGCCTCGATCAGGCATTTGGTCAACTCGGGTGACGAGAACTTGGTCAGCACAGCGTTGGCCCCGGCGATCTGCGACTTCTCGCTGTTCATCGCGCTGTCGAGCGAGGTGTGCAAGAGGATATACAGATCGCTGAAGTCGGGCGTGTCGCGCAGAGTCCGGGTAAGCGCGTAGCCATCCATTTCCGACATCTCGATGTCGGACACCACCACGTTGATCTGCCGATCAGTACCTTGAAGATCCAGCAGAACGTCGATGGCTTCCTTGGCACTGCGCGCCGTGTGGCATTCGATGCCCAGATTGCGCAAGGTGATGATCGACTGCTGCAGGGCAACCTGGCTGTCATCGACGACCAGAATCCGCGCCTTGCTGAGCATTTCGGCATCCTCTTTGGCCAGCTCCGTCGACTGCACGACGATCTGCGCCGGAGCAATACCGTGAATCACTTTTTCGATATCCAGAACCTGTACCAGCACGCCATCAACCTGAGTGACCCCAGTGATGAACGACTTGCTGCTCGACCCGTAGGGTGGAGGACGGATATCGGTGGTCAGGCAGTGCACAATCTTGCTCACGGCCTGAACGTGCAGGCCCTGTTTGGAGCGGCTGACATCTGTAACGATCAGGCAGCCACCATCGGGATCGGCCAAAGGGCGCTCACCGATTGCACGACTCAGGTCAATGACCGACAGTGATGAGCCGCGCAACGTGGCGATACCTTTGACGTGCGGGTGCGATTCGGGAAGATGGGTCAGGGGAGGGCAGGGAATGATCTCACTGACCTTGAGCAGGTTGATCGCCATCAGCTTGCCGCTGCGCAACGTGAAGAGGAGCAGCGACAGTGAATCTGCTCGGACGTTATTGGACATATGAACCTTCTGGCTGTAGGTGTTTCGTCGCCTGGAAGCGGCAAACAACTTTCTATGACAGGTTATCGACCTGCGACGGGCAGGCTTGAGGATTTTTAACGGACGGCTGGCCGCGCCGCTCGCTGGTCCTTGAAAGTTGTTTCAACACGTAACGGCAGCCAGCATGAGCTGCCAGTGCAAGCGTGAATAGTGGCAGTCTGGCTCCGGTCCAGTCAAACCGGGCGAGATGCGGCACACTGTCGCTCTGCGCATTCCGACAGTCAGCGTCGCAGGTTCGTACGCGACTGTGCTTTGACATCAGTATGCCCTGCGACAAAATACCGCAGCTATATATAGAAGAAGAGCTGCGACAAACTGACGCACCCTTCTATATATAGAAGGGCATTGCATCCGGCTCCCGCAAAAACGTCCTGTTGGTCGTGGATCTGCTAACGCGCAGACCATCCGGCGGGCAAATGCGTCCGTATGGCTGGCGAGCGCTTGAGTTGCCGAATCAGACAGATGATCATCGCGCACGCTTCGGTGCGACCGGGCCGTACACTCCTGTTTCAGGCTTCGCCCATACGTAGCAGGGCGTTGACCAACCACCTCATCAGTTCAGTAAGGTATGTGAATGAGCGACAACACGTTGTACCTGAGACGCGAAAAGCGCTTTCTGGTTTTGCTGGGGATTATCTGCCTGGCCTTGATCGGCGGTGCCCTGTACATGCAGATCGTGCTGGGTGAGGCGCCTTGCCCGCTGTGCATCCTGCAGCGCTACGCACTGCTGTTCATCGCCATTTTTGCATTCATCGGCGCTGCAATGTCCGGACGTCGCGGCGTTACGGTGTGTGAAACGCTGGTCACCCTCAGCGCACTGGGCGGAATTGCCGCGGCCGGTCGGCATGTATGGATCCTCGCCCATCCGTCCGACAGCTGCGGTATCGACGTGCTGCAACCGATCGTTGATGGCCTGCCATTGGCTACACTGTTCCCTACAGGGTTTCAGGTCAGCGGTTTCTGCACGACGCCATATCCGCCGGTTCTCGGATTGTCACTCGCGCAATGGGCGCTGACGGCGTTTGTCCTGACCGCAGTTCTGGTACCGGCGTGCATCATTCGCAATCGCCGCAAACCTTACTAACTACAGGGGCTTTCGCAAAAAATGCCCCGTGAATACGGGGCTTTTTTCGAGTGGAATGAGGCGATTGCAGGACGATTGTTACTAATATAGAGAATAACTGTTACAAAATTAGGCATAGTCATTAAAAATTTACGTATCTACAATCCCCGTCACTTGTCGTTCAGCTTGGCCGAACGATCAGCATTTTGAGGCTTGGAGCGTCCCCTGTGCACTCTGAACAGGCAGCGCAACGCTTGCCTCTGAGGGCGTATAATGGCCGCGTCGAAAGCGTCTGCCCGAAGTTTTGGGCAGTTCCAGCAACTCAAAAAACAAGAATCCATAGCTAAACCCGGACTTGTCGATACGCCGCTGTGCGTACTGGCGGCCCTTGTTCAATTCAAAAAAATTAGCCGGCACTGGCAGGGCGAAGTGTTGGCGGTCGAAACCCAACTGCACCGCGCAAGCTGCTTTTAGAGGTCGTGAAATGAGTAAAAAAAGGTACCCCAGGTTTTTTGGCTTCTTGGCCCTTTTCTGTATGCTTTTGCTCAGTGGATGCGATGGCGTACCTCTGCTCGATCCAAAAGGGCAGGTGGGTATCGAGCAGCGGAACCTGATCGTAATCGCAACGTTGCTGATGCTGATTGTCGTGATCCCGGTCATCCTGATGACCCTGATCTTCGCCTGGAAGTATCGCGCGTCGAACAAGGCCGCCAAGTACACGCCGGACTGGTCTCACTCCACCAAGATCGAAATCGCAGTCTGGGGCGTACCCATGCTGCTGCTGGTCTTTCTGGGGTACATCACTTACGTTTCGACTCACTCGCTGGACCCTTACCGTCCGCTTGATTCGGACGTCAAGCCGGTCACCATCCAGGCGATCTCGGTCGACTGGAAGTGGGTATTCGTCTATCCGGACTACGGCATCGCCACGGTCAACAAGATCGTGTTCCCTGCCAAGACTCCGATCAACTTCCAGGTGACCTCGGACAGCGTGATGAACTCGTTCTTCATCCCGGGTCTGGGTGGTCAGATCTACGCGATGGCGGGCATGCACACCAAGCTGCACCTGATTGCCAACGAAAATCACGAATTCAACGGTATCTCGGCCAACTACAGTGGCGCAGGCTTTACCGGTATGAAGTTCAAGGCTATCGCCACCAGCCAGGCCGATTTCGACAGCTGGGTCAGCGAAGTCAAGAGCTCACCTAAAAAGCTTGGCACGGCCGAATACGCCGAGTTGATCAAGCCGAGCGAACGCAACCCTGTCGAACTCTTTTCCTCGGTCACCCCGAACCTGTTCCAGATCGTCATCGACAAGTATGAAGGTATGAATCCAGGCAAGAAGGTTGTTGCTGGTGAGAAGGAAGTGGCCGGTGACGCTGGTGCGGAAAAAGGCAAAAATTCAGCTGCTGGGGCAGAGGAGTAAACGATGTTTGGCAAATTAAGTCTGGAAGCGGTGCCGTTCCACGAGCCCATAGTCATGGTGACACTTGCCATGATCGCGCTCGGCGGCATTGCGGTTGTCGGGTTGATCACCTATTTCCGCAAGTGGACGTACTTGTGGTCTGAATGGCTGACCTCTGTCGACCACAAGAAAATCGGCGTGATGTACATCGTCGTTGCCATGGTCATGCTGCTGCGCGGTTTTGCCGACGCCATCATGATGCGTACCCAACTGGCGATGGCCCAGAACGGTTCCGAAGGGTTCCTTCCGCCTGAACACTATGACCAGATCTTCACCGCTCACGGTGTGATCATGATCATCTTCATGGCGATGCCGTTCTTCACGGGTCTGATGAACATCGTTCTGCCTCTGCAGATCGGCGCTCGCGACGTGGCGTTCCCGTTCCTGAACTCCCTGAGCTTCTGGCTGCTGGTCGCAGGTATGCTGCTGATCAACATCTCCCTGGGTGTCGGTGAATTCGCCAAGACCGGCTGGGTAGCGTATCCACCTCTTTCCGGGTTGCAATACAGTCCTGGCGTAGGGGTTGACTACTACATCTGGGCGCTACAGTTATCCGGGTTAGGTACGACGCTGACGGGGGTCAACTTCCTCGTGACCGTTCTGAAGATGCGTACCCCTGGCATGAAACTGATGGACATGCCGATCTTCACCTGGACCTGCACCTGGGCAAACATCCTGATCGTGGCTTCGTTCCCGATCCTGACCGCTACCCTGGCGTTCCTGACCCTTGACCGCTACCTGGACTTCCACATTTTCACGAACGAAATGGGCGGCAACCCCATGATGTACGTGAACCTGTTCTGGGCGTGGGGTCACCCTGAGGTGTACATCCTGATCCTGCCGGCTTTCGGCGTGTTCTCGGAAGTCATCTCCACGTTCTCCGGCAAGCGTCTGTTCGGCCACAAGTCGATGATCTTCGCCTCCGGTGCGATCTGTATCCTGGGCTTCATGGTCTGGCTGCACCACTTCTTCACGATGGGTGCGGGTGCCAACGTCAACGCCTTCTTCGGCCTGGCGACGATGCTTATCGCGATCCCGACGGGTGTGAAGCTATTCAACTGGCTGTTCACCATGTATCAAGGGCGTCTGCGCTTTACCGCGCCAGTACTCTGGACCCTGGGCTTCATGGTCACCTTCTCGATCGGCGGTATGACCGGCGTTCTGTTGGCGATTCCAGGTGCTGACTTCGTACTGCACAACAGCCTGTTCGTAATCGCTCACTTCCACAACGTCATCATCGGCGGTGCGGTATTCGGTTACATCGCCGGCTTCGCGTTCTGGTTCCCTAAAGCGTTCGGCTTCACCCTGAACGAGAAGTGGGGCAAGGCAGCGTTCTGGTTCTGGATCGTCGGCTTCTTCGTCGCGTTCATGCCGCTTTACGCGCTGGGCTTCCTGGGCATGACCCGTCGTTTGAACGCTACCGATATGCCAGAGTGGAACATCTACCTGGACGTCGCGCTGTTTGGTGCTGTGCTGATCGCCATGGGTATCGCTTCGCAGCTGATCCAGCTGTTCGTGAGTATCCGTGACCGCGACAACAACCGCGATCTGACCGGTGACCCATGGAATGGCCATACCCTGGAATGGTCCACTTCTTCGCCACCACCGTTCTACAACTTTGCCGAACTGCCAAAAGCTGACGACATCGACGCGTTCACCGACGCCAAACGTGCCGGTACCGCTTATAAGGTCCCTGCTCGCTACTCGGCGATTCACATGCCTAACAACACGGCGACCGGCCTGTACATGGGTATGTTGCTGACGGTCTTCGGCTTCGCATTCATCTGGCACATCTGGTGGCTGGTAGGCGCAAGCCTGGTGGCGACCATTGCAGTCTTCGTTGCTCACGCTGTCCGTGACGACCAGGGCTATATGGTGCCGGCTGAAGATGTAGCGCGTATTGAAGGTGAGCATCACAAGGTCCTGGCGGCCAACGGTGCATACACTCCTGTCAAGTCCTCGCTGGAACAGGTTTAAACAATGTCAAATATTGCAATCAACTCCGGAGCCCACGATCACGGTCACGACCATGATCATGGGCATGACGATCACCACGACAGCGGTGGCATGACGGTCTACGGCTTCTGGCTGTACCTGATGACTGACTGCGTGTTGTTCGCCTCGTTCTTCGCGGTCTACGCCGTGATGGTCAACAGTGTCGCGGGTGGCCCGTCGGGCCAGGACATCTTCCTGCTGCCATTCGTGGCTGTGGAAACCGCGTTCCTGCTGGTCAGTAGTATCACCTACGGCTTCGCCATGCTGGCGTTGTACAAGGGCAAGAAAAGCCAGGTTCTTGGCTGGCTGGCCCTGACCTTCCTGTGTGGTGCTGCGTTTATCGGTATGGAAATCTATGAATTCCATCACCTGATCCACGAAGGCTACGGTCCGAGCCGCAGCGGCTTCCTGTCAGCGTTCTTCGCGCTGGTAGGCCTGCACGGCGCGCACGTGACCAGCGGTCTGATCTGGATGGCGATCATGATGTTCCAGGTCCAGAAAAAGGGCCTGACCAACACCAACAAGACGCGCCTGAGCTGCCTCAGCCTGTTCTGGCACTTCCTGGACGTTGTCTGGATCGGCGTGTTCACCGTTGTCTATCTGATGGGAGCTTTGTAATGTCAAATTCGCATCACTCCGCTGAAGACAATAGTCACGGCTCGGTGAAGTCGTACATCATCGGTTTCGTACTGTCGGTCATCCTGACCGCCATTCCGTTTGCCCTGGTGATGTCGCCGTCGCTGCCGAAGGACATGACGATTGCAATCGTTCTGGTCTTCGCGATCATCCAGATCCTGGTGCACCTGCATTACTTCCTGCACCTGGATTTCACGAGCGTGCAGCGCAACAACGTGATGGCCTTCGCCTTTACCACGATGGTTATCGTCCTGCTGGTTGGCCTGTCGCTGTGGATCATTTTCAGCGTCCACCGCGAAATGATGGCGCATTGAGGAATACCAGATGTCACTGAAGCACTTTATCCAAATCACCAAGCCGGGGATCATTTTCGGTAACGTGCTTTCGGTGGCAGGTGGCTTTTTTCTGGCTTCCAAGGGAAATATCGACTTCGGCGTGTTCCTCGCTGCTGTAATCGGTACTTCCCTGGTCGTTGCGTCTGGTTGCGTGTTCAATAACTGCATCGATCGCGATATCGATCAGCGTATGGAAAGGACCCGTAACCGGGTCCTGGTGCAGGGCCTGGTTTCATTGAAACTGGCGCTGCTCTACGCAACCATACTCGGCGTTGCGGGCGTTGCCCTGCTGTACACCGAGGCCAACCCGTTGGCTGCCTTGTTTGCGGTCATCGGGTTTGTGATCTATGTCGGCCTTTACAGCCTGTACCTGAAACGCAGATCGGTTCACGGCACGCTGGTGGGCAGTCTCTCGGGGGCCATGCCTCCAGTGATCGGCTACTGCGCAGTGACCAACAGCTTCGACTTTGCGGCCCTGACGCTACTGGTGATGTTCAGCCTGTGGCAGATGCCGCATTCGTATGCGATCGCCATCTTCCGTTTCAATGACTATCGTGCGGCGAAAATTCCGGTACTGCCGGTCAAGCGCGGCATTCTGGTCACCAAGCGCCACATCATGCTCTACATCCTGGCGTTCCTCGTGGCGACCCTGATGTTGACCGTAGGTGGTTATGCGGGCCTCAACTACCTGGCTGTTGCAGCAGGCATGGGCATGTACTGGTTGTATATGGCCTGGAAGGGTTACAAAGCCGTTGACGATACTGTCTGGGCTCGCAAGCTGTTCGTGTTTTCTATCTTCACCATCACTGCCTTGAGCGTGATGATGTCGGTGGACTTTCAGGTGACAAAAGAATTGTTGGTGACCTACGCCTTCTGATTTTCACCTGATGCACAAACCGAAACCCCGTTCTGCGAAGAACGGGGTTTTTTTTCGGATGCGATCTACACTTGATGAATGACAGCAAACGGCAGCAGATTCCTGGCGGCTGGATACGCCTGTTTACACGGCGTTTGTGACCTGCTGTAGAAAATCAGGATCGCTTGCCGCATGATGTGCCGTTTTCAAGCGACCTGTTATAGATATCCGGTTTCCGAGCCCGTCAGGGCCGATAATGATTATGGCTATTACCCCATGATGCCCTCAGAAAGTCAGAGCCTCACGCCTCAACCCCTGGTTTCGATCGTCGCCCCTTGCTATAACGCCGAGCGCTTCCTTGAAGCTGCCCTTCAGAGCATCTTTGCTCAGGACTACGGTAATTTTGAAGTCATCATCGTTGACGATGGTTCGACCGACAACAGCATCGCGATGCTTGAGTCATTGCAGGCGCGTTACCCGTTCCAGCTCTATCGCCAAGCCAATCAGGGCGTCAGCGCTGCGCTCAATCATGGTCTGCGCTACGCAAAGGGCGTCTATCTTTCCACACCCGACCTCGATGACATCATGCTTCCTTCATCGGTGCGCATTCGTGCCGATTATCTGGACAAGCATCCCGAGGCAGGCTGCGTAGGCGCACTGATCAGCTACATGGACTGCGACGGCAACACGATCAAATGCCAATCGCGCGACTATGTCGAACGGCTGACATTCGACGACGTGTTGCGCGGTGCGGTCGTTGTCGGGGCACCGGTGGCGCTGTATCGGATGCAGGCCATGCGCGACGCGAACGGCTACGACCCGGAGATAAAGGTTCAGGATTTCCAGGCCACGCTGAGAATTGCCCGCCTGGGCTATGAAATGCATGTGATTCCCGAAATCGTGACACGCTATCGACGTCACCCCAACAACCTTTCACGCAAGTACAAGGTGCTGCTTGAGGCTGATCTCAAAAGTATCGAGCCCTACCGTGAGCATCCCGAATATCAGAGTGGCCGCACTCAAGTTGTCAACAAGGCATTGAAATACGCCGCGGTCGCGGATAAGCGATACGCCTGGAGTCTTTTGCGTACCATCCCCTGGAAATATTTCAATGGAACGACCTGGCGACGCTGCAAGCGTTTGCTGCTGAGCTATCGGTAAGCATCATCGTCGTTGGTCAACTCACTGAGCATACAGAGCGCCCATGTTTGGGCCTGGGTCAGAAATGCCATGTCGGTTTGCATTTATTTCGAGCCTCATGGCCCGAATGATCTGGCAGAATAAGGCATTGGCCTGACTCGACCAGGCAGTCGCTAAAATGATAGAGGGCGTTATGAGTCAAGAAAGCATCAACTGGGACACTCTGGGTTTTGATTACATCAAGACTGACAAGCGCTACCTTTCTCATTGGCGCGACGGTGCCTGGGATCAGGGCTCACTGACCGAGGACAACACGCTGCATATCAGCGAAGGGTCGACCGCGCTGCATTATGGTCAGCAGTGCTTCGAAGGCCTCAAGGCCTACCGCTGCAAGGATGGCTCGATCAATCTGTTCCGTCCCGATCAGAACGCCCAGCGCATGCAGCGCAGTTGCTCCCGTCTGTTGATGCCCCACGTCCCGACCGATGTATTCATCGACGCCTGCAAACAGGTGGTCAAGGCCAACGAACGTTTCATCCCGCCATACGGTTCAGGCGGCGCGTTGTATCTGCGCCCGTTCGTGATTGGTGTGGGTGACAACATCGGCGTGCGTACGGCCCCGGAGTTCATCTTTTCGATCTTCTGCATCCCGGTGGGCGCCTATTTCAAGGGCGGCCTGAAGCCAAACAATTTCGTGATTTCGGGGTATGACCGCGCTGCGCCCAATGGCACCGGGGCTGCCAAGGTTGGTGGCAACTATGCCGCCAGCCTGATGCCCGGTTCTGAGGCCAAGAAACACAGTTTTGCCGATTGCATCTATCTCGACCCACAGACTCACTCCAGGATCGAGGAAGTGGGTTCGGCTAACTTCTTTGCCATCACCAATGATGATGTGTTCCTTACGCCGAAATCACCGTCTGTGCTGCCGGGCATCACCCGTCTGTCGTTGATCGAGCTGGCAAAATCCCGTCTGAGCCTGACGGTCGAGGAGGGCGATGTATTCATCGACCAGCTCGACACCTTCAAGGAAGCGGGCGCTTGCGGTACGGCTGCGGTGATCACCCCGATTGGCGGGATTTCCTACAAGGACAAGCTGCATGTGTTCTACAGCCAGACCGAAGTCGGTCCGGTCACTCAGCGTCTGTACAAGGAATTGACCGGCGTTCAATCCGGTGACATCGAGGCGCCAGCCGGCTGGATCGTCAAGGTCTGATAGCTTGACCTGTATCGTTCCAGTGCCATGCGCTGGAACGATCGCTGGCCGCATGTTCAAGGTGCAGCGGCTTTCCCTTCCTCGACCAACTCTTTCGCTGGGCCCAGCACAATCGCCAGATGCCGCAAGTCATCGACTTCCAGGCCATAACTCTTGCCCGATGGACTTTGCGTGACCGTTCCCAGTGCATATACCGTGAAGAACTTCACATCATCCGCGTGGCTTAATAACTCACTGATATAGCGGCTTGAACGGTAGGCCTGCATTTGCGCGGGTGATACGTAAAGCGTCACCAGTTTGCCGTCGATACGGTCAAAAAACCTGAACTTGAAGCCCAGTCCGTAACGTTGCTCAATCAACCCGCCACCAAATAGCACACGGCCGTTGTCACCCGTTTGCGCGTATTTGATATGGCGAAAATACCCGCGTAGCGACACTTCGCCCTGACCGGGAATTCTCAGTTTCAACAGCTTGAAATCGTCCAGTGACAACTCGGCCTTGGCCTGTCGATAGCTGTCTACCAGGCGCTCCAGGTTGTTGGTGCGGGTTTCGCTGTAGCGGGCGGCCTTGGGTGACGCCGGTTCGGTCAAAGGCTGGCTGACGACGGGCTGCAGATTGCCTGCACCGGCTTTTTCTTCCCCGGACTTCTCTTTGGCGGGTGCTTTGAGCGTCGGGTCGAATATGTCGATGTAGTCATCCAGCTTGCGCTTGGCCTGGCGCAGACGCGTCTGAGCATCTGTTTCTTCGACATGAACGTCCGGCTTTTCTTCGGCGCTCTCGTCCACCCATTCACACCCCGGATGGTGATCGTAGTGCGGGTTGGCACGGAAGTGCGCAGCAACGAAGGTCGGGTTGTCCTGTGGTTTCACGTCATAGCGAACCCCGGTCACCTTTGCCCCCATTGCCCTGCAAGCCTCATTCGAGCAGAGAAACTCGAAGCGTTTGCGTGGCGGCTCCTGAGAGAAGTATTCGCGTCGGGCAGCAGCGATTGACAGCTCTTGCTGCAACTCGACACAGAATGCGCGTGTGATAGGTTTGCCGGGCTTCATGCTCGTTGACTGCCTTCCTGTATAGAGTTGTTGCAACACGCTATTTCACCCGGACACGCCTTGCAACTATCGCAGCGCAGGAAGTTGAATACGATTCCCGTCGAATCCTCCTGAGACTTACTCCGAGGGCACTGCCAGCCATTCCCCGAGCGCCTGCTGATACTCGCCAGTGGCCTTGCTCAGGTGCAGCCATTGGTCAACGTAGCTTTTCCAGGTCACATCATCGCGGGGCAACAGGTAGGCCTTTTCGCCGTATTGCATGTACGCGGTCGGGTTGACTGCACACAAGCCTGGCATACGTTTCTGCTGGTAAAGCGCTTCGGAGGCATCCGTGATCATCACGTCAGCCTTCTTGTCCAGCAGTTCCTGGAAGATGGTCTTGTTGTCGTGAAATGCCAAGGACGCCTTCGGCAGATGAGCGCGCGCGAAGGCTTCATTGGTGCCGCCAGCCGGTTCTATCAAGCGCACCGAGGGTTGATTGATCTGCTCGACCGTCTGGTACAGGGCCTTGTCTTCACAGCGCACCAGAGGAATCTTGCCATCGACATCCAGCGTATTGCTGAAGAAGGCTTTTTTCTGCCGTTCCAGGCTGACCGAGATGCCGCCCATGCCGATGTCGCATTTGCCGGCGACCATGTCCGGCATCAGGTTCTTCCAGGTGGTAGGCACCCACTGCACGTTAACTCCCAGGCTCTTTGCCAGCGAGCGTGCCATGGTGATATCGATGCCTTCATATTCACCGTCTTCGCGCAGCAGGGTATAGGGCTTGTAATCGCCAGTGGTGCAGACTGCCAACTGGCCGGTTTGCAGAACCTTGTCCAGATGCGAGGTGGATTCCTGAGCCTGAGCCATGCCTGTCATGCCCAGCAGCAGGGCGGTGAATGCGCTGTATTTAAGGTTCATCATGAGTCTGAGTGCTCTCAGCCGTGCAGTCGGTTTTGTTGGAGTCGACAGATTGCTTCATTTGTCAGGCCGATGTGAAGCTGTAATGAAAGCATGAAGTCAAATGTGCGTGCATAAATCAGGGGTTGAACATTTCGTAAAAAAGCGTAATGTTGTGTCCCATGATTCTTGAGCAAATCAAAGCGGTCGGCAATGACACTCGCATGTTGATCATGGAGTGGCTGAAAAACCCGCAAGCCCATTTCCCCCCACAGGACCACGGTGATCCGGCGATAGGCGTGTGCGTCTCGCACATTCAGGCCAAGGCCAGTCTGTCGGCTTCCACCGCGTCTGCGCACTTGGCGATCTTGCAACGCGCCGGTCTGGTTCAGGCGACAAGGATCGGAAAATGGACTTATTTTCGCCGCGACGAGCAAGCCATCGACCGGTTCGCCGATAGGCTCAAGAAAGAACTATGACCCTTTAGCGTTACTTACACATTTCGTCATTTTGCGTAATGTTGAATTGATAGGAGATTGACCATGAGCAATACAACCATCTACGTGCAGGCTGGCGGCGGCTACGATCAGGTCAGCGTTGGCGAAAGCGAAGTGCTGGCACCGAAAGCCGGTGAGATCACTGTGCGTCTGCACGCAAATTCGCTCAACTATCACGACTTCGCAGTTGTCACCGGCATGTGGGCACCGACTGAAAAACGCATTCCAATGGCCGATGGCGCAGGCGTAGTAACCGCAGTAGGCGAGGGCGTCAGCGAGTTCGCTGTCGGCGACTCGGTCGTCAGCACGTTCTTCCCTGAGTGGATCAGCGGCGAGCCACTGGTTGAAGGTTTCGTCACTGTGCCGGGCGACGGCGTCGACGGTTATGCCCGCGAGCAGGTGACTGCCCGTGCCACCTCATTTACCCACGCACCACTGGGTTATACCCATGCCGAAGCGTCCACGCTGACCACCGCAGGCCTGACCGCGTGGCGCGCGCTGATGGTCGATGACGCGTTGAAAGCCGGTGATACCGTTCTGGTGCAAGGCACTGGCGGCGTATCGATCTTTGCGCTGCAGTTCGCCAAGATGGTCGGTGCGACCGTTATCGCGACGTCGTCGAGTGATGAAAAGCTGGAGCGTCTGCAAGCCATGGGCGCTGACCATCTGATCAACTACCGCAAGGACAGCAACTGGGGCGAGACCGCCCGCAAGCTGACTGGCGGCCGTGGTGTTGATCACATCATCGACGTGGGCGGCCCTTCGACATTGCAGCACTCCATGACAGCCGCACGGGTCGCTGGGCATATCTCGGTCATCGGCATTCTGAGCGGTGTCGCCGGTCAGCTGGAATTCGTCCCGGCACTGGTCAAGCAACTGCGCATGCAGGGTGTATTGGTGGGCAGCCGCACCCAGCAGCAGGACATGATCCGCGCCATTGATGCCAATGGCATGCGTCCGGTCATGGATCGCTCCTTCCCGATGACCGACATTGTCGAGGCGTTCCGTTATCAGGAAACCAATCAGCACTTCGGCAAGATCTGCCTGGATATCTGAGTGATGCCCCTGCGCCGATAGCTGAGCGCAAGTCAAAATCGCTGGTCTGCCAACGTTCGTGATGGCAGGCCAGTCGAGACGTTTTGCATAACTTTCCCCGGTCATTTTTTTGCATCAAGTGCGCTGGTCTGTGGTCACACCCTCTGTGACATCAAGGACGTTGCGTGGCATGCAGCTTCACGCTGCCCGCCGCGACGTTCAATCCGATTACCAGATCAGGGACGCATTGAAATCATGAAACCTCATCTTTGGCTAGGCCTGCTTGGCGTTTTCTCCCTCAGTGTCCAGGCTGCATCGCTGGACGTTCCCATCAATCTGGTCAGCGCTGACGGCGCGCCCAAGCCTGTTGGCAACGTGACGGTGAGCGAAACACAGTATGGCTTGCTGTTTACCCCGAATCTGAAAGACCTGCCTGCGGGTATTCACGGTTTTCACGTACATGAAAACGGCAGCTGCGAAGCTGGTACGAAGGACGGCAAGAAGGTCGCTGCGCTGGCCGCAGGCGGTCACTTTGACCCGGCCAAAACCGGCAAGCATCTGGGGCCTTACGCTGATGGCCATCTAGGCGATCTGCCTGCGTTGTACGTTAACGCCGACGGCATCGCCAACTATCCGGTACTGGCGCCACGGCTGAAGAAAATCTCGGAAATCAAAGGCCATGCGCTGATGGTTCATGCGGGCGGCGATAACCATTCTGACCACCCTGCACCCTTGGGCGGTGGCGGTGATCGTGCGGCCTGTGGCGTGATCTGATGCGCTGTGCCTGTGTCCGGTTCGGGTGCAGGCACCCCCTGAATATTTTCACGCCCGATCAGCATCACCAATGTTACAAATGGCCGTCAGTGCGTTCCTGAGAGTCAGGCGCGCCATAGGGGGCGCAAGTGCTTATCTATCATCCAGTGAGGCTGCCCGGGCTGAATGCAGACGCCGCCAACCCAGCGCGCTTGATGGCAGTAGTCTGGCCAATAGGCCTTTGCGGCCAATACTTGCTGTCCCAACGGCGTTAGCTTTAGCGAGCGGCGAGGCCATTCAAGTCGGCTGTCTGATTCGATCATTAGCGCAGTCGGAGAATCAATCAAGGGACGCATCATCGCGTGAAACATCATGTCGCCCAGAAACGGTAAAGGCTCGCGCTTGTCCGTCAGCTCAGCAAACACTTGGCCGAAGGTCATTGCCCCGGCTTCGCTGATGCACTGCAACGACAGGCGCTCGGTGAGTGACAGGCCGTCATCGACGCCTGGTAATTCCTGTAGCTGACGTAACAGGGCCGGGGCAAGGCAGGGCAATGATGGTTGCGGGGTGTGGGCCAGTTCGGCAAGGGCAACCGGCGAGGCGTTGCAGTAAGCCGCCCATGCCTGGCGGGCCAGATGCAGCATTTCTTCAGTGACCGCCTTGCGCTGCGGCCACAGCCAGGCAAGCAGGTCGGGCGCCAGTTGGCCAATGCCGATGAAGCGCTGGACGCCGGGAATCTGGCTCACCTGGATAATTTCAAGCCTGGCAGGCAATTGCTCAAGGGCTGCCAGCGTCCTGATCAGGAAGAGCTGGTCGTAGGCATCTGCCTCGCACCACAGCACGCTGTGATCGGCACTGCTCATCTGCTGCAGATCGGTGTATTCATCATCAAACCGGCGTGCGACATCGGTAAGGCTCAGCCCGAATGCCTGGCTGATGTAGTGGCTGCGCGCTGCCTGATATGCCTTTTCAGGCACAGCCTGAACCGGACCCATGCACAAAGGGTCTGTCAGCATCTTGAAAGAGCCTTTGAAGCCCGCGAGTTTGAGAGTGTGGGCAATGTCGGCGCCGCATCGCCAATGCACGGTTCGCGCTTCGTCGCTTGCTTCGAAGTCCGGATTCCGTGCTGCGAAGTCGACTGCATCGACATGCGCCTTTAGCCTGGGCCAGCTGCTGAAGCCCAATTGCCTCGCGATCAGCCATTGGGCATCCGATAAGGTCGGCGTCGTCTTGTCGAGCAGGATGAGCTGATCAGCTGCAGTGCCGTCTTTCATTCGCAGCAGAAGCTCTTTGGCACGCTTGCGCTGCTGTTCGAGGTTGATACGGCCGTGATGGGACGAGGGCTTATTATTGCCGGGCATACGATCTCCTTGCAAAAAACCTTGTCCGCTTGAAGGTCGGGAGTCGTAGTGACGGAATATCGAATCAGAATCCTGGGCGCAGCCCTTTCCGCGGTAGGTGGCGTAGATGGCGCCACGCCGGAATATAGGTAATCGGATGGGGGATTGCAACTCCGTCAGGTCGTACTGATCACGTGTGTTTCAAGGCACATTGATCATTCGAGCCCTTTAAGGCATTGCCTCATTTCAAAGCGGGGATTCTCGCATCATTGCTCATGGTGTAAGTTTGAAATCTTACTGATCAAGTGGTCAGAATTTTTGCGTGCTGTACCTGCCAAGGAATGCCCTGAACAATGAACCTGTCACTCAAGCAACTGGCCGCAACCGCGTTGGTAATGGCCAGCCTTTCGTCCTTCACCAGCGTGGCGAATGCCAACGTCACTGCACAACAGAGCATGATCATTCTCAAGACTTTCAATGAGAAATCGGTCACGGATTTCAGGCAGTTTCTGAAAAGTCTGTCCAGCACTGATGTTGTCAAAGCTGCTGATTTTGGCCCGGCCATCAACGCCTTTCTCGACAACAAAACACTTTCCGACGCGCAACAGAACGACATTAATCGCCTGCTCGGTCTGTATACCCGGTTGAAGTATGGCAATGCGGCAACCGACACATTGCGTGAGCTGGTCGCCATTCCAACCGCCCGTGTTGACGGCGTTGCCCAGCATGAAAACCCGGAGTTCATCAAGATCGCCAACGCGATCAAAGGCCTTGCCGAACGCTTCGATCTGAAATTTCGCAACGTCGATAACCGCGTTTATGAAGTTTCGCTCGACGGGGCGGGCGATGAAGTCGTGGGCATTCACGTGCATGCCGATGTTGTACCGGTCACGCCGGAAAACTGGGTGTTGCCGGACGGCACGCGGCTCGATCCGTTCAAGGTTACATTGATTGGTGATCGCCTTTATGGGCGTGGCACCGAAGACGATAAGAATGGCATCGTCGTGGCGCTCTATGCCATGAAAGTCATCAAGGAAGAAAAGCTGCCGCTGGCCAGAAACTTCAAGTTGCTGATCGATACAACTGAAGAAACCACGGGTGACGCCATCCCCTACTATTTTGAACGCAACCCCACGCCTGGTTACAACCTGGCGCTGGATGGCAGCTACCCGGTTGTCATCGCGGAAAAAGGTTATGGGACGGTCATGGCCAGTTTTGCCCGGCGCAACGCCGACGGCGAGGGTGCTGAAATCGTGTCGATGACCGGAGGTGCGGCCACCAACCAGATTCCATCGAAATCGGTCGCTACTCTGTTAACCGACAAGCCTGCGCAACTGGCTGCCAGCCTGCAACAGGCCGGTGCGGATTACGTGAAAAACAATGGCGGCAATTTCGCGGTCGATGCCAGCGTCGACGGCAATGACGTCAAGCTGACAGTGACGGGGGTTTCCGCGCACTCATCGGCGCCCCAGTCTGGAGTCAACCCGGTTGCGAGGATGCTTGACTTCATCAACAGCCTTCAAGGCAAGGTCGCGCTCAAACATAACCAGATTACTGACGCTGCTCGCTATGCAGCCGACAACTGGGGCCTTGATTATCTGGGCAACAAGTTGGGCGTTGGTTTCTCCGACGAGTTCATGGGGCCGCTGACCGCTTCTCTTACCTATGTCGCGATGGATGAAACAGCATTCAAACTTGCGGTCAACTTGCGCGTGCCCAAGGGCAGGTCTCCGGAAGAGCTCAAATCCGAAATCTCCGAAAAACTTGCAGCGTGGAGCGTGAAAACCGGCATCAAGCCTGCGTTCGACTATTCCATTGCCAAGCCGATGTACCGCAATCCAGAGGGCGAATGGGTCAGGGCGCTGCTTGCGGTTGCCAGCGAAAATCTGGGTATGGAACATGCGTTCGGCACCTCGGCTGGCGCGACGTCGGTACATGAACTGCCCAATGGCGTGCAGTTCGGTCTGGCGAGGCCCGAAGTCAAATATACCGGCCACACGGACAACGAGTTCAAGACGACCGGACAGTTTTTGCTGGACCTGCAGATCGTTACCGAAATGATGGCGCGCATCGGTCAGTTACCGAAACTCTGATGTAACTTCCGGGCCTGCCAGGGCAGGTCCGGTTTCGATGAGTGACTGTTTGATCGCGCGTTATCATGCGACTGGCCTCTTGATTGGTAGTGGCACAGCGACGTTGTCTTTCCACCCAGTGTTCTCGCGAACAAGGATTTACCCATGAAAACGCTCTTCGCATTTGCACTGACCTTTGCTGCCGTTTGTGCGGCAAGCACTAGCGTCAATGCGGCGGTACTGTCTGTACCCGCAAACTCTCAACAAAGCACCACCAGCAACGGCAAGCTTCAGCCCCCCGTCAAGTACGCCACTGTCTGGGCCGACGAGGCAGGGGCCACCCATGTCGATCATTGTCGTATCGAGGGGCTGGAATTCAAAAGTTACGCGCCACCCGCCGAGCCTCAGTGGATCGGAGTTTCGCCCGACGAAGTAGAAAGTATTGCCTACGCGGTACTGCCGCCGGGTTACGTCGGCAGTTGGCACCATGCGCCGGGCCCTCAGTGGGTGATCACCCTACAGGGTCAGTGGTCGGTGGAAACCACTGATGGCACGGTATTGGTTCAGGGCCCCGGGGAAATGCAGTTCAATGCCGACAGCAGCTCCAAAGCAAGGCCTGGCGACAACAGGGTCGGGCATCTGACTCGTACCGTGGGTGATCAGCCCAACGTTCAACTCATCGTGAAACTCAAACCGGATGCTGCTGCCAAACGTTCTTCCGGCCGGTGTGCCTACTGATCAATTGGGGCGAAATGCATGAATCGAGTCTTCCGTCATCCAGGCAAGAAAACCACTTCGCTCGTGTTGGCGGGCGCGCTTCTCGCTGCAGGCGCAGTGATGGCTTCAGACGCTTCGCCCGTCACGGTGGTTGCCAGTAATCCCCGGTTTGCTGCACTCATCCAGCCCGACGCGCAGGCACAAGTGCTTACCGCCGATGCGCAGTGGGCGGAAGGTCCTTTGTGTTTGCCAGACGGTCAGTTGATCTGGAGTGATGTGAAGGCGAACAAGGTCATGAGCTGGAAAGAGCATGACGGCGTGACTGTACGGCTGGACCCTGCCCATTATCAGAACGGGCATGCTCTGGATGCCGAAGGCCGAGTCATCGCCGCATCCCATGGCGAACGCGCAATAGTGCGACAGGAAGCGGATGGTCAATGGCGCACAGTGGTCGACAGGTACGAAGGCAAGCGTTTGAACAGCCCGAATGATGTCGTGGTCGATAAGCGTGGCGGTATCTGGTTCAGTGATCCAACCTTCGGCGTGTTGAACAAGGCTGAAAGTTATGGCGGCAAACCGGAGCAGGGCGGCGAGTATGTATACCGCTACGATCCGGAACAAAACCAACTGGTGAGGTTGAATACCCCGGGACTTCATTCGCCGAACGGCCTGGCGTTTTCACCCGATCAAAGCTTGCTGTATGTCGCGGACTCGCAACTGGCGCATGATTTCAAGAATCCGAAACTGGCACACAGTATCCGGGTGTATCAGGTGCGCGACGGGGCGCTGAGTAACGGCAAGGTGTTTGCCGAGATTGCCCCCGGCATCCCTGACGGGCTCAAGGTCGACGCGCAGGGCAACGTCTGGAGCAGCAGCAAAGAGGGTATTCAGGTGTTCTCTGCCAGCGGCGAGTTGCTGGGGAAAATAAAGGTCACGGCGAAAGACACCGGCAATCTTGCATTCTGTTCTACCGGGTCACAGCACTGGGTTTACATCACCGCTGCCAACAAGGTGCTGAGAATACCCGTTCTTGTTGGTGGTAGTCGTCCGTAAAGCGTCCGTCACTGTGAAATACCGATAGCGCCGTGCGGTAATCCTGACGACTCCGCTCGCAGACAATCTCAATAAATCGCGTCGTCTGCGTGTGCGATGTCGACACGGTTACGGCCCAGGCGCTTGGCTTGATAGAGCGCTTTGTCTGCGCGCTGGATCAGGCTTGCTGCTGTTTCTCCCGGGCTGAGCTGCGCAACCCCCAGAGAGATAGTCACCGAGCCTGTATCCGGTATCAACAGACTCTCAACGCCCTTTCGAATGCGGTCGGCCAACTCCGCGGCATGATTCAATGAGCTATCGGGCACCAGTATCAGAAACTCTTCTCCTCCCCATCGGGCCGCGACATCCTGCAGGCGGATCCGTTGTTTGAGGATGACGGCAACGCTGGTCAATACCCTGTCGCCAGCGGGGTGGCCGTATCGGTCATTGACCGATTTGAAGTGATCAATGTCGCCAATGATAAGGCTGAATGGCCTGCCCGATATTCGCGCGGTATCGATCAGCCGCTCAAGGGTGTGTTCCGCCGCCCTTCGGTTATTCAGCCCGGTCAGCGGGTCGCTGTGAGCAATCTCCAGCAACTTTTGTTCACGGCCCAGCCGCGTGGTTACATCCTGGCTGATGCTGACGTAATGCGTGATGGTTCCCTCCAGGTTACACAGCGGGGAAATGCTGTGTTCTGCATAGAACAGAGAGCCATCCTTGCGCTTGTTGATGAAGGTCGTACGAAAGGGCGTACCACTGGCCAGCGCCTCATTGAATTGCGCATAAAACATCTCATCATGTTTACCAGAGCTGAGCACTCGCGGGTTTTCGCCGATGATTTCCGGCGCGCTGTAACCGGTGATGTTCTGAAAAGCCTCATTGGCAAAAACGATAGTGGCGTTGCAATCGGTAATCATGATCGGATCAAGCGCGGCGTTCAGCGCCTGAGCCAGCAAATGCTGTTCGCGCTCCGCCCGAATGCGCGGGCTGATGTTTTGCTGCACCGATACAAAGTTGCAAACCGCACCCGCTTCGTCGCGCACCGGGGAGATTTTCCACTCGACGACATAGGGGCTTCCGTCCGCGCGGTAATTGACTGTCGACCCTTCGAAAAAGAGGCTCTCGCTCAGGCACTGGCGCATACGCTCGATCACCTGACGATCGGTGTCGGGTCCTTGCAGGATCCTTGGCGAACGGCCTATCAATGCCTCTGCTGCGTAGCCGGTCATCGCGCAGAATGCCGGATTGACATACACAATGAACGGGCCGCCATTGGTCAGATTGGCATCGGTGATCAAAACGGCATTGAATGACTGCTCGACAACTGCTTCAAGCAAGGCCAGGCGCTGGCTGGATGAGGTCATCTGATGTCCTGTCGAGTGATCCGTTAAATTGATCGCGGCTCTGATCAGATAATGGGTGACGCAATGCCGGACGGGTACTGAATGCAGTGGGTTGGACCGCAGGCACCGGGCACTTGTTGCACAGGCACTATACCCACATGATTCAAAGGGTGCATTACGCGCGTAACGACCATATCCGTTGCGCTGCGGGGCGTCTGCGGCTGACGCTGACGCGGGTGCTGCGAGGATTCAGGACATTTAGTTCTTTACCCGAATTTCTGACCGGTCTGGCAAATACTGTCCAGGCGTATGCACATTGAAGAACCCGCCGAGTTGGGCGAGTTGTTCAGTGCCAAGCCTGATACCCGTCGCCAGCCCGGGTTCGGGACTTCCTTGCTGATCATTCTTCTGCCGGTGATTCTGATGGTCCGCGAATACTTCGGCCTGCAACTCAAGCAAACCCTTTGGGTAGGGTCGGTGTTACAGACGATTGTTTCGGTAGTGGGGCTGATAGGTACGCTGTTGTTGTGGCATTGGCTGGTGTGAAACGGGATTGGCGCAGACAGGTCTCTCGTTTGCGCCACATCTGGTAAACAAGGTGTAATCTGTCTCGTGTCGAAAAGCATTTTTTCGGGCTACTATGAAGTCGTTCACGCTCACCTAAGCACAAGGACCAGGAGGATTCATGCCTAAAGCCGTCAACAAAGCATTGTCTGAAGAGGCCACTCAAGAGCTTGAAGCTCAGATCCCGGCTCAGGCTTCTCTTGCGACACGGATGGCTTACGAAAAAGCCAAGGCAGCTGGTCGTACCGTTGTGCTTTCCAAGGGCGGATTTATCGTTGCCGAACGAGCAGACGGTACCGAGCAAATTGTTTGTGCTTCCAAACCCCGTCGCAGCGTGAAGGCTGGAGTTTGCTTCAAAATCGGCTCTGGGGCGTCCGCCAGTGCCGGTTCCTAGACTCCGTGTATTTGCAGGGCCAAACGGCTCTGGCAAAAGCACCATTAAGCGTCTTCTTGATCCTGATTTAATCTATATATACGTTAATGCTGACGACCTGGAACGTGAGGCGGGAGAGAACGGTTTCATAGACCTCTCGCCTTTCTCCGTGAGCCTCGATCAGCAAGCGTTTCAAGACTTTTTTACTTCTCATCCGTTGATCGTCAGAGAACAGCTGGGGGCTCAGGCTGAGCATTTCACTGTTGTCGGTCAATCCCTGATGATCGACTCGATCGAGATAAATTCGTACCACTCATCGGTCGTCGCTGATTTCATCCGGCATCAATTGCTTGAACAAGCCGCCAGCTTCACTTTTGAAACGGTTATGTCAGACCGCTCCAAGGTTGATTTCATCAAGAAAGCCAGGTCGTTGGGATACCGCACATACTTGTATTTCGTTTCAACCGAGGCCCCGGAAATCAATATCAACCGGGTTGCCATTCGTGTTGGCGAAGGAGGGCACGACGTTAAGCCAGACACGATACGTGCTCGTTATCATAGGTGCCTGGCACTGCTTCCTGAGGCCATTCAAGCGTCAAGTCGAGCGTACTTGTTTGACAACTCCGGGGCGGAGGCAGAACTTGAAGTTGAAATCACCGACGCCTTGGCAGTGGAGTACAAATTCGATGATGTGACCGAATGGTGCAGCTCGGCAATTGATGCACTTGACCGGCTTGTCACTCATAGCTGACAGACACTGCAGACCGCAACAGACCTCATGGCCTCCTCCAGAGCTTCCGACATTCACGTCCTCGGCACATTCCTGCCTGACACCGAGCGACCAGGCCCGGCTACGCACTGCAGGTTCGCTGGTTTTCAGATAATTAACGACCTGTCGATGGTTAGGCAGTGGCGTCAGGCAGGTGATATCCAGCGCAATGTTGTTCATGTTTTAAGCCCGGACAGTTCTAGATGGCCGTCGCAACTCAACAGCGCCTGTAATCTTTCCTGGCCGACGTCGACCGGAACTATCCACCAGTGGGTACGATTGTCGTAACGGGCGCCGTCAGGAATGGTCACGGCTTTACCGGCTTTTGGTGGATGTTTGTCAAAATACGCGTTGATGGATTCAGCAAAAAAATTCGCATCTTTGTCAGGGCAGTGCATTTCGTCGCCATCACCACTTTGCGCCAGCCATGCAACCGAGAGGATCAACAGCACCAAAAGTACGGCTCGTGTCATTGTGGGCTTCCATTTCCGGAAAGTGCTGAGGATAGCTTTAATAGCTGAACAACGACGAGCACGCTGTTTTCCTCTAAAAGGCGTTTTGTCCAACTCACGTATCGCAAGCCTGCCACCGGTGTACCATGTCTGACTTTTTCGCACCTGAGGATGCGGCTGCCATGCGTGAGTTTCTAGAGGTTTTTCGTAATCGCGCACTGGACGTCATGTCATCCGCTTTGCCCGCCCAACCGCTTCTTGAAGATTTTGCCATTGCGCTGCAAATCAGATTGCCGGGTGCCGTCGTCGGCATCAATGTGCTGGATAAGGCCGGCAGAACATTTCGTCAGTCTATTTTCCCGAACCTGCCGTCCGATTTTTCTCAAGCTCTGGTGGGTAACATCATCACCGGCAAGCGCGGCTCATGTGGACTAGGCATATTGACCGGGAAAACCATCGACGTTCCGGACGTGGCAAACGACCCGCGCTTTTCGCAAGAGTGGAAAGCGCTCTTCGCCCGACATGATCTGCACGCGATGATTTCGATTCCGGCACTGAGCGCTGATAACAACGCCCAGGGAAGTATTGCAATCATCCACCCGTCGGGCATGTCGCTGACTGTTGAACAGCGCGAGTTTCTGCAATTGGCATCATCGTTATGCGCGCGTATCTGTGCGTATAGCAGGTCGCAGGAATCCAACGCGCTTATTCTGGGCGAGCTTGAGCACCGTATTCGAAATCTGTTTCTGACGATTGGCGGTGTTGCCAATCTGACCTTGAAACGATACCCCGACGTAAGGCAGTTTCGGGCGGTGTTTAGCGAGCGGCTGGTAATGATGCATCGCGCGCACTCGCTGGCACTGAGCACGTGCGAAATCGAAATGGCTGCCTTACTGCAGGAAATGCTCGCGCCTTATCAAAAAGACTGTGCTATCAGTTTTTCCGGCCCTGATGTTTTGCTGACCCAGGAGGCCGCATCGGCGCTGGCACTGGTGATACATGAGCTGTGTACCAACGCCACCAAGTACGGCTCGCTGTCTCGGGAAGCGGGAGAACTGAATGTGCAGTGGGGGATTGTTGCGCAGGGCAGTGATGATCTCGAGCCTGTTTTCAGGCTGGTCTGGGCGGAGAGCGGCGGCCCGCAAGTCGATCAGCCGAGCCGCAAGGGTTATGGCACGGCGATGATCAAGGGCAGCCTGGGTAATGCTTTTGATGGTTCGGCAACGTTCTTCTACGAACCGGTCGGGCTGAGGTGCGAGATATCCGCACCGTTCACCGGCAAACTCGGCAGAAGCAGCTGATAACCGTCAACGCTTCATGCCTCATGCCTCATGCCGCCGTCGCGCATCACTGAGCATCGATATCGTCAGTTTGCGCACTTCGAGTTTGCTGATTTCCACATGAGAGCGCAGTAACAACAGCGCTTCGTCCCGTTTGCGTGCCTGCAATGCATTGAGGATCGCGGCGTGCTCCAGGTAGGTATGTTCGATGCGGGCGCTTTTGAAGAAGTCCAGTCTGCGCACGATGCGAATGCGCTCGGTCACTTCCTGATGAACACGGGCCATTTCCAGATTGCCCGAGGCGGCCACCAGTTGGGTGTGAAACTGTTCGTCTAGGTCTGCGACGACCTGCATGTCGATCTGCCAGTGGCTGCGATCAATCAGCCAGTGCTGACGCAGCACATTGAGTTCCGGATGCACGTCGTGGGATGCACAGATACGCTCGACCGCAGCACATTCAAGCACGATGCGCAGATCGTACAGCTGGTCGATCTGGTCGAAATCCAGCGGCTTGACTGACCAGCCCCGTCGAAACTCGACGTCCAGATAACCCTCGCGCTGCAGCCGGTACAACGCGTCACGCACCGGCGTGCGTGACACCTGATAACGGTCTGCCAGTTGCGTTTCGGTGAAGCGGTCGTAGGGCAGCAGATAGAAGTCGAAGATCTCCTGCTTGAGCCGACGATAGACGTCTTCTGCCAGCGCGTTGGTGGTGTTGGGGGAATTCAAGGGCGTGGCTCCAGGCTGCTCAGGTCAATGCTGACATGTGCCGCAACGACTTTCCAGCCGCCGTCCAGGCGTGCCCAGGTTTGCATCTGCCGTCCCAGACGCTCAGTAACGCCATCGTGAAACTCGGTGCTGACGGTGGCGAAGTCTTCACCGAAGGTGCTCACCACGGTGCGTAATAACTTTCGACCGGGCCCGACTGGCTGACAGTGGCGTCGATAGCGCGCGATGGCGTCGGCACCGTGCAGGTTTTCCGCGACGCCATAGCGGACGGTCTGTTCGGAATTCCAGAAATACCCATCCAGTGTGGTCAGCTCGTTGGCCAGCAGGGCGCGCTCGTAATCAGTGAACGCGCTGGTCACTTCGGCGACGATGTGCGCAAGGTTGATGTCCATCAGGATGTACTCCTTGTTTGCAGGGCGTGTTGCAGATCGGCCAGTGACGCTGCACGCCCGACAATCGCGTTTTGTGCGGTGATCATGTCCAGAGTGGCCTGTTTGAAGGCCGGGAAATAGCTTTCGGTCGCATCTTCGATCAGCAGGCAGCGATAACCCCGATCACTGGCTTCGCGCATGCTGGTCTGCACGCAGACTTCGGTGGTAACGCCTGCGAAGATCAAATGAGTGATCCCGGCGTCGGTCAGCCGCTGATGCAGGTCGGTGGCGAAGAACATGCCCTTGCCCGGTTTGTCGATGACCCACTCGCAGGCGAGCGGCGTCAGGCTGTCGATAATCTGATTGCCGGGTTCGCCGCGAATCAGGATGCGGCCCATCGGGCCGAGGTCGCCGATACGCAGGCCCGGTGAACCTTGGGCCAGCTTGGCGGGCGGGCAGTCGGCAAGGTCCGCGCTGTGCGATTCACGAGTGTGTATGACCACTATGCCCTGATCACGGGCCAGCGCCAGCAGTTGTTGCACCGATGGCACGATGGCCTGCAACGGTGCGACATCGTTGCCCAGCGCGGCACCAAAGCCGCCGGGTTCGAGGAAGTCGCGCTGCATGTCGATGATCACCACAGCGGCACAGGAGGGGTCGAACGTGAAGCAGTCCGAACGCGCATTGACGCTGATCATGCCGGTTCTCCGGCAAGCTGCTCGGCACCGGCCATGTGTCGACCCAGCTCGGTTCGATCAGCGGCGGCTGCGCTGGTTTCAAAAACCAGTTCGCCGTCATGAATGACCACGATGCGGTCTGCCAGGCTCAGCAGTTCGTCGAGATCTTCACTGAGCAGCAGGACTGCTGTGCCGCTGTTGCGCGCGTCGATCAGGCGCTGGTGGATAAGCGCGACACTGGCGAAGTCCAGGCCGAATACCGGATTGGCGACGATCAGCACCGCGACGTCATGGGTCAGTTCTCGCGCCAGTACGGCGCGCTGCACATTGCCTCCCGACAAGGTGCCGATGGGACGGTTCGGGTCGTTGGGCGAGACCTTGAACTGTTCGATCAATGTGCGCGCCTGTGCGCCTATTGCACGACGATCAAGACGCCAGCCCTGACGGCACAGCGGCGGCTGGTCGAAGTTGCGCAGGGCCAGATTGTCGGCCACGCTGAAGCTGCCGATACAGGCGTTGCGCAAGGGCTCTTCGGGCAGGCTGAACACGCGCAGACGCTGCATCTGTTCACGCTGCGCATGGTAAGGCTGGCCATCGACCGATATCTGTCCGGCACTGAAGGGTCGCTGGCCGAGCAGGGCTTCGGTGAGTTCGCGCTGGCCGTTACCGGAAATACCCGCAACCCCGACGATCTCTCCCGGCTGCACTGCCAGAGAAAGGTTTTTCACCGCCAGCGTGCCTTTGTCACCGGGTACATCCAGCCCCTCTACCTGCAACTGGGGCGTACGGGTTGCCATGACCGGCCGATCGTTGCTCACGCTACGCACTTGCGCTTCGCCCATCATCCAGGCAGCCATCTGCTGCGTGGTGGTGTCGGCCACTGTCGCTGTGCCTACCCAGCGGCCCTTGCGCAGCACGGTGACGTCATCGGCATAGGTGCTGACTTCGCGAAACTTGTGGGTGATCATCAGCACGGTGAGTTCACCGCGATGTGCCATCGACTGCATCAGCCCCAGCACTTCATCGGCCTCTTGCGGCGTGAGTACCGAGGTCGGTTCATCGAGAATGATCAGCCGACGTTGCAGATACAGCTGCTTGAGGATTTCCAGTTTCTGTTTTTCACCTGCGGCCAGACTGCTGACCGGACGATGGATATCCAGACGAAAAGGCATCTTTGCCATGAAGGCTTCGAGGCGCTCGTGCTCGCTGGCCCAGTTGATACGCCACGGCAGATCACCGCGTGACAGCACCAGGTTTTCAGCCACGCTCAGGCCCGGTGCGACGGTGAAGTGCTGATACACCATACCGATATGCAACTGATGAGAATCACGCGGGGAGCTGATCGCGTGCTCGCGGTTGTTAACCAGAATACTGCCCGATTGCAGCGGGCTGTAGCCGATGATGCCTTTGACCAGCGTGCTTTTGCCGGCCCCGTTCTCGCCGAGCAGGGCGTGGACAGTGCCGGCGCGGACCTTGAACGACACCTCGTCCAGTGCGCGAAACGTACCGAAATGCTTGCTGGCACCAATCGTCTCAAGGCTTGGGGCGTGCATGTTTATGCTCCAAACAGGTCGCGAAACATCGCGGAATGTCCCACTGCGCCGAACACGC
This sequence comes from Pseudomonas syringae group sp. J254-4, assembly GCF_032586855.1. Lineage (NCBI taxonomy): Bacteria > Pseudomonadati > Pseudomonadota > Gammaproteobacteria > Pseudomonadales > Pseudomonadaceae > Pseudomonas > Pseudomonas syringae group sp. J254-4. The sequence continues at coordinate 287,901 of NZ_JAWHOO010000003.1, read as the reverse complement.
CACCCTGCATTTTGACCATGCTCAGGGCCGCCGCATGGTTGCCGGGATCGGTCGCGCCGCAGCAGTCTTCCAGCAGCACGCACTCGAAGCCGCGGTCATTGGCTTCGCGCATCGTGGTGTGCACGCAGACATCGGTGGTGATGCCGGTCAGGATCAGGTTGTCGATGCCGCGTGTGCGCAGGATCAGTTCCAGATCGGTGGCGCAGAAGGAGCCTTTGCCGGGTTTGTCGAGCACGATTTCGCCGGGCAGCGGTGCCAGCTCGTCGATGATTTCCCAGCCCGGTTCGCCACGCACCAGAATCTTGCCGCACGGGCCAGGGTCACCGATCCCGGCGCCGATGCGTTGCGAGCGCCAGCGTTTGTTGGCAGGCAAGTCGCTAAGGTCCGGGCGATGGCCTTCGCGGGTATGGATGATGGTGAAGCCCAGCGGGCGCATCATCGCCAGCAGTGCCTTGATCGGCTCGATGGGCGCACGGGTCAGCGACAGGTCGTAACCCATGCTGTCCACGTAGCCGCCGACGCCACAGAAGTCGGTCTGCATGTCGATCACGATCAGTGCTGTGTTGTGCGCATGCAATTGCCCGTTCCAAGGCCAAGGGTAGGGCGCCGATGCAATATGACGTTCACTCATGGCGTTAATCCTTCCAGCTGCTGGGGGTGGGTTTGAATTCGCGCTCAGGCGCAGTAAAGCCGCAGGCGCTACCGTCGGTATGCACGACATCGTCTTCCCAGGGCAGACGGTATTGGCCTGCGGTCAGATCATGCATGTAGGTGTAAGGACAGTCGCGCGCGCCACCCTTTACCGCCACGTAACCGCGATGGCCGAATTGGTAGATGTTGTTCTCCACGGCCCAGTGCACACGGGCCTCGCGGACCAGGTCCGGGCGCAGTTCGCAGCAGACGATTTCGTCGGCCCGACCACCGCCTTCAGCCATGATCGTGCCGTCGAAGTCGACGAACATGGCCTCGCCCATGGAGTCGAACGTGCCGTCGGAGCCACACATGCAGACGCTCGCGGTTTGCATCAGGTTAGTGAAAGCGTTGCTCTGGTTGGTGATCTTCCACGAGTGACGGATCGGTGCGGTATAACCCGCGGTGCGCAGCATGATGTCGGCACCCTTGTAGGCGCACTCGCGGGCCATTTCCGGAAACATGCCGTCGTGGCAGATGATCAGCGCCAGCTTGCTGCCACGCGGCCCGTCGCAGACCGGAATACCCAGATCGCCAGGTTCCCAGGGCTCGACTGGCACCCACGGATGGAGCTTGCGGTAATACAGGCGAATCTCGCCGAGGTCATCAACGATCAGGCCGCTGTTGAATGGATTGCCGTGCGGGTTGGCTTCCATGATCGAGAAGCAGCCCCATATCCGGTGGTCCCGGCACGCCTCGCGCAGCGCCATTACTTCCGGGCCGTCGAGGCTGCACATGATCTCTGGCGCGGTGCTCATCGACAGGCCATGCAAGGAGTACTCGGGAAACACGATCAGGTCCATGCCCGGATTGCTGCGTCGCGCCTTGGCCACCATGCTGACCACTTTCTGCGTTTGTGCCCACAACGCCTCGCGGGTATGCGGATCAGGCAACGCCAGTTGCGCCAGGCCGATCACCACGCCCTTGGGCGACTTGTTCAAACCACCAAGACCACTGGCCATGTGCATGCCTCCTCGAAAAGATCAGTTCATCGCGTCAGGCTGAGTTCGCCAGGTGCGCCGTTCAGGGTGCGACCACGGCGGCAAGTGGCGTACATCACCACCAGCGTCAGTGCATAAGGTGCTGCGGCAAACAGGTAGTAGCCGGTGCTGATACCGACCGCTTGCAGGGCCGGGCCAATGGCACCGGCAGCGCCGAACAGCAACGATGCCCACAGGCACGCCAACGGGCGCCAACGGGCAAATATCACCAGCGCGACGGCCATCAATCCTTGCCCGCTGGACAGCCCTTCATTCCAGCTGCCGGGGTAGTAAAGCGACAGGTAAGCGCCGCCGATTCCGGCCAATCCGCCGCCGACCGCTGTCGCCAGAATGCGCACCTTGAGCGGGCGATAGCCCAGCGCCTGAGCGGTATCGGCGTGATCGCCAACCAAGCGCAGCATCAGCCCCCAGCGCGTGGTGCGCAGCCCCCAGTGCAGTACGAATGCCAGCGCTGCACCGACGAAGAACAGCACGTTGATATTCAGCGCCGAACGCACGCGTTCTTCGTCGCTCCAGGCACCCAGTGCCAGTGACGGCAGCATGGGGGCTTGCGGCTGGATAAACGCTTTGCCAAGAAAAAACGCCAGCCCGGTGCCGAGCAGAATCAGCGCGATGCCGAACGCGATATCGTTGACCCTAGGCAACGAGCACGCCAGACCGTGCAGCAGGCCCAACAGAATGCCGACCCCGGCGGCAGCGCCAACGCCCAGCCATGCCGAGCCACTCAGGCACGCCACGGCGTATCCGGACATCGCGCCGGCAACCAGGATGCCTTCCAGCCCCAGGTTGATCCGGCCGCTTTTCTCGGTAAGGCATTCGCCCAGGCTGACGAACAGAAAAGGTGTACCGACGCGGATCGCGCCAGCCAGCAATGCCAGCAGAAAGGTGCTCAGGTCGATATCAGCCATGTTGCAGCGCTCCCTTGTCGACCGACGCAGGCGACGCCGTCAGCCTGATCTTCCAGGTGGCGATACGCCCACCCAGGGCTTCCCAGAGCAGCAGATTGGTGAACAGCAACCCTTCAAGAATCAGCGTGGTGGCGTCCGGCAGACCGAGCCGTCGTTGCAGCAGTCCGCCACTGGCCTCCAGCCCACCCAGCAAAATGGCGCAAACGATAATGGCCAGTGGATGATGGCGTGCGGCGAAGGCGACCAGAATGCCGCTGGTGCCGTAGCCGGCAATCAGTGCGGCGTTGGCGCTGCCTTGCACAGCAGTGACTTCGAACATTCCGGCCAGACCCGCTGCCGCGCCGCCCAGCAGGCAACTGAGCAGGATCAAGCGGTCCACCGGAAGACCTATCATCAACGCCGTGCGTACGTTGCCGCCGACCACGGCGAGGGCAAAACCCTTGATGCTATGGCGCACCAGCACATACGCCAGCAGACACGCGACCACGCCCGCCACCAGCCCCCAATGCACCTCGAAACCGTCGCTGATGGTGCCGAGCATATAGGCATCGTCCAGCGGTGGAGTCGAAGGCTTGTTCAGGCTTGCCGGATCGCGTAACGGCCCTTCTACCAACTGCCGGAACAGCGCCAGAGCGATGTAGGAAAGCAGTAGGCTGCTGATCGTTTCGTTGACTCCGCGACGCTGGCGCATCCAGCCACTCAGACCGATCCACAGCGCGCCCACGCTCATCGCCGCCAGGGCCATGCAGACGAGCATCACCCCGGGTGACAAAGGGCCGAGCCACAAGGGGGTCACTGCCGCTGCCAGACCGCCCAGTACCAGCGCGCCTTCGCCGCCGATAATGATCAGCCCGGCCCGGGCGGGCAGGGCCACACAGAGCGCGGTCAACATCAATGGCGCTGCACGCTGCAAGGTATTTTCCAGGGCGAACCATGAACCAAACGCGCCTTCGCCGACCAGTTGCAGGGCTTGCCAGGCAGGCTTGCCCTGAACCGCCAGAAACAGCCCGAACAGCACGCACGAGGAAAGCACCGCCAACACCGTAGGCAGCCCCGGCAACAGCGCGCTGGCCAGGCGGCGCAGACTAATGGATAGGCTCATGAACATTCCTCAGAGCTGGCCAAGTACACCTTCGACCAGGTAATTCATGCTCTCCAGGGCGATGTCGGTCTGGCCTTGTGACACACCATCTGCAATCACCACTGCGCCTTTGTTGTCCTTGAGCGGGCCTTTGAAGATCACGAACTGCCCGGCCATCATTTGCGCCTTGATGGCATCCGCTTGCTGTTTGGCGTCGCCTGTTACCGCAGGCCCATAGGCGGAAGTCTTGACGAAGCCTTCCTTGAGCCCGCCGCGCAGGAAGTTGATCATCGGCGTGCCGCTCTGGGCTGCCGCTACATGGGCGCGATAAGGCGTTTCCCAATTCCATTCGGCACCGGTCAGGTAACCTTTGGGTGCCAGCGCGGCCTGGCTGGCGTGGTAGCCGCAGGTCATGACACCGCGCTTTTCAGCCGTCTCGACGATCACCTTGGGGCCGTCGACATGACAGGTAAGTACGTCACAGCCCTGGTCGATCAGGCCGTTGGCAGCTTCTGCTTCCTTGACCGGCAGCGACCAGTCACCGGTGAAGATCACCGTGGTCACGATGCTCGGGTCGACCGAGCGGGCACCCATGGCGAACGCGTTCAGGTTGCGCAGTACCTGAGGCACAGGCTTGGCGGCCACGAAACCGAGTTTTTTGCTCTTGCTCATGTGCCCGGCTATCACGCCGTTCAGGTATTGCGCTTCGTCGATGTAACCGAAAAAGCTGCCCGCGTTGATCGGGTCCTTACCTTTCTGCCAGAGGCCGCCGCAATGCGCGAAGCGCACGTCCGGGTACTTTTTCGCGACCTTGACCACATGCGGCTCAAAGTAGCCGAATGAGGTCGGAAAAATCAGTGTCGCACCGTCCTGACGGATCATGGCTTCCATGGTCTTCTGCACGGCCACGGTTTCCGGAACGTTTTCTTCCTCGATCACTTTGACGTTGGGCAGCGTCTTGATGATGGCCGCTGCTTGGGCGTGGGCCTGGTTGTAACCAAAGTCGTCGCGAGCGCCGACGTAGATGAAACCCACCACCAGCGGCGCGTCGGCTGAGTAGGCACGACCAAACGGCAGTGCTGCGCTCAGGCCGATAATGCCTGCCAACTTGATGAAACTGCGACGATCAACGTTCGACATGCGTGCTACCCCTGATCAATGAGCGATGGAAGATGTGTGCGCGGCGCGGTAGGCGCGCCAGCCTTTGAAATCAGTGATGTCCAGCGCGCCCTCAAGGCCGGCTGGCTCACAGATGAAACCCTTGACCCACTGGCCGTCGGCCAATTGCAGAGAACCGATGCCCAATGGCGCGGGAATCGCGGCGACGAAGGCCCCGAACAGGTTCAGCGGCATTTCCCAGACCTCGACTTCGATGCGCTCGCCCTGTTCAGGCACACGCACCAGGCCCGGCTTCGGTGGCGAAGTACCGGCCAGTGCATACAACCGGTAATCTGCGCTGGTGGTTGTGGTACGCAGCAGACGAGCACTGCCTTCGAGCAATTGCCAGTTGAGCGGCTGGCCGACGAGGTGCGCGCCGACAACCGCGACCTGCACGACAGGGCTGTTGCGGGGCAAGGGTGCCATCGCGACGGCTTCGCTCTGGTCTCTCTGACCGAAGAGCGGCTGCCAGGCTGCGGCTATTTCTGCCAGGCGTTGGTCGGCACCGGCGGGGCCGATCAGCGTGATGCCCGCAGGCAACCCGTCGGCACGGCGCTCTGCCGGAACGGCGAGGGCGCACATATTCATCAGGTTGACGAAGTTGGTGTAGTAGCCGAGCTGTGAATTGAGCTCGACCGGGTTGGCGAGCACTGCATCAATGGTCGGCATGCAGGGCGCCGTCGGGACCACCAGCACATCGACCCCGGCCAGCAATTGCTGGGCTGTTCGCGTCAGTTCCGCCAGTCGATAGCGGGCATTGAATGTGTCCACGGCATCAAACGAAGCTGCGCTCTGCAGGATGCCGCGCACCACTTGATGAATATCGTCAGCATGGGTGGTGAAGAATTTGCCTACCGCTGCCCTTCGCTCGGCCACCCATGGGCCTTGGTATAGCAGGGCCGCGGCCTCGGCGAAGACATCGAAGTCGATGGGTTCGATAGTCACCAGCGGGTCGCTTTGCAGGGCTTCCAGGGTTTTGATGTAAGCCGTTTGCGCCTGCGCATCACCGAAGAACTCGCAGTGCCTTGGCACCGCGACACGCCGAGCCCTGCGCTGCACCGCCAATGCCTGCACGGCCACACTGGCCGGGTCGAGCGGGTCGTAAGCCGCGATGACCTGCGCCACTTGCCAGGCTTGCAGCACATCCCCGGCAAATATCGACGGGCAGTCCAGCGTGCGACAGGCGGGCACCACGCCTCGGCTGCTGAACAGGCCAAGGCTGGGCTTGAGCCCGACGATACCGTTGAACCCGGCGGGCACTCTGCCTGACCCTGCCGTGTCCGTGCCCAGTGCAAAACTCACGTAGCCACGCGCGACGGCCACCGCCGATCCGGAACTGGAGCCGCCGCTGACGTAGGCCGGATCGTGGGCATTGCGCACGGCCCCGTAGGGCGAGCGGACACCCACCAGACCGGTGGCGAACTGATCGAGATTGGTCTTGCCCATCAGGATCGCACCACTGTCGAGCAGTAACTGTACGACGTGAGCATTTTTCTCGGGCGTGTAGGCGAAAGCCGGGCACGCAGCCGTGGTCGGTATTCCGGCCACGTCAAAATTGTCCTTGACCGCAAATGGCACGCCGAACAGCGGCAGTTGCTCATACACCGAATCGCCCGCTTCTGCGGCAATGCTTTCCAGCGTCTTCGCCCTTTCAAGAAGCTGCGTCACGGGCACGCGATGAATCCAGACTTCCGCCCGGTCATCCGCATCAATGTGCGCTGTAAGGGTTTGCACAAGTGCCGTCAGGGTTGTTTGACCTGAACGTAACGCCGACTGAAGTTGGGAAATGTCGAGTGCGGTCATAGTGGTGTTCATTCATGTATACAAGATGAACTGGCACGTTTGCACGTTATGGGCCAAGGTTGACCGAAGGCGGATTGGCAGGGGATTAAAGGCTGTTAGCGAAGTTTTTTGACGCAGTCATGCGTCATCTTTGCGCTTGAACGCGGCAATGTGCACAACGATGGATCACGGCATATCCATTGTGCCGGCAGTGGTGGCGTCAGCCGGACAACCGGTTTATCGGTCTCCGCTGACGTTAATGCGTTTGCCTCAACTCTGGCAGAACCTGATGCGGTTGCCGAACGGATCGCAGACTTCAAGTACCTGGCCCCAGCCCTGCTGAACAATGCCGGGTCGTGCATAACCGTACTGTTTGCCAATCAGCTCATCGCGCAATTGCTCGATGTTTTGAGTGGGAATAAACACCGCAGCCCCCGGGCAGGAGTCGCCGTGATGTTCGGAAAGGTGCAAATGCAGGCCATTGCGGCTGATCCCCAGATACAACGGCAGATCGGCCTCGAAACGATGCTCGAATTCGACGCTGAAACCGAGAAAGTCGAGGTAGAACTCACGCGCTTTGCGTTCGTCGAACATCCGCAGGATCGGGATGGCACTGTCGAAAGTCACAGTGGCTTGCTCGGTCGTGGACATGACTATTCCTTTATTGAAAACGATCGATTGTTTGATGTTTGCAGGCGATGCATGTTTGCTGACCCGAACTTGCCATCCAGGGCCTAAGCCTGATGCGGTCAGGCCGCAGGTTTGACCGGGAATGAGACGAAGGGCTTTATCTCCTTCAAGACGAACATGCTCTGCATCTCTTTAATCCCGGGCAGCCTTCTGACCACCGTCATGGCGAAGTCGGCAAACGAATCCAGGTCGCGAGCCACCACCTGAAGCAGAAAGTCGGCATCTGCGCCGATGCTGTAGCACGCCACGACATTATCCAGTTGCATGACTTCCTGCTCGAATTTTCTTGCCTCGGCTTCACTGTGAGAATCGATGCTGACTCGAATGAACACCATGACACCCAGCCCGATCTTGCGACGGTCCAGCACCGCTCTGTAACCCAGCACATAGCGATGCTCTTCAAGTTGTTTGACCCGTCGCCAGCAGGGCGAGGCAGACATGCCGATCTGATCGGCCAGGGTCTGATTGGTGATCCATCAATGCGCTGTTTCAGGTCGTGCGTTGGGGAGCGGCGATTTATCTGTGCTACCTGGTCTGGCAATTCTGGTTCGCCGACCATCAGGCCATAGAGGTGGGTAGGCCGACGAAGAAAAAAGAGCTGCTGTCTGCGGCTGCATCCGGATTGACCATCACGTTGGGCAATCCCAAGACCATCGCTTTCTATCTGGCGCTTTTACCGTTGGTCATCAAGCTGGAAACGGTCTCGTTGCAGACCTGGGGGCTGGTTCTGGTGCCGTTGACTGTATTTGTGCTGCTGGGGGTAGGGGCAGTGTTCATATTTGCTGCATTGCGCATTCGACATTTACTGTCGAGCGAGCGCGCCCAGAGAAAACTGTTTCGCGGTGCGGCGGCAATCATGGTGGCGGCGGCAGCTTCGATGCTGGTGCGCTGATCTGCCTGGAGGGTAGATGAGGCCGTTGATGGCCTCATCCGGTCGGCCGTTACAGCTCTTTCTTCAAATGCTTTTCAATCTGCTCAAGCGATTTGCCTTTGGTTTCCGGAAGGCACAGGAAGACAAATATCAACGAGCCGACGTTGATGGCCGCAAAGATGAAGAACGTCGGGTTGCCGATGGTATCGACTGCAATCGGGAAGGTGAATGCCACCGATGCGTTGAACAGCCATTGCATCGATACTGCTGTGCCGGTCAGCAATCCGCGCACCTGCATCGGGAACAATTCCGACATCAGCAGCCAGTAAACCGGCGAGATGCACATCTGCATGAACAGCAGGAACACCAGAATGCAGGCGAGGGCGGTGTAGCTCTGGGTGAGGTTCTGCGGCATGAATTGCAACACGCAACCCAGCGCTGCCTGCATCAGGATGACCATCACCAGCCCGGTCATCAACAAGTGCCGACGGCCGTAACGGCCAATCGCCCAAATGCCGAGCAGGGTCGCGATAACCGATACCACGCCGTTGCCGATGGTGGCGGTCAGCGCAGCGTTGGTGCCCATGCCGGTATTCTTGAGAATGATCGGCGTGTAATACATAAAGGCGTTAACGCCTGTGAGCTGCGCGGTAAAGCCCAGGCCAATGCCGATCAGCAGCAACTTGATCACCCAGCCCTGACGCAGCAACTCCCTGGCTTTCGGGCGGTGACGAGCCTCCTCGTCCTGCGCTTTCATCTCGTCCACTTCGCGCTGCGCATCCTGCTTGTTGGTGCGCAGTTGCTCCAGTACATCCTGCGCTTCATCGAAGCGGCCTTTGGACGCCAGCCAGCGCGGCGACGGCGGTACGAAGAACGTACCGACCAGCAGCAACACGCCCGGCACCATGGCGATAGCCAGCATGTAACGCCAGATACCAGGTGTGTGCAGCAGAGCGGCCATGACCGCGCTTAGAACGTAGGCGAGCAACTGGCCGCTGACGATCATCAGTTCGTTACGGCTGACCAGTCGCGCACGACGCGACGGTCCGGCGATTTCGGCAATGAACACCGGCACCGTAGCCGAGCCGCCACCCACCGCAATACCCAGCAGGAAGCGTGCAGCGACCATGAACGGAATGGAAGGCGCGATGGCCGTGCCCAGTGCGCCAGCAATGAACAGCACCGAGAGCAGGCGCAAGGTCAGACGGCGTCCAAAACGGTCGGAGATGTAGCCGCTGGCAAGCGAGCCAAACGCAGCGCCGACGATCAGTGAGGCGGTGATCATCCCTTCGCTGTAGGCATCCAGGCCCAGCCCGCCCTGATCGGTGGGGAGCGTCATGAAAGGCAATGCACCGGCGATAATGCCGGTGTCATAGCCGAACGCCAGCGCACCCATGGTGGCCACGAGTACGGAGATAAAGATGAGTCGATTCGGTGAAGCGCTTTGCCGACCTTGCGGATCGGCCGCTGCTGAGGTGCTACTTGAAGACATGAATCTGAAGTCCTTCGTTTGAAACCAGCGTCGCGCCAGTACGTAGATGTCAGGCTTAGGGCGATGTGTTGCGCGCTAGTTCCCTACAAACCCGGTCGGGATTGAATTCTTGAAGATGCTCTGCGTGCGAGGATGGCTGAAACGATTAACTTTATCTGGTCATAATGACCGGATTTTTCCGGATATTAGTCAATAAGACTCAGTCCTTTTGACTTTTAAATTTTCTATTCATTGATTTTAAATGGGTTTTTATCTGGCACGTGCGTTGCTCTGGTTCCATGAACGAAACTGCACACTCTGGAGTGGATCATGCTCAGCACTGCCCATCGCGACATCATCAAAGCCACCGTACCGATCCTTGAAACAGGCGGCGAGTCACTGACCACTCATTTCTATCGCATCATGCTCGATGAATATCCTCAGGTTCGTCCGCTGTTCAATCAGGCCAACCAGGCAAATGGCGCACAGCCACGGGCGCTGGCCAATGCGGTGTTGATGTACGCGCGCAATATTGATCGCCTCGAAAACCTCGGGCCGTTGGCGGCGCAGATCGTCAACAAACATGTCGCGCTGCAGATACTGCCAGAGCATTATCCGATTGTTGGTGCCTGCCTGCTGCGCGCCATTCGCGAGGTGCTGGGCGCTGAGGTCGCAACGGACGCAGTGATCGATGCCTGGGCTGCGGCGTATCAGCAACTGGCTGACATGCTGATCAATGCCGAGCGCGATGTATATGAAAGCATCGCCGCAGCACCAGGTGGCTGGCGTGGCGGACGGCTGTTCAAGGTTGTTCGCAAGGTGCCGGAAAGCAGCGAGATCATGTCGTTCTACCTGCAGCCTGTTGATGGTAAACCGGTCATCGCGCACAAGCCCGGTCAGTACATCGGTATCCGGTTGAACAGCGAAGGCGGAGAAATTCGTAGAAATTACTCGCTCTCTGCGCCTGCCAACGGTGTGAGCTATCGCATCAGCGTCAAGCGAGAGCAGGGCGGCGTTGCGTCCTGTTACCTGCACGATCAGGTCGCAGTGGACGACACCGTAGAATTGTTCCCGCCCTCTGGCGAGTTCGTGCTTGTCGAAGGCAGCAAACCGCTGGTACTGATCAGCGGCGGTGTCGGCATCACCCCGACGCTGGCCATGGCGGAAGCGGCGTTGCAGGCAGGTCACCGACACGTCGTGTTTATCCACTACGCTCGTAATACCAGCGTGCAAGCGTTCCAGGCGGTCATTGATGACTGGCGCGAGCGATATGCGCAGTTTGCGGCGCACGTGGTCTACAGCGAGGTTACGGCCGGTGACGCACCGGCAAATACTGTGACTGGGCTTGCTTCGGTTGAGCATCTGCAGCAATGGCTGCCGGCGAACAGGGACGTCGAGGCCTATTTTCTTGGTCCGAAGCCGTTCATGGCGTTCATGAAGCGCGCGCTGCACGAGCTGGGTATTCCGGACGGGCAAAGCCATTATGAGTTTTTTGGCCCGGCTGAGGCGTTGGTCTGAGCGCATTTCAGATGCGCAGAACTGCATGTATTTTGACGCATGCCCTTAAAAAGGCTGCTTCGAATATTTTTGAACAGGAGGGCACGCCATGAATCTGACCGAGCGATATCGAGCTTATATTGCCTGTCTCAACGAACGCCGCTGGCAGGATCTGGGCGATTTCGTCGACGACGACGTGCAATACAACGGCGAGCGGATCAGCGTGGCCGGCTACCGGACGATGCTGGAAAACGACGTCAGCATTATTCCTGACCTGCGTTTCAACATCGACCTGCTGGTGGTTGAGGCGTCACAGGTGGCTGCCCGCCTGATATTCAACTGCTCGCCGCAGGGTCGATTTCTGGGGCTGGACGCGCATGGCCAGCGCATTACCTTTTCTGAAAACGTGTTTTACACATTCAGCGCCGGCAAAATTGTCAGCGTCTGGTCGGTCATTGATAAAGCCGCAGTGGAGCGAGAACTTCGTGGTGAGCCAGCGGCCGCCTCCAGTGACAGAAACGCCTGAGATTTTCATCGGTGTGCAGCTCATCAACGCAGCTTTTCCGGCACGCTCGTCGAAGTAACAGCATTTCAGGGCACTCCCCGGTGGCAGCGCAGTCTTTTCTAGACACTATCACCCGGCGGAGCCCGACATGATCACTGTCCACCACCTGAACAACTCACGCTCGCAGCGTATTCTGTGGCTGCTTGAAGAGCTCGACCTGCCCTACGAGATCAAGAGTTATCAGCGCGACCCGAAAAGCAACCTTGCACCGCCTGAACTCAAGGCTGTGCACCCGCTGGGCAAATCACCGGTTATTCAAGACGGCCCGCATGTCGTCATCGAGTCCGGTGCCATTGTCGACTACCTGATTCGCCGTCATGGCGATGGCCGACTGCAACCGGACCCTGCCAGCGCTACCTACGATGAGTACGTGCAATGGCTGCACTTCGCGGAAGGCTCGGCCATTCTCCCGCTGATGCTCAACCTGTATGTCGGACGTCTGGGGGATGCGGGTGCGCCGCTGCATCCGCGTATCCAGTCGGAGCTTGCCAATTATCTGGGTTATCTGAACGACTCTCTGGGGTTGACGCCTTATCTATTGGGAGAAGAACTGAGTGGCGCGGATATTCAGATGAGCTTCATTGGCGAACTCGCCAAGGCTCAGGGAATGCTGCAGCCGTACCCGAACGTGACGGCGTGGGTTGAAAGACTGCAGAGCAGGCCTGCGTACCGCAAGGCTTTGGAGCAGGGCGGGGAATATTCTTTCGCCAAGTAACCGCCATGCCTGAGGCGCTTGCGCCGCGGTTCCGCACGCTCCGCCTGGGACGCTCTGCGTCGCCAAGAGGACGCAGAGCGTCCGGAAAGGCATACGACGCAGAGCGCCGCACGATAGTTGCGATGATCGCTCCAGCATTGGGCTTTACGACTCGGAGTGTCGCACGATGGTTGCGATTATCGTTCCGCACGCTCCAGCGTGGAAATGCAGTTCTCGACGCTCTGCGTCGCCAAGAGGACGCAGAGCGTCCGGAAAGGCATGCGACGCGGAGCGCCGCACGATAATTGCGATGATCGCTCCAGCATTGGGCTTTACGACGCGGAGCGCCGCACGACAGTTGAGATTATCGTTCCGCACTCCAGCGTGGGAATGCAGTTCTCGACGCTCTGCGTCGTCAAGGCGCGCATGTGGCGGGTCAGCCTTCGGACGGGCTGGTCGAGTCCTGATCCGCTTCGGCCGCCAGCTTCAAGCGGTCGGCCTTGCTGATGTATTTGGCCTTGCTCTGCGGGGCCAGTTTGGCGCTGGCCTTTTTGGCGTGGGCTTTCAGCAACTGCTGGATTTTCTTGCGACGATTCATGTTTTTCAACTCGCTTGCACAGGCGCGAATCATAGCAGTTGCCTGTCGCACCATGCATGCGACTACCCGCCGTTCTGAACCATCTGCCACAACGACGCACCGACACCGGTAATGCTCTCTCCGGCAATCAAGCCTGCCGCCGCGGTAATGGCGAAGCGTTCTGTAACGGACGGCCAGCGACAGTTCACCAGCCAGGTGAGCACTGCGCCAAGGGCCATCATCAGAGATACCGAGGCCGGCAGGACAAAGGCCAGGCCCAGTGCTGCGGCGCTGGGCAAGTACCGGGCGCGATGAGCAGACAGCGTGCTGTCGAGGATGCCCAGCAACAACCCGACCAGCCCGCCGATGAAAATCGCCCAGCGGATGCTCGCTGACAGCGAATCCAGGCCGTGGGTCAGCGTTTGTGCGACGGCTTTCCAGGTGGCTACTGCCGGGGCGGGCCATTCTTCGGTGAGCAGCATCGATTGCGGGTCCGGGATCAGCGCCATATAAGCCAGGACCCCGACGATACTGCCGACGAAAATCCCCAGTGTCTGGGCGATCAGCTGTTTACGCGGCGTGGCGCCAATCGCCCGGCCGACCTTGAAGTCGTTCATCAGGTCCGTGCATTGCCCGGCAGAACCTCCGGCCGTGTTGGCGCTCATCAGGTTGATCGGCACCTGCCCGGGCGCAACGATGCCGAAGCTCAGTTGCGATAACTGCCCGATTGCCCCGATAGGGGGAATGCCGGTGGCACCGACTACTCGAGCCGCCACGGCTGCGAGACAGATTGCCAGGGGAATGGTCAGCAATGCCATCCACAGATTGATACCGAATAACAGCGCCTGCAGGCTGACCACCAGCAAAATCGCCAGCGCAAAACCGACGGCAGGCCCGGCCTTGGGCACTGACCAGGTCGTCCCGCCACTGGCTCTGGTGGATTTGTGCAATGCCCACAAACGGATCGCCAGTGAAGCCAGGGTCGAGCAGACCATCAGGCTCACACCCGGCCATAGCAACCATTCCACCAGTGCTGCGAACTGCGGGCCGCTGCTGTCGGCCGGTAATGTCACCAGACCCTGGTTCAGTAGCCACGGCCCCACACCGCCCCAGGCCAGCAGAGCACCGAGCAGCAGGGTCATGCCGACGCGAATGCCGATAATTGCGCCGAACCCAACCAACAGCAGCGAAGGGTCGGCGGTAAAGGTCAGACGCTCCAGGTGAGCGCTCGGCGACCAGCGCAGGAACGCCCATATGAATGTGTCGACCCACTTGGCCAGCGCAGACAGCAACGCGGTGCTGAGCAGCACCTTCAAGCGTATTGCGGCTTCGCGCCCATGGTTGTAGATGTGTAGCAGGGTTTCCAGAGTGGCCATGCCTTCGGGAAACTTCAGCGATTTGTCGTTGAGCAGTGATGGCCGCAAGTACCAGGCAATCCAGATCCCCAGAAAACTCACCGAGAACACCCAGGCGATCATCGGGACGGCATCCAGTTGCTGACCGGTCAGCAAGGTATAAGCCGGAATCGGCGCGACCAACCCACCGGAAATGATCGACGCAGCTGCCGACGCCACGGTCTGATTGATGTTGCTCTCATGCAGCGTCCACGGCAGATGCTCGGATGAACGCTTTGAAAGCCCTTGCCATATCGCATAGCCGATCAACAAGGCGATGATCGACATATTGAACGACCAGCCAATCTTCAACCCGGCGTAGACATTGGAAGGCGTCAACAGGATACCGAGCACGACCCCGGTAATGACCGCGCGCAGACTAAGCTCGCGCTCGACAGGACTGACAAGAGGCATCGATGGCGAGGTTGAAAGCATGCGAGTTCCTTTCGGCAATGAGACAAGGCAACCTATAAAGTGAGCGTCATAGTGGCCGAAGGTTCAGATGACGGGCTTCCAGCCCCTCGTCACTGTGTAGAATCCTGACTCTGCGGGATCCTCTCAACCAAGCACATTCAGCCCATCATTGAAATGGCACTCGCGATCATCACCGCCAAGGTTTTCTGGCAGGAAAGCGGTGAGGTCGTAGGGCAAAAACAGCGTATCCAGCGCCAAAGAGAACGGCACGTCTATCAGCCAGGGCCAGGTTGATGTCACGTCTTTGGTACCCCATGCCCAGCCGTGTCGTGTTCCGGGATAGACGCAACGTTCACCATCAAGGTGATACATCAGGCTCCAGCAGCCGCTCAGTGAGATGGCTGCAGCCAGTAACAGGCATTGCTTGAACATACATTCCCTTGTTTCAGAGTTGATGCAACGTGTGCGTCATTCTAGTCGCATAACCCTGCGGCGATCATCCTGCGCACGGCCCGGGCAATATCTTGCGTAGCCTGCGCTGTCTGCTCGCCTGGCAACTGATCGAACATATGCGGCACGCCCGGGTAGACATGCAATTCCACCGGCACCCCCGAGCGCGACAGGGTCAGTGCGAATGCCAGGTCCTCTTCAAGAAACAGATCGAGTGCGCCAACGCAGATGAAGGTGGGCGGCAGATCGCTCAGGTCGGTGGCCAGTGCGGGGGAGAACAGTGCTTTGTGCTCATCGTCCAGTGCGTAGGCACCGCGCAGGCATTCCCAGCAAAAATGATTGGCCTGACGCGACCAGCTGAAAGTGCCGGTAGTCGGGTTGGCTGGCAGCGCGTCAGGCGCGCCAGTGCGGTGATCGAGCATGGGGTAGATCAGCACCAGACCGGCGAGTGTCCGCAGCCCTTTGTTTCTTGCCAGCAGAGCGAGCGCGGCAGCAAGCCCGCCGCCTGCGCTGTGGCCCATGATCACCAGGTTGCGGGTGTCCATGCCTTGCGTCAGCCCATTGCTGAATATCCACTCCAGCGCTGCGTAACAGTCCTCCAGCGGGATCGGGAATGGATGCTCGGGTGCAAGCCGGTAGTCGACGGCAATGACTATTGCCTGGAGCTCGACGGCCAGCGTTGCGAGGTAGTCATCGGCCATCTCCGGGCTGCCCAGTACAAAGCCGCCCCCGTGGATATACAGGATGACGGGGAGTTTGGGGTGTTCGAGCGGCGGGCCGGGCCGGTAAAGGCATAACCTGATGCCGACGTCCGAAACGCCTGTGGTCCAGTGCTGCTCGCTACGGGCCGCAGTGGCTGCCGTCCAGGCGGCACCGACGCGAGCCCTGATCCCGGGCAGGGTCTGATGTGTCCAGCTAACCGCAGGCTCATCCATGAACGAGTGATAGGCCGGGTCCAGCAATTCATTTGCGTTCAACGGTTGTCCCCGATGCGCAGGAGGTGCACAGGAAAGTGCCCCTGTGCACCTTCAGTGCCTACAGCCAGGCTTTGATCTGCGTGCAGACTGCCGGCGTGGAAATGCCATAACGATCATGCAGTGTAGGCAGCGCTCCAGCGTCGAGAAAAGCGTCCGGCAGGGCGATCTGCCTGAAGGTCGGTGTAACGCCATTGCGCAGCAATACCGTCGCCACTGCTTCGCCCAGCCCGCCGATAATCGAGTGGTTTTCGGCGGTCACCACCAGACGGCCTGGTTTTCTGGCTTCCGCCAGAATGGTCTGCTCGTCCAGCGGCTTGATGGTCGGCACGTGCAGCACCGCAACATCGACACCGTCGGCCTGGAGTGCCTTGGCCGCTTCCAGGGCTCGCATGGTCATCAGGCCGGTGGAGATGATCAGCACGTCGTTGCCGGTGCGCAGGGTCTTGGCTTTGCCAATCTCGAATGTGTAACCGTATTCATCCAGTACCAACGGCACGTTGCCGCGCAGCAATCGCATGTAAACCGGGCCTTGATGCGCTGCGATCGCCGGTACGGCCTGCTCGATTTCCAGCGCGTCGCAGGGGTCGACGATCATCAGGTTGGGCATGGCGCGAAAGATCGCCAGGTCATCGGTGGCCTGATGGCTGGGGCCGTAGCCAGTGGTCAGGCCCGGCAGGCCGCAGACGATTTTGACGTTGAGGTTGTCCTCGGCAATCGCCATGCAGATGAAGTCGTAAGCGCGACGCGAGGCGAACACCGCATAAGTGGTCGCAAACGGTACGAAGCCTTCCCGAGCCATGCCCGCAGCCGCGCTCATCAGCAATTGCTCGGCCATGCCCATTTGGTAGAAACGTTCAGGGTGCGCTTTGGCGAAGATGTGCAGGTCGGTGTATTTCGACAGGTCAGCCGACAGCCCGACGATATCCTGACGTTGCTCCGCGAGCGCCGCCAATGCATGGCCGAACGGAGCCGGGCGAGTGGCCTGACCCTCGGACGCGATAGACGCGATCATTGCCGAGGTGGTGAGTTTTTTCTTCGTGGCAACGGACGGAGACGGTGTGTGATTGGCAGAGCTCATACGATTTTCCCCTCGTCGAGGTTATTCAGTGCGACGTCCCATTCATGCTCATCCACGCGGATGAAGTGGGTCTTTTCACGTGTTTCCAGAAACGCCACGCCCTTGCCCATTTTCGTGTCGCAGATGATGACCCTGGGCTGAGCGCCGACGTGTTGGCGGGCCGCGTCGAAGGCTGCGACCAGTGCGTTCAAGTCGTTGCCGTCGACGCGCTGGGTAAACCAGCCAAACGCCTGCCAGCGATCCACGATGGGTTCGAAAGCCAGCACTTCACTGGAGTGGCCATCGGCCTGCTGGTTGTTCACATCGATGATCGCGATCAGGTTGTCCAGCTTCCAGTGTGAGGCCGACATGGCCGCTTCCCAGGTGGAGCCCTCGTTCAGCTCGCCGTCCGACAGCAGGTTGTAAACGAAAGATCTTGATGCCTTGCGCTTCAAGCCCAGGCAGGCACCTACCGCAATGCCCAGACCATGACCCAGCGAACCGCCGGTTATTTCCATTCCGGGGGTGTAAGTCGCCATCCCGGACATGGGCAGACGGCTGTCATCCGAGCCGTAGGTTTCCAGTTCATCGAGCGGGACGATTTCCGCCTCTATCAATGCCGCGTACAGCGCAATGGCGTAGTGGCCGATCGACAGATAAAAGCGGTCACGCTGTTCCCATTCAGGGTCTTCAGGCCGATAGTTCAGCGCGTGAAAATAGGATACGGCGAGCAGGTCCGCAGCGCCCAGCGCCTGTCCGACATAACCCTGGCCCTGAACCTGGCCCATACGTAATGCGTGTCGACGAATGTTATGAGCACGCTGCGCCAGCGAAGTGGAAGGCGCAGGTAAAGTAGTGGCTGTCATGGTGATTACTCCGTTGACTCAACGATTGACCGAGGCGGCAGGGATGCGCAGCACCAGATAGGCGCCGATGAACAGCACGCCGGTAATCAGGTACATGCCAATGGCGCTTGAGCCGGTCGTGGTGGTGATCCAGCCGATCAGGTAGGGCGAACAGAAGCCCGCGAGATTGGCGAAGCTGTTGATTCCGGCGATCCCGGCGGCCGCCGATACCCCGCCCAGCAGGGTGGTGGGCAGCATCCAGAACAGCGACGATGCCGAGAGAATGCCTGCTGCGGCGAGGCACAGGCTGAACACTGACAGCAGCAGATTGCCGCCGAACAGCGCTGCCAGGCTCAGCCCGAGTGCGCCTGCGATCATCGGCCCGACCAGGTGCCAGCGACGTTCTCGATGCTTGTCCCCGCTGCGCCCCATCAGCAGCATCACGACGATTGCGCACAGGTAGGGAAGGCTGGTCATCAGGCCGATATGCAGCGGATCGGAAACGCCTGCATTGCGAATCAGCGTCGGCAGCCAGAAGGTGATCGCGTACTGGCCCATCACCACGCAGAAGTAGATGCATGCCAGCAGCCACAGACGCTTGTCGCGAATGAAGGCGCCTACCGACGCGTGTACCACTTTCTGGCTGTTGTCCTCTTGCAGCTCCTTGTTGACCAATTCCTTTTCTTCAGCGGACAGCCATGTCGCCTGATGCACGCCATCCTTCAGATAGCTCAGTACCAGCAAGCCGACGATCACCGTCGGGATCGCTTCAAGGACGAACATCCATTGCCAGCCAGCCCAGCCATGAACGCCTGCGAAGCGGGTCATGATGTAGCCCGACAGCGGGCCGCCGATCATGCCGGACAGCGGGATGGCGATGAACCACAGCACGGTCATGCGCGCGCGGCGATAAGAGGGGAACCAGTACGTCAGGTACAGCAGCAGGCCCGGTGCCAGACCGGCTTCCGCCACGCCGAGCAGAAAGCGCAGGGTATAGAACTGCCAGGCGGTTTCGACAAAGGCGAAGAGGGCGGAAATGATGCCCCAGGAGATCATGATGCGGGCGATCCAGCGTCTGGCACCGACCCGGTGCAGGATCAGGTTGCTGGGTACTTCGCAGAGGAAATAGCCGATGAAAAACATGCCTGCACCGAGGCCGTAGACAGTCTCGCTGAAGGCCAGGTCGTTCATCATCTGCAGCTTGGCGAAGCCGACATTGACCCGATCGAGATAAGCGCACAGGTAGCACAGCATCAGGAACGGCATCAGTCGCCAGGCGGTCTTGCGGTAGGCATTGGCGCGCGTGGTCGACACCGCGTCGAGGGTCATGGTGGTTATCATGATGGTCTGATCTCTTGTTTTTATAGACCGCCAGGCAACCGCCTGGCGTATCGTCGATCCAGAACAAACACAGGCTGTTTGCCAGCCCGTCCACACGCGGTCAGTGAATCAGCATGCCGCCGTTCACATCCAGCGTGATACCGGTGAGATAGGACGACAGGTCGCTGGCCAGAAACAGCGCGGCATTGGCCACGTCCTGCGCTGCGCCCAGGCGGCCCAAGGGAATGCCGTCGATGATCGCGTGGCGTCGCTCATCCTGCATCAGACCGCCGGTGATATCGGTATGAATCAGGCCGGGGGCGATGGAATTGACACGCACCTGATCAGGCCCGAATTCACGTGCCATCGCCTTGCCCAGTCCCAGCACGCCGGCTTTCGCCGCGCTGTAGTGAGGGCCACCAAAAATGCCTCCGCCGCGCTGGGCGGAAACCGACGACATGCAGACGATACTGCCCGAGGATTGGGCGCGCATGGTCGGGATCACCGCTTGCGACATGAGCAGAGTGCCGCGCAGGCTGACGTCGAGCACCTTGTCGTAATCGCCAGGGCGGATGTCCAGGGTCTTGATGGGCTGTGTGATACCCGCGTTATTCACCAGAATGTCAATGCGACCGTAGTGCGCGATGATTTTGCTGACGGCTTCGTGAACCTGTTTTTCATCGGCGACGTTGGCCGCCAGACCCAGATGACCTTCACCCAGTGCGGCAGCGGCATCGCGTGCAGCGGACTCATCCAGATCGATAATGACCACGCGTGCGCCATGGCTGGCGAACGTGACCGCAGTTGCGCGACCAATACCGCGCTCCGACGCTGCGCCGGTGATGACTGCGATTTTGCCTTGAAGAAGCATAAGGGTTACCTCTGATTATTGTTGTTGGGTTCGATTCGGGTGATCGATGACTTCAGAGTGTTCCCGGTGCGGGTCCTGAGCAATGCCGCAAAAATCACTGGATGCTGAAAAAAATTCACCTCTCGTCAATCCGCTATACCAGTGGTTGAATGCATGAAACTCGAATAATCGGACACATCGGAGTGTTCATGCAGCCTGATGACGATGCACCTCTGAGCCTGCCACCGCTGAAAGCGCTTCAGGCCTTTGAACAGACTGCCCGCTTCGGCAATCTGGCCAGAGCAGCCGAGGTCCTGGACCTGACACCCTCGGCAGTCAGTCACCAACTGGCCAGACTGGAGGCTTTGATCGGACGGCAATTGTTCGTCCGGGCCGCGCGTGGTGTCACGCTCACGCCGGTCGGCGAGCAGTATCTGAAAGATGTCTCGGGGGTGTTGCACAGCCTTGCCGTCGCGACCGAACGTGCGGCAAGCGATGTCAGTCTCGATTGCTTGCGCCTGCATTCCGCGCCCAGTTTCGGGCTGCTCTGGCTGATGCCAAGGCTGGAGGCGTTTCGGGTAAGCCACCCGGATATCCAGATCAACCTGTCGTGCTCTTATGAGTCGCTGCATTTCAGCCGGGACAAGATCGATGTCGATATCCGTCATGGCAGACCAAACTGGCCGAGCTACGAAGTGCGCACCCTGCGTGACGAGAAATTCGCTGTGCTGGCGTCTCCGCAACTGCTGGCGCGTCGCCCGGTGCACAGCGCAGCGGACTTGCTCGACCGCGAATTGATTCTCTCCGAAGCCACGTTGCTCAAATGGCCTGAATGGTTTGCCCGGCATGGTCTGGCTCGCCCGGAAAAGCCTTATGCGCTGAGTTTCGACCGCTCGTACATGACGCTGGAAGCCGCCAGTCACGGCTTGGGTTTTGCGCTGGAAAGCACCTTGCTGGCGCAAAAGTATCTGGGCACTGGCGAACTGATCGAAGTTGCGCCTCAAGAATTGACTGCACCGGTTGCAGCGCATCATCTGGTCTTTCCCAAGGCCCATTCCGGCTTCCCCAGAGTCAGAAGATTTCTTGAATGGATGGAGCATGAGTTAGGGCAGGGGTTTGTGTTTTGAGCCGCCCCGCTTATGGTTAGCCTCTTTGCCAGGTGTGAGCGTGGCATAGGGCATGGGCTCATTCTCATGATGTCTGAATACGCCTCACCATGGAGATGTCATCATTTATGGAAAATAAACTGGTTTCCAGAACAGCGGTCGTTACCGGCGCGGCTCAAGGCATCGGTGCCGCCATTGCAAAACTCTTTGTGCAACAAGGCTGCTTCGTTTACGTCACGGATATTAACGACGACCTTGGTAATGCGGTTGCAAGCTCATTGGGTAGTCGCGCCTGTTTTCTGCGTCTGGATGTGCGGCGTGAAGAGGATTGGCAACGACTGGCCGCGCAGATTTCAAATCAAGGCCAAGGACATTCAGATCACGCCTGCCAAAGACGGTTTTGGCCGAAAGCTGGAGGTCGCGAAAAGCCGTAATCGGCCGGAAACAGATGCTTACTCAGAGGCTGCTTCCGGCTTGCTGTTCAAGCGGTCGAGACGGCAGATGGTTATTCTCTAACCGTGCCCCCACTATGCTCGCAAGAAGTAGAAACCTGGCCGTGCTAATCCACGAGCAAGTCTCAATTCTGTGGCCCCGGCAATACTAATGCCTTGTCACAGGTACGCTCAAATTGCAGGGGGGTTACGGTAATATGCCCAGCAAGAAGCTCGGCCGTTTCAGTACCTGCTGTATCAGCTTGTGTGTGCCTGTCCAGGCTCAACCAGTGATATTGAAGGCCGCGAGGATCATTCTCTGTGCGTACGGATACACCGCTCAAACGTCCAGATCCTTGGCGTGTCAGTTTCAATGGAAGCACGGCGGCCAAGGGGCAGCAGGGGAAATTGATGTTCAAGCAAACGTCTTTCGGCCAGTCCATACCCATGAGCTGGGCGATGACTTGTGGCGCATGATTGAGCGCGTTTTCCCAAGGTACAGCACTCCTGTCGATAAACGACTGGCTCAACGCGATAGATGGAACCCCATACAGCAACCCCGTCATGGCGGCCCCAACCGTGCCCGAGAAAACTGTTTCGACTCCCAAATTCGCGCCTCTATTTATTCCTGACAAAATCAGATCAGGCCTGTCGTGATTGAGCAGGTGCCCTAACGCCATTGCCACACAATCCCCCGGTGTCCCGGTGACTGCAAAGCGTCTGGGGCCATGAAAGCTCATCCGCAATGGAGTGTGAAGACTCAGCGAGTGAGAAGTGCCGCTTTGATCCAGCAACGGAGCTACAACCCAAACCTCCCGTGCTATTTGAGACGCAATGCGTTCCAAAACCTTAAGCCCCGGAGCATCAATACCGTCATCATTGGTGAGAAGAATCCGCTCGAATCTCGGGTGGTCATTAGGCATCTTAATTCCCGTCATGATTTTCCGGCCGAATCTGAGAATACTGCCGTAGGCTGTTTTAGCTATAATTACATAGCTATTTTATTATAGGTATACCTTGATGGATATTTCGTTGTTTCGTGAACAGGTGACTCGACTAAGCAAACGTCTGCGTCAGGAAGCACAAAATCACCCTGAAACCTGGTCGCAAATGTTGGTCTTGAGTGCAATTGACCAAATGGACGGGACGGCGACGCCTTCGAAAATTGCAGAGGCCGAAAACATGCGGTCGTCGAACGTGGCCTCTCTGCTGCGCGACCTGCAAGCTCGTGAGCTGATTACGCGCACTCACGACACCAGTGATCTACGCCGCACATGGATAGGGTTGTCCGAAAAAGGCAGGCTGGTATTACAGACAAGCCGAGATCGACGCGATGAATGGCTGGGCAACGCGGTGGAAGCGTACCTTTCGGATAAAGAACTCAAACAACTGGAAGTTGCTGGAGCGCTGATGGAGAAGCTGGCCGGTTATAAGAAATTAAGCGATTAGCAAAAATAAGCCCCGACAGCAGGCAGCTATGGGTCGAGATTCGCCTCTCGCGCCAGCCGACTCTCGACCCGAATACGCTGCTCACGAAAAACAGAAATCGGCCAAGTGTTGCCGGTCGTAAACCATCGCTATGGTGATGCTTGACAAGATTTTCTGAGAGACTGAAATTCGACAAATACGAAAAGAGAGTCGCGCTTCAGTATCTCTTTTCCTCCTTCAATTTGAACCATGCCGCGGAACAGTATTCTGCGACCGTTGGGAGACCCGTTTGCTTAATGTTCCCAAGGATCTGATTGGTGATGACCGCCTGTCGCATGTGCTGAGTGCCAGCGAGAGGCTGACCAGTGCGGCCTCGGTTGAGGAGGTCGTCGCTGTATTGAGGGACACGGCGCGCGCTGCGGTAGGCGCGGAGGGCATTGCGGTCGTCATTGAAAATGAAGGCCGCTGTTCTTATGTAGCCGAAGATGCGGTTTCTCCCCTTTGGCAAGGACAGAGCTTCCCGATTAGCCATTGTGTATCTGGTTGGACGATGCGCCATGGTGAGACGGTTGCGATCAGTGATGTTTGGCTCGATCCACGCATCTCGCAGGACGCTTACGCGCCGACCTTTGTCCGAAGCCTCGTGATGGTGCCCGTCGGTAGACCTGTTCCGTTCTCGGCGCTTGGCGCTTACTGGTCCGATGTTCGCGATCATGATCCCGATACGATCAAACTGTTGGAAAGTCTAGCGCGACTGGCAACCATCGCAATCGAGAATGCGCGCCTGACCCAGGCACGCAATCGCGGGGCGGCACTAAGGGCCACTCAGAATCGAATCCTTGAACTGGCTGTAGACGTGACAACCCTGAACGTTACTCTGGACGCAATCGTCCGCGAAGTGGAAGCGCTGTCAACGTCGGGATTCGTGGGGAGCATCGTGCTCCTGGATGAGGACATGGATCACGTGGAGCATTGTGCCGGCCCGAGTCTGCCTGACGCTCTCAAAGCTATTGCTGTCGCCCCGTTCCTGGGCTACCAGAGCGCATTAATGGCAGTGGCCGACATCATGATCGACCCACGCTGGAGCGAGTTCCGCGATCTGGCCGTCGGACATGGGCTGTTCGTCTGCTGGTCAGTCCCTATCCGTTCGGCGCAGGGCGCACTGCTCGGTGCTTTCGTCCTGTACCACCGTGAGCTGCGTGAGCCGTTGCCAGAGGATGTTGAGATCATCGACTTCGTGGCTCATACGGTCGGACTGATTGTTCACCGTGCACGAACGGATTCCGCGATCCGTATCAGCGAGTCGAGGTTGCGCCTGGCCGTTGACCACGCCGATGTGGGTTTTTGGGACGTGGATTTGGTGCATGACACGCTGGTTTGGCCTTTACAAACCAAGGCGATGTTCGGCATCTCGGCTAACGTGACGGTCACGTTGCAAGATTTCTATGATGGTTTGCACCCCGAGGATCGTGATGCGACGATCGACGCCTTCCTGGCGGCCGCAGACCCAGAGCGTCGCGCGCTCTACGAGGTCGACTATCGCACGATTGGCCGAGAGGACGGCGTCGTTCGCTGGATCACGGCCAAGGGGCGCGGGGTGTTCAATGCAGCCGGTGTCTGTTTGCGCGTCACCGGCACCGCAATCGAAATCACTGCTCGCAAGGCTGCCGAGGAGGAGCTGAGAGAGCTTAACGACACCCTTGAAAGGCGAATTGTCCAGGCCATCGCCGAGCGCGAGGAGGTCCAGCAGACGCTGCGCCAGAGCCAGAAGATGGAAGCGATGGGGCAGCTTACCGGCGGCGTTGCGCATGACTTCAATAACCTGCTCACGCCCATTGTGGGCACGCTCGATCTGCTCCTGCGACGTGGCGTGGGTGGCGATCGAGAGCAACGTCTCATCTCGGGCGCGATGCAGTCGGCGGAGCGTGCCAAGACGCTGGTACAGAGACTGCTTGCCTTCGCGCGCCGTCAGCCGTTGCAGACGGTTCCGGTCGATGTGGCCAAATTGCTGAGCGATATGGGTGATCTGGTGGCCAGAACGGCCGGGCCGAAAATCAAGGTGGTCGTCGATGCTCCAGAGAATCTGCCTGCTGCCATTGCCGATCAAAACCAGCTGGAGATGGCTGTTCTCAATCTCTCCGTGAACGCGCGTGACGCGATGACCGCAGGCGGCACCCTGTGCATATCTGCCGGCACGGTGCTGGTGGGCGATGGGCATCGTTCGAAGCTGCCGAAAGGTGAATACCTCTGTTTAACTGTCGCAGACACGGGCACTGGCATGGACGCTGCCACGCTTGGCCGAGCGGTGGAGCCATTCTTCTCCACAAAGGGTGTCGGCAAAGGGACTGGTCTGGGTCTTTCGATGGTGCATGGGCTGGCATCACAATTGAACGGTGCTCTCACGATTCAGAGTTCGCCAGGTTCCGGGACGAAAGTGGAGCTGTGGTTGCCGCGCAGCATGACCGTGCCAGCAGCGGCTTTGCACATTGTCGAGGCGTCAGAGCCGCAATTGACGCGCGGGATCGCGCTGCTGGTCGACGATGAGGAACTGGTACGGGCAAGCACCTGTTACATGCTGGCCGAGCTGGGTTACCGCGTGATCGAGGCCGGGTCAGGTGAAGAGGCCATGCAACTGATAGCCAACGGGCAGGCATTTGATCTGCTGATCACGGACCACCTCATGCCGGGTATCAACGGGACCGATCTGGCCCGAGTGGTCCGCTCCTCAAGGCCTGGAACCGCGATCCTGCTGGTCTCCGGGTATGCCGAACGTGAGGGCCTGGATCCGGATCTTCCGCGGCTCACAAAGCCGTTTCGCAAAAGCGAACTTGCAGCATGCCTTGCCCCGCTTCACGGCAAGGGCGGCGGCCCCGCGCCAGAAGCTTATGGCTTGGCACCCTGACCTTCGCCAGAGTATGGGGTGAAGGCCATCGTTCCTGTCAGCTTGGATTTGGCAGTCAATGATGCGCCGTTCATCACAGGCTATGCCTCCAAACCTCCTTCGCCTGTGAAAATTTTTATGGTTGGCCGCTAGCGCTTATATCAGCTCTTCAAACGGCCAGCCGATGCGCCTGCCAAGCACCACCGTCCTCGCCTTGCGAGCCTGTCGACAGCAGCTGCTTTTCCGGCGCACTAAACATCGAGTGCAGGTTCTTTTCGATGGTGTTGCACAAGTCTTCCATGCGAATCCGGTGCTGACTGCTGCCGAAGGGCGCTTGCAGGTCGGTGCCGATACGGTCCATTGCCAGCAGCATGCAGCCGACCACCGTGGATATCGCCGGGGTGAACCAGCCCAGGGTGGTCACCATGCTCAGTGGCATGATGACGCAGAACAGGGTGCTGAACAGCCTCGGAAAATAGATGTACGGGTAGGGCAAGGGTGTGTTGGCGATGCGTTCCATGCCGCCTTGGCAGTTGGACAGTTCGACCATGGTCGACTCCAGTCTCGCCAGACGAATGCTGTCGATGCGTCCCGCTGCAAACTCTTCGGAGATGATGGCTGCCGAGCCGTTCAGAATGTCATTGGGAAAGTTATTGCTGTCAGAGGCTCGACGAATTTCGGCGTTCGACAACAGACCGTCGAGCCTTGCGGTGCCGACATCGCCTTTGAGATGGGCCCGCAGTGCCCGCAGGTAGGCCACGTGGCGATGAAACAGCACTTCTTTCACCGGGTTGTTGCGATCATCGGTATTACCCTCAATCAGGGTAATCACCTGGCGGCCATAGCTG
Organism: Pseudomonas syringae group sp. J254-4; assembly: GCF_032586855.1. Taxonomy (NCBI): domain Bacteria; kingdom Pseudomonadati; phylum Pseudomonadota; class Gammaproteobacteria; order Pseudomonadales; family Pseudomonadaceae; genus Pseudomonas; species Pseudomonas syringae group sp. J254-4. Next base: position 260,915 of record NZ_JAWHOO010000003.1, on the reverse strand, counting down.
CGTGAGCTATTAACCATCGCGCCCCATAACGTGCGCGCTTCCCACCAGCGGTTATAGGCACTTGTGTTGCGAAAGCTGATCAGCACGATCAATGCCGAGCAAAGCAGCGTGAGAGGCATCAGCGGGAAATCGATGCCCTTGCCTTCGATCAGCATGACATCCATGGTCACGGCCAGGTCCCAGAGCAGAAGCCAGAACAGCGACCAACCAACGTAGGTGACCGTTCTACTGATGCACCGCCATTTTTTTTCGAAAAGACCCGTCATTACGGCACTCCCTTGCTGGGTTGGAAGAAGGCTGTACATGTTCAGTGAACACGTTATGCCGCGAACTTACGCCGCTCGCCTTAAAGCCCGCTTAATTTCCAGGTGCGTAATTTTCAACACGGTTTGCTGTGCTGTTTCGGCTGGTGCCTTTGAATTCGGCATGCACAGCTCATGCACTGGAACCGTCGGCGGATCCGGGACCACACAGCCTTTGTCGATCCTGTTCAACTGGCGGGTAGCCGGACGTTTCGCTGTTTCTGGCGTTGTTTGATCGACACTTCGTTGCATTGCTTTCACGCAAATACTCGTTCCGGACAAGCCCGCCTCAGCGCTTTGCTGTTCAAACTCCGTAGACCGAGAGGGAATTTCCATGCACATCAACCGATCCGCCCAACAACCGCCTGGTATTGAGATGGAGAGCTTTCGAACCGCGTCTGACGCGTCTCTTGCTTCCAGTTCTGTGCGGTCCGTCAACTCCGGCGCGCAGGACAATCTGCATGCGATCACTGATTACCTGAAGGATCATGTGTTCGCTGCACACAAATTGCCGTTGACCGACTCATTGGACGACCACGCTGCCATTCATGCTCATAACGAGCAGATCGATGCGCTGATCGATGCGCGCGCCAGGCGGTTGAGTGAGCAGGGCGAAACCCGTGCAAGCATCGGAGAAACATTTGCCAAGGCGGAAAAGTTCGACCGATTGGCGACGACGGCATCAAGCGCGTTACGGGCCACGCCATTTGCCGCTGCTTCGGTGCTTCAGTACATGCAGCCAGCGATTAACAAGGGCGATTGGCTACCTGCGCCACTCAAGCCGCTAACCCCGTTCATTTCCGGGGCGCTGTCGGGGGTGATGGACCAGGTGGGCACCAAGATGATGGGTCGTGCGACAGGTGATCTGCATTACCTGAGCACCTCGCCGGACAGGCTCCATGATGCGATGGCTGCCTCTGTGAAGCGCCACTCGCCAGGGCTTGGCAGGCAGGTTGTGGACATGGGGATTGCGGTGCAGACGTACTCGGCGCGCAACGCAGTGCGTACGGTGTTGGCTCCGGCACTGGCGTCCAGACCGGCAGTCCAGAGTGCTGTCGACATCAGCGTGTCGACGGCGGGTGGTCTGGCTGCCAACGCAGGCTTTGGCAACCGCATGCTCAGTGTGCAGTCGCGCGATCACCTGCGCGGTGGTGCATTCGTGCTCGGCCTGAAGGATAAACAGCCCAAGGCTGACCTGAATGACGAAACTGACTGGCTCGATGCTTACAACGCGATCAAGTCAGCCAGCTACTCAGGTGCGGCGCTTAACGCTGGCAAGCGGATGGCCGGTCTGCCACTGGACATCGCGACTGACGGGCTCAAGGCGGTGAGAAGTCTGGTCTCGGCAACCAGTCTGGTACAAAACGGGGTTGCCTTGGCGGGCGGTTTCGCAGGGGTAGGCAAGTTGCAGGAGATGGCGACGAAAAACATCTCCCATCCGGCGACCAGTGCTGCGGTCAGTCAGTTGACCAACCTGGCGGGTTCGGCAGGCGTTTTCGCAGGCTGGACCACCGCTGCACTGGCGACTGACCCTGCGGTTAAAAAAGCCGAGTCGTTCATACAGGACACGGTGAAGTCGACTGCGTCCAGTACGACAGGCTATGTTGCCGACCAGACCGTGAAACTGGCAAAAACCGTCAAAGACAAAGGCGGGGAAGCGCTCGTCAATACCGGTGCCAGCTTGCGCAACACGGTCAATAACCTGCGTCATCGTCCCGCGCGTGAAGCGGATATTGAAGAGGGTGGTATTGCGGCTTCTCCAAGTGAAACACCGTTTCAGCCTGGATGGTCGTAAGCAAACTGTAAGTTGCAATTAGACGGTAAAAAGGGGCGGGCTCAACGAGTGAGGCCACCCCTTTTTTTCAGCTGTCCGGTTGGGATTCAAAGCTCTGTGTGTTGGGTCGAGGCCTTGGTTTTATCATAGGCATGTTTGACATCGGTCATGGCGATGTTGCTGGTCTCCAGCTTCAGGTCTTCGCTGTCGCTTTTTACCAGTGCGAACTTGCCGTGATTAGCGTCTACACCGTCCAGCTTGATATTCATGTCATCAAACTGCTTTTCACCATTGGTGCGAACCAGCGTTCCGAAATTGTTGGCTTCGAAACCAGTGATGTTCAAATGAGTGTTCGCGTTAAGTTGGACAACCTTATCGTCTGCGTTTTCAGCACTGCTGTTTTTGATTTGCAGATTGGTCACCTTTGCGCCTCCCTCGCCCTTGACAGTGATCATGTCCTCCCCGACGTTTTCGGCGTGCACGTTATCAATGGTGACTTGCTGGGCGCTTTTGGCTACCACATGTATGCCATCCACCTCGTTCTCGCCCAGATTCGCGTTTTTCAAGGTGGCGCCTTCTGCCAGTTCGAACAAAGGCTTCTGGTTTTCGCTCTGGTCTCCGTTACCCATCGACTTGTCGGCGGTGAAGGTTGCGCCATGTGCGTCATAGACTGTGTTGGCAGCGACTTTGATGGTGTCTTTCACCACAATGACCTTGCCGGCCTGGTCGTTGGCGCCCGCTGTATCCGAAACCGGACCCGTGCCTGAGGTATGGTTGGGGTTGGCCAGTTGCGGTGTTACGCCATCATCGTTCTCGCTGCTGCCTTCGACAGAAGGCGTGCTGCTACCTGTTGCAGTGGGTGCAGGGCTATCGCCGCCGTCACCGCCTGTTGCAGTCGGCGTATCGCCACCTCCATCACCTGTTGCGGTGGGGGTATCGCCGCTGCCATCACCCGTTGCGGCTAGCGTACTGCCGTCACCGCTGTCACCGCTATCGGTTGAAGGCGTACCGAGCCCGCCATTGTTCTGAAAAGGGTCCTGCCACTCGCTCGAGTCCTGATCTGTGTCCTGTTTTTTATTAAGGTTCATGAGCATCTGCAGCAGTGAAACAATCAATGCACTGAACAGCTTGATGAGGTTGGACTCGGGGTTGGCTGTGTTGTTGGCATCCTGTGGGCTCTGCACGCTGTTGTCGGGTTGCCCGAAACTGACGTTTTTCTGTGCGGCGCTGTTGAACAGCATGGCGCCAGCGTCTACGGCCTGCGGTGCGTTCTCATCGTGGAAGGTGTTTGTCTGCGGGCTTTTTTCACTCAGCGCCGAGAAGTCCAGCGCGGCTGGCGCGGGTTGGTAGGGCGTGGGGGTGATACCGATGCTCATGATGTTTTACCTCGATGGGGTGGACATATGAACCAGCGTCGTCTTCCGGATTTACCAGCGTCGGTCGCCGCGTCCCTGTCAGTTCTATAGGTCGACGAGGAATTCGCCAGATGTTGCTCGAAGTGAGTGGCAAAGCGAGGTGAGCGGTTCCCGTTTCGCCGCTATCGATGGCGATGTTTTCAAGACGCCATCCCTTGTGCGCTTGACGAGCGCAAGGAACCAAAACGCCTTTACCTTCGACTCAGTGCGAACACACCGGCAGAAAAACGGTGTGGCTTTATATCGCACTCAGAGGCCGTGAAATGACCAATAATGACCCGTACCACACCCTGATAAACGAAATCTGCGCGCTCAGCCTTATTTCCACGCCTGAACGTTTTTACGAATCTGCCAATTTCAAAATCAGCGAAGTGGACTTCACACTTCAGTATCAGGATCGCGATGAGGGCCGTGCTGTTCTGATTTACGGCGACATGGGAGCGTTGCCGACACGCAATCGTGACGCTGTATTGCTGGCGTTGATGGACATCAATTTTCATATGTTCTCGGGCGCCCATAGCCCGGTTTTCTCTTGGAATGCTCAGACCAGCCGGGTGCTGCTTATGGGGTCCGTGAGCCTGGAGCGAGCCTCTGCCGAAGGCGTGCTGCTGTTGATGAAGTCGTTCGCTGATCTGGCGAACGAGTGGCGCGAGCACGGGTTCATCGGGCAGGCCGCAACGGCAGGTGCTTCGGCTGAGCAGCCTGTTGCCACGGCAGCCAAACGCGAGAGCCTGTCGGCCTCAGGGAGGTTTCAATGAACACTCCGCGAATCGGTGGATCGGGCGGCATCGAGCTCGCCCGGATAAACCAGCAGCCCGATGCTATTCCCGCCCAGACCGCTCACCCGAATGCAGTGACGCCAGGCATGAATCCGCCGCTGACTCCCAATCAGGCAGGGCCGCACGCAGCAGAAAGCTCAGCTGCCGGTGCCGCGCGGCTGAATGTTGCGGCGCGACACACGCAGCTTTTGCAAGCCTTCAAGGCTGAGCAGGCGACAGCTCCGGTCAGCGGCGCGCCGATGATCAGCTCGCGTGCCGCGTTATTGATTGGCAGCTTGCTGCAGGCTGAAAAGCTGCCTTTTGAAGTCATGGCCGAGCGTCTCTCCCCTGAGCGCTATCAACTGAAGCAGTTTCATGGTTCGGACTTGCAACAACTGCTGGACAAGTTTACCCAGCCGGGTCAGGCCCCCGACAAAGCCGAAGTCGGTCAACTGATCAAGGGCTTCGCGCAATCGGTCGCCGATCAACTGGAGCACTTTCAGTTGATGCACGACGCTACGCCAACCAAGACAGGCCCGCATGCCAACGAGGATCGGGCGACTCTTGCCGTCAGTCAGGCCGCTCTTGGCGAGTACGCCGGTCGTGCTAGCAAGGCAATCGGCGAAGAGCTGAGCAAAAGCATCGTGTCGCTGGATGAGCACATCGCTGCAGTGGATGTGAGCTTGCAAAGTGCCGAAGAGGGCGACAAGGAAGCTTTGCACGCTAACAGGCAGGCGCTGGTTGATGCCAAAACCACTCTGGTCGGCCTGCACGCCGATTTCGTCAAATCGCCAGAGGCCAAACGCCTTGCTTCGGTCGCCGCACATACACAACTGGACACCGTCGTCAGTGATCTTGTCACTGCCCGCAACTCGGTTGGCGGCTGGAAAGGTGCCGGGCCGATTGTTGCGGCTGCGGTTCCGCAGTTCCTGTCGTCAATGACGCACCTGGGTTACGTGCGTTTGTCCACCAGTGACAAGCTGCGAGAGGAGGTGCCTGAGGCCAGCAGCGACGCCAGCATGCTCAAGGCGGCAATAACCGGAATGGTCGCGGGCATTGCTCACGAGACAGTTAATAGCGTAGTGAAACCGGTGTTTCAGGCTGCCTTGCAGAAGACTGGCCTGAACGAGCGCTTGAACATGGTGCCACTCAAGGCTATCGATACCAATTCGGTGATTCCTGACCCCTTCGAACTGAAAAGCGAGCACGGTGAACTGATCAGGAAAACGCCCGATGAACTCGCTCAGGACAAGGCATTCGTCAAGGGCGAACGCGCGGTGCTGAACCAGAAGAAGGTCCAGGGTTCGTCCACCCATCCGGTGGGTGAACTGATGGCTTACAGTGCCTTTGGTGGTTCTCAGGCTGTGCGCCAGATGCTCAACGATTTACACCAGATCAATGGCCAGACGCTGAGCGCAAGAGCCCTGGCATCCGGCTTTGGCGGGGCGGTGTCTGCCAGTTCGCAAACGCTTTTGCAGTTGAAGTCGACGTATGTCGATCCCGCAGGGCGCAAAATTCCGGTATTCACGCCAGACCGAGCCGAGACAGAGTTGAAAAAGGATCTGGCCAAAGGCATGGACCTGCGCGAAGCGTCGGTACGTACCACGTTCTATAGCAAGGCAATATCGGGTATTCAGAGCTCGGCGCTGACCTCGGCACTGCCGCCAGTGACAGCCCAGCCCGAAGGCGCGCGCGGTACGCTCAGTGCGGGGAATATCCTGCGCAACATGGCTCTGGCCGCAACGGGCTCGATTTCCTACTTGTCCACGCTGTACGCCAACCAGTCTGTCACCGCCGAAGCCAAGGCGCTGAAGGATGCGGGCATGGGCGGCGCAACGCCGATGCTGGATCGTACCGAAACAGCCTTGAACAACATCCGCCATCCGAACAGGGCATCGCTGCCACATACCTCCCAGCCGGGCACATTGAGCGGCATTCCAAGGGCTATGGAAAACGCTTATCACATGGGCCGAGGCGCGTTGCAGCTGCCAACCCAGATGGCTGTGGACACGGTTCGAGTGTTGGCAGACGGTGTGCTGAACGGCGTGTCGTCAGCACGCGCTGCGCTTACGCCAGCAAAACCGCCTGAAGCTCGCGGGTCCGTCGACGAGCCCCGGAACGCGGCCCCAACGTCGCCAACCAGCCCCACAGTGCAGCGGCCGGCACCTTCCGTTCCGCTTGACGACGAGCAGTTGCGGGCGCTGGAAGAAGGCTTGCTCGCTCCGCGCTGATTCCAACGCCGGGCACAGTCCGTACCTGTCTGCTGTCCGGCTGATTCAGACTGCTTTAACTTTAAAGGACTATAACGATGAGAAACCCGACACCCGATTTCGCCCGCTTCATTAACGCTCTGAGCGTCCAGCTCGGTACATCATTGGCCTTGCAGAATGGCGTATGCGCCCTTTACGACGGCCAGAACAACGAAGCGGCGATCATCGAGTTGCCCGAGCACAGCGAAATGGTCGTCTTTCATTGCAGTGTAGGCCGTTGTCCGGAGCGTTCCACTGATCTGCAGCGCCTGTTGAGCCTGAACTTCGACGTCGCCCGTTTGCACGGTTGCTGGTTTGCTGTCGATCAGGGCGATGTACGTCTATGCGCCCAGCGTGAACTGGCATCGCTCGATGAACCGGCGTTCTGCGATGTGACTCGCGGCTTCATTTCCCAGGCACGCGAGGCTCGCGCATTTCTGGCTTGAATAAAAAAAGCGCCGCGTAAAGGCGGCGCTTTTTTCACTGTTTGCGTTTTCAGCTTTTCAGTTCAAACCCTTCTTGCTTCAACTTGCTCGCCGCTTCCTTGAGCGACGCCGAAGGCCGCGACAACTCGCCGTCAAAGGTGTAACCAATCGGTTTGTCCTGGTCTGCGCCATAAATGAAGTTGATGCGCCCCAGCGTTTTAGTGACACTCATATTCGCTCCGCTGTTATAGCTGACCAGGGGTGTTGGTGAGGTGAAGTTTTCAGCCTGAGTCGCGGTGTGGAATACCACCAGGCGCTTGATGCGCATCTGGCTGCGGTCCCCCAGAAGGTCGGAGAGGTCGCTTTGGGTCATGGTGCCGTCCAGGCTACCTTCGTCGATTTTATCGACCAGTGAGTCCTTCGGTTCCAGCCGTACGCGCGCCAGTGTCCCGATGCTGCCCTCCATGTCCTTGAGCATGGCGCGGAGTTTCGGGTCCTGGCGCATGAATTCGGCAACCCTGGCTGCATTGCCGGGGGCGCTCGCTTCACGCACTGAGCCCATGATTTTGGTGAGTATGCTTTCACTGCTCAGGCCGGAGAGGTTGGTTTTGCTGGTCTCAAAACGTGCGTTATCCATCACGCTGTGCTTATTGACTGATGCCCGATGCTCGACCGCCCCGCGTTTCAGGCCACGAAGCGCTTTGTACTGCTTGTCGTTCTGCCATTGAGTGTCGGCAAACAGTTCTTCAAGGCCGTCGAGGTGCGCCTGAATAACCTCATCCGGTTTCTTGCCTGCGTAACGCGCATTCAGCGGGTCGGCCAGTTCGGCCAGTTTTGCTTTGGTCGTGCTGTCCTTGAATGCCTCGCCGAGGCTTTTAGACAGCTTGCCCAAACCTTCGGTGGTTATCGGCTTGGCGACGTTATAGCGAAACTTGACCCGTTTGACAGTCCTGTTCTCTACGCTGAAATTGACCGCTACTCCCAGATTGTTGGCGGCTGACTGTGAAGCGGGCGTCGGTCCCGGCGCGGAGGCGGGTGTGCCTGTGGGGGCGGTGTGGGTGCCGCCGATCTGACCGCGAAGCTGCCCGCCAAGCGTTGCGTTGTTGAGAAAGCGCGGGCGGTTCTTACCGCCTTCGCGCAACTCGGTCTTGTCGTTTTTCTGGGTCAACGAGTAATCGGTGTAGGTCATCAGGTTAACGGTGATGTTCGCCGCGAATCCGCCGCGCACCACCGCAGAGAACGAATCGCTATTGGGATCGGCATCCGGGTCTCTGTCTTCGGTCAGGTTTATCCCTGCGCGTAGATCGGCAGTTCCGCCCGCCGTGAGGTCGAAGTTGAATCGCCGAGCCTCGTAGGTCTCATGGTCTACTGCCTTTTTAAGCACCTGCAATGGATTCAGCTTGCCTTCAAACAGGTCGTCGACGAATGCGTCGATGTCTTCATCCGGAACGTTGAAGACCACGCCGGCACGTTGGCTGGCGGCGACGGTGGCTGTCACGTCCACGCCCAGGCGAAAGTTGGGGGTCAACGTGCGGTTGTTACCGACGTCGACACTACGAGCAGGATGGTTTTCGTCAAAAAAGCCCGGCCAGTAGTCTTTGCCGGCACCGAAGCCACCGCTTACGTTTCCCGCACCTTCGCTGATCAGGTACAGGGTAACGCCGCCCTCGCAACGCTCGGCATTGAGTATGTAGTTACGGTTGCCGGTGGTACCTGCCGTTGGCCATAGTCCTGTGGCCTTGTCGGCAAGAATGATGAACGGGGTGGTAAGGTTCAGTCCGTAGCTGCGCTGCAGCCCGATTTCGTCGTCGCCATGCTCCAGTTGCTTGAGCATGCTTTTGAATTTTCCGGCCAGCTCCGCCTGGTCCTTGCTGCCTGTGGCTGCGCGCATGTTGACGCTCACCGCATGGTCAGCTTTTTTGAACGATTTGAGGAATGTCTTGACCGCTTCGTAACCGCTTTCCAGCGCTTTGTTATCGGTAAAGCCCATGTCTGTAACCACCTTGACCGGGTTTTCGCCGTAAGTCACATCACGCAGCGTCGCCAGTTTGTTTTGTAACCGATCTATGTCGGCTTGCGGCGGTAGCTGTTCGACCTCGTCGAGCAGCGCGCCGAGGCTTTTCAGCGTGACCAGATCCAGCGCCAGACGCGCTTTACTCAGGCCATGCTCCTCACTGGCATCGCGGCGCTGCCCCAAGGGTACGTCGGCTTTCTGGTGGCTGAGTTTCAGCCCTTGATACTTCAGCGTGCCGAGCAACTTTTTGGTGGGGTTTTCAGCTGACGGAGCAACTTGAGTCAAGGCATCCTGAAGCTCCTTGACCAGGTCATGTCCAGAGCTTTTGAAGTTGAGCTTTGTGCCCAGCTCAGCGAGTTTCTTGCCGAACTGGGTGCGCACCGACGGCTTGGCCAACTCACCGTGCTGGTTGAGAATGCCGTCTTGTTGCCTGAGGTTTTTCACCTTGCCATAGCTTTGGCCGATAGACATCAGCGCCGTGTAGCTGTGATTTTCCAGCTCTTCGCGCAGGGTTTCCAGTTCCTTGACCAGCGTAGCGCCTTGAGGCCCCAGTTTTGATTCCAGTGCGGCAATGCGCGCTTTCAAATCCTTGCCCGGGGCTGGTGGCCTGCCGCCGGACTCATGGATCAGCTCCAACTGTTTGAACAGCATCGACTCGGTTTCATAAACCTCATTCAGACCCAGGCGACCGTGGTGGCGATGTTGAATGTTGTTGCCAACGTTCTTCATCCAGCGGGGCACTTCTGCGGTGTTTTTGTAGACGTTGGCGCGCATGAACTCGCGGGTGCTGGCTTTTTTGGATTTCTCCATACCGCTGCGCCCGAATGCATTGATGTCCATTCTGAGCGTCAGCCCGGTTTTTGGAATTCGCCAGGTCTTGTTCGATCCCGTGATTCGCGAGTGCACATCATTCAAACCGTTTTCTTCTACCGGGCGCTGCTCGAAAGCTTGCCATTTGCCTGCACTGAGCCGCATCAGACCCTGGCCCTCGGCGTCTTCGACCTGGGCGCTGAGCACGTTGTCGTCATTGGCGAAAAGTGCCTTGACCGGCTGACCTCCGGGTAGGGCAACCGGCGTCCAGCGGGCGCGCATCTGATCCCCCAGCTTTGTCGATTGCCAGGCTTCCCTGGGCAGGCAATAAAGCCCGCCGGTACTGGTGAGCGCATGAAGGTTGTGTTTTTCATCCAGAGCAAGGCTCTTGATATCGCCTTCCAGGCCGGAGATATCGAGAGTGACGGGTTTGTGATCCTTGCTGTGGGCGGTCAGCTTGTTCTGGTCATCGAGGGCGACGAAGCGTTTGTTGCTGACCATTGCAAAGGCTGTGATCACCCGGTCGTCGAGGCCTTCGATTTCCTTGCCCATCTCGACTGTTGTCGAGCGCGCGGTCTGGGCCAGCGCCGTGTTGTGGTCAAAGGCCATGTTGGGGTGTTCAGGAGTCACCTTGAGCGCGTGCAGCTTGCCGCCCTTGAGCACATAGGCGTTGCTGTCGGCACCGCGTTGCAGGCGGTCAATATCTTTTATACCGGCGTCTTTCCAGCATTCGGGCGTCGCGTCCCAGCGCTGAATGCGTCCTTCGCTCAGGCCAACCAGACCCGCACGATCGAGGTTGAGCCGGTCAGCGGCGGTGGGGGGCGGGGGCATGCTCAGCCCGCGATTGTTGCTCAGTACCAGAGCATTGGTCAGGTTCCAGCCGCTTTCCAGTTTTGAACTCTGCTCATCGAGTGCGTGGGAGTGAATCTCGCCTTGGCGGTTTTTGATCAATGCATGCACACGGCCGTCATCCCCGTTGATGAATCCGGTGACGCTGTCGTGACCACCCAGCGGCAGGCCTGCCAATTGAAAGTTTGCCTGATCGGGCATCAGCTTCAATTGCGGGTCATTGCTTTCAAATGCGCTCCGGTCCGCGCTGTAAAGTCTGCCTTGGGTGTCTGCTATGAACAGCTTGTTGTCGCTCAGGCCGACCGCAGCCGCTTGCGCCTTGCCGCCGTCGAGTTCAAGCGCTTTGGTTTTCTTCTCGGTCAGATCGCCAATCACCGGGCTCATGTCTGTGAGCAGGATCGCCTGGGTCTCTTTGCCGCTGAGCAATGCCGCTCTGTTGTCCGGTGCCACCGAAAATGACTGCAGATCCTTGACTTCGACGTGCGGCATGAAAGGGCTCGTGAGATCGACCACCACATCGTCGCTTTTCGCATAGACCGAGCCGTTGCCGCCTGCGGCCAAGCTGTTGAAAGCGATGTCCTCCGTGCCTTCAGGCGCTTTCCAGCGAGCACTGATCGGGTCGAACTGATAGAGCCGGTCTTCATGCACTCGCATACGCTCGCCGTCGTGCCTGAGAAGCACACCGGTAATGTGAGCGATGTGCGCCTTGCCGGGTAACTCTTGAGTCTTTCGCCCGCTCGCGGTGTCGACGTGAATGTTGCCGTCTTCACGCTCCAGTTTCACCGCTGGCGGTTTCTTTCCTTCTATATGCAGTGCTTCTTTGCTGCTGCGGATCAAGGCTAGCGAACTGTCGTCCTGCGCCAGGTGCAGCAGGTGCCCGTTGGCCTGTAGCAACTGGTGGCCGTGCACGCCGTCTTTGCTTTGATGGGCCAGGTAGGTTTGCCTGGGGGTGGCGAGAATGGAATCCAGCAGTGGGGCCAGGCCGGGAGTATTGAACGTGGAGAAGTCAGGCTTTCCCTTGGCGTCCAGTTGAATGCTGCCTTGTGGCTCTGAGTTGCGAACCAGTTTTTCGTCTTTCAGCTCGAAACGGCCTCCGTTGCTGCGCGTCATCATCGATTGCCGAGAACTCTGGAGCGTTGCCGGCTCGTCCGGGTCTTGGGCTTTGGTGCCGGAAGTGCTGGCGCCGCTATGCCCCGCACGCGTCACTGGCTGGCGCGTATCGTCCAGGTCATCAAGACTATTGCTCGATAACTGAGATACAGGCGCTTTATCTTTGGCTGTCTTCGCATTTGAAGTGGGCTGTGAAGGCTTGACGTTTTTTACGGTGAGAGGCATGGCCGCTTTCTGCTGCGGTGCCTTGGATTTCTGGAACAGTTTGCTGACGTTCTTCAGCGCTCGCTTGCCGACACTGCTCAGTGAGTGCGAGGAGCGTTGCTTGGGTTGTTCGGTTTTTTGCTGTAGATCAGCTGCAGCGTTCGTGTTTGCCGGGACTGGCGGCTGAATGATGCTTCCGGTGTTGCGGTGGATCGATGATGAATGCACGGTGAATCTCCCTGTCCATTTGCCACTGATGGCAGCCTGATGCAAAGCGTGAAAATTCCTTCATCGGCTGAGTGGCAAGTGATGGTGGAGGGTTCCATCGCAAATACTTATGGCTGAAATGATTCAGCCCAGCGCCTTGCAGCGCTGATATCGGTTTCAAAGGGAACCGTAACGGTGAACGTGCCACGTAGGATGGACACGTTCAGGACATTCCCCCCATGCCCGCCGTTGCCTCCTTCGTATCGCGCCCCCGCTTGCTGGCTCGCGCTATTCAAATCGCTGTCCTCGCCCTGGGCTCGCTGTGTGTGGGTTGTCAGTCTGTGGACTATTCAGCACCACGGCAGGAACGCAATCCGCGGCTGGTTACGGGCCTGGTCTACTGGGGGGGAGATGATCAGGAAGGTGCGCGTGCGGCAGAGAGCATTTCCGATTTGCCCGTGTATAACGGCGAGGACGTGTGGCAGCGCGTTGCCCAACGCAGCAGGCTGGCGGATGGCCTGGGTATGAATGAGCGTATCGCTCGCCAGCGCGACTGGCTGCTGAGCAATCGTGGCTTTATCAGTGGGGCAAGTGTCCGGGCCAGCCCCTATCTGCATTTTATTGTCGAGCGCCTGGACGAGCGCAATATGCCGCTGGAGCTGGCACTGTTGCCAATGATCGAAAGCTCCTACAACCCGATGGCCAATTCACCGGCCGCTGCGGCGGGCCTTTGGCAATTCATGCCTTCTACCGGGCGCAGCTTCAATCTGTATCAAAGCGCTACGTATGACGCGCGCCGTGACGTGGTGGCATCCAGCAGGGCGGCGATGGATTACCTGACCCGCCTGCATGATCAGTTCAATAATGACTGGCTGCTGGCATTGGCGGCCTACAACTCGGGCGAAGGCACTGTCGGCCGGGCGATCGAGGCCAATCGGCGACGCGGACTGCCTGTTGATTACTGGCACCTGAATTTGCCCAGGGAAACCCTGGATTACGTGCCCAGGCTGCTGGCGCTCTCGCTGATCGTGCGCAACGCCGCTACCTACGGTGTAAAACTCACCCCGGTGGCCAATACACCATATTTCGACGTGGTCGAACTCAACCATGCCGTAGACCTGACCCAGCTTGCGGCCACTGCGGGCGTGGATGAGGGGCAGTTGCTGAGACTCAACTCGGCGTTTCTGCGCAAAAAAACGCCGGATGGGCCGGGGCGGTTGCTGCTGCCCAAGACTCAGAAGCAAGTGCTGACAGCCGGTATCGCGCGAATTACCGGAGAATCGCCTGTAACCAGGAGCGCCCCTCAGCGCGTTGATAAGCCTGTGGTCGAGCACTTGGCATTACCCCGGACGCCGCAGCCGGTGCGTGTGGTCGAGCGAACGCCGGTGCCCAGGCCCGTGCAGGCGGTGGAGGTGGCTGAACGGGCACCTGTGCCCAAGCCCGTGGAACCCATGCAGGTGGCAGAGCAGGCTTCTGCGCCGCAAACACCACCCTTGGTACCGGCTGTCGAGCATAAAGAGCCGCCGATGACCCCGCGGAGACCGCCAAGGGAGGCATTATCGGTGCCTAGCGTGGTACAAGCCGGGCGCTATGTGGATGACCGCTCGTCGCCTCGCAGACGTGATGATATCGAGGATCGTACGGGCCCGCGCGAGCTGCCAAGCGGCCCGCGTATCGTGGTCTATGCCAGCGGTTCACGCTAATAACCTGCGGTTTTAAAGCCGAATGCCTAGCAAAATCACCTGAAAAATGCCCTTTTTTGGTGCTTTTTCTTGTTGGTGTTTCGGTGTGACTCGCCGTTAAGACGCTATATTTCAACGCTGATACGTCCTTGTTTTTGTTCTCGTTCGTGGCAGGTAGCCATGAACTTTTTACGCTCGCCGACTATTTTCGCTGAACTTTTGTAAAGGTTTGTAAGCTAGTGCTTACACACATTTAGAAACATTCTTCCGTGATGACGAGGTATCACCGATCTTTATGGTGGCCACCTTTGGCGTAGCGACAGCTTGCGATTGGCGGATTGTCCTACACTGAATCCTTTCAGTTAACTATCCCTTCCCTCCAATTTTGAGTCTACGCGCAACGAAATCCACTCGTTCGGATAGCCGAATGGCTGGGTGGCAAAAAGCTATCTCGTTTCGAGCCCGAAAACCGGGAGAATTTTGTAACCCTCCATGCCGAGGGTGAGCAGCGTTCGGAAAACCGAATGAATGAAAACCTGTGAGTAACGCTGTTCAGCGTTACGTGTAACGTCTTCCGTTTCCAATCAGTAAGTTAAGTTTCAATGTCGAACTTTTTGTTTTGGTTCGGTAGTTGGGTAACTTAATTTTCCTTGAGGGGGGACTGGTTAAGTGTGTGTTTCCCGTTTTTATTTCTTTCAGCCCGTTATTAGTTGAGCCCTTTCATGTGGCCTGTAACGGTACGTTGGTTTTTTATAAGTCGAGTCACTTTGCTGCACGGTTTTTTCTAATAATAAACCGTGTGATTACATGGTTTTTTGCCCGGGTCCAAGACGGGGCAGTCGGACGAACGGCCCGCACGCCGGGGGTTTTAAGATTTTTTTGAACGGTAAGCGCTTGATCGGAATGGAATATCGATAGATTAAACTAATCATCCCAACAGTCTGGCTCTATGCGGGTGTTGCTCGTCATATGACGATATTACTATGATAATAATTCTCAACTTTGTGAGCTTTTTCTCATTTCATGGGGAACTAAATTACTATATGTGTGCCTTGTAAGACGTGGTATTAATAGTCCGCTTGCCACCCACAGTGAGAGTGATCGATGAGCACAGACATTGATAAGGACGTCCGAGAGTGTTGGGACGTAACTGCATTATCCGCTGGTCATCAAATTGCAATGAACAGCGCATTTCTGGATATGGACTTGCTGCTGTGCGGGGAAACCGGGACGGGTAAAGACACCCTGGCCAATCGCGTTCATGAACTGTCCAGCAGGTCCGGGCCCTTTGTCGGCATGAACTGCGCTGCCATCCCCGAATCGTTGGCAGAAAGCCAGTTGTTCGGTGTCGTCAACGGCGCATTTACCGGTGTCTGCCGCGCTCGCGAGGGCTACATCGAGGCGTCCAGCGGCGGCACGCTTTACCTCGATGAAATCGACAGCATGCCGCTCAGCCTCCAGGCCAAGCTGCTTCGCGTGCTGGAGAGCCGGGGAGTCGAGCGGCTGGGCTCGACCGAATTCATTCCACTGGACCTGCGCGTGATTGCTTCCGCCCAGCGCCCTCTGGATGAACTGGTGGAACAAGGACTTTTTCGTCGCGACCTGTTTTTTCGGCTCAACGTGCTGACGCTCCACTTGCCAGCCTTGCGCAAACGTCGCGAACAGATCCTGCCATTGTTCGACCAGTTCACCCAGGAGATTGCCGCTGAGTTCCAACGTCCCGTTCCTGCACTGGATAACGGGCGTGTGCAGATCCTGCTCAGCCATGACTGGCCGGGCAACGTGCGCGAACTGAAATCCGCGGCCAAGCGGTTTGTGTTGGGGTTCCCGCTGCTGGGGGCCGAACCGATGGATGCTCGCGATCCGGTGACAGGTCTGCGCATGCAGATGCGCGTGATCGAAAAGATGCTTATTCAGGATGCGTTGAAGCGGCATCGACACAATGTCGACGCCGTGCTTCAGGAGCTCGAACTGCCTAGACGTACGCTTTACCACCGTATGAAGGAGCTGGGAGTTGCTGCATAGATCGCAGCAACGGCTGGAGTCCAAAAAGCTGATGTCTCGGGAGTCATGTGATGGATCTTGATGAGGGGTTTGATGACGACCTGGACGAGGAGCGTGTTCCAAATCTGGGGATCGTCGCTGAAAGCATTTCGCAACTCGGTATCGATGTGTTGCTGTCAGGCGAAACCGGAACCGGCAAAGACACGATTGCCCAGCGCATTCACGCAATGTCGGGTCGTAAAGGTCGCCTGGTTGCGATGAATTGCGCTGCGATTCCGGAGTCTCTGGCGGAGAGTGAGCTGTTTGGAGTGGTCAGCGGTGCGTACACCGGTGCTGACCGCTCCAGAGTCGGCTACATCGAAGCGGCACAAGGCGGAACGCTGTATCTGGATGAGATCGATAGCATGCCGCTTAGCCTGCAGGCCAAGCTGCTGAGGGTGCTCGAAACCCGAGCACTGGAGCGACTGGGTTCGACTTCGACGATCAAGCTGGATGTCTGCGTGATTGCTTCGGCCCAGTCGTCTCTGGATGATGCCGTCGAGCAAGGGAAATTTCGCCGCGATCTGTACTTTCGCCTTAACGTGCTGACACTCCAGCTGCCACCGTTGCGCACACAGCCTGAGCGCATTCAGCCCTTGTTCAAGCGCTTTCTGGCCACGGCTGCCAAAGAACTGGACGTTGCTCCGCCCGATGTCTGTCCGCTGCTCCAGCAGGTACTGTTGGGGCATGACTGGCCCGGCAACATTCGTGAGCTCAAGGCTGCTGCAAAACGTCATGTATTGGGTTTTCCGGTGCTGGGCGTCGACCCGCAGAGTGAAGAACACTTGGCCTGTGGGCTCAAATCCCAGCTGAGGGCGATTGAAAAGGCCCTGATTCAACAGTCACTCAAGCGTCACCGTAACTGCATTGATGCGGCAAGCCTGGAGCTGGACATGCCACGCCGCACGCTCTATCGACGTATCAAGGAGTTGCAGATCTGATTTTTTGCAGAGTGCTGGAACCGATTTAAGGGTCGTTACCACCTATCTGTACCAAGCAATTACGCTGGTACAGACCAAGGGGTATCACGTTATGAGCATCATGAGTTCTCTGACTAACGCGGGTCGCGGTGTCGTTAACACAGTGGGTGGCGCTGCGCAGGGTATCAACAGCGTCAAGAGCAGCGTCGACCGCAACACTGCACTGACCAAAAACACGGGTAGCACTGACAGTATCGATGCTACCCGCTCGAGCATCAGTAAAGGTGATGCAAAAAGCGCCGAGCTTGACGGCACTGCGAACGAAGAGAACGGCCTGCTGCGAGAGACGAGCATGCTGGCGGGCTTCGAAGACAAGAAAGAAGCGCTTTCCAACCAAATCGTTGCGAGCAAGATCCGGAACTCGGTCGTCCAGTTCTGATTTCTTGAATGCCCCTTCACACAGAGGGGGCTGCTACTTTGAGGAGGTTGTGATGCAGAGTCTCAGTCTTAATAACAGCACGCTGCAAAGCCCGACGATGGCGCTCGTTCTGATCCGTCCTGAAACCGAGACCACCGGGGCGAGTACATCCAGCCGGGCGCTTCAGGAAGTGATTGCGCAGCTTGCCCAGGAGCTGACCCATAATGGTCAACTGGACGAGAGCTCGCCATTGGGCAAGTTGCTCGGCAAAGCGATGGCCGCCAGTGGCAAGGCTGGCGGCGGCCTCGAGGACATCAAGGCTGCGCTGGACACGCTTATCCACGAAAAGCTGGGCGACAATTTTGGCGCTTCTGCCGACAACGCCTCGGATGCCGGACAACCCGACTTGATGACACAGGTGCTCAATGGCCTGGCCAAGTCGATGCTGAATGATCTTCTGACCAAGCAGGATGGCGGCACTCGTTTTTCCGAGGACGACATGCCGATGCTGAAAAAGATCGCGCAGTTCATGGACGACAACCCCTCACAGTTTCCCAAACCGGACTCGGGTTCGTGGGTGAACGAACTCAAGGAAGATAACTTCCTCGACGGCGACGAAACAGCACAGTTCCGCTCGGCACTCGACATCATCGGCCAGCAATTGGGCAGTCAACAGAATGCAGCCGGCGGTCTGGCGGGCGACAGCAGCGGTGGTGGCTTGGGCAGCCCTGTGAGCAATACGGAAAATTCGCCTGGTTCACTGGGTGACCCGCTTATCGACGCTAACACCGGCCCCGCCAGCAACAGCAATCCCAATGGTGATGTGGGCCAGTTGATCGGTGAGCTGATAGACCGAGGCCTGCAATCGGTATTGGCCGGTGGCGGCTTGGGAACACCTGTGAGCACCGCCAATACTGCCCTTGTGCCTGGCGGCGAACAGCCGAATCAGGATCTGGGTCAGTTACTCGGTGGCTTGCTGCAGAAAGGTCTGGAAGCGACGCTTCAGGATGCTGGCCAGACCGGCACCGGCGTGCAGTCCAGCGCTGCGCAAGTTGCCTTGCTGCTGGTCAACATGCTGCTGCAAAGCACTAAAAACCAGGCTGCTGCCTGACTGACACCCGCCTGACGGAGAACTCAAGTGACCATTTCCCACCTTGGTAATGTTAAAAACATCTCGCCGGAGCTCGGGCAGGATGTACCACAAGGGCTCGTTTCAGAACCTCCCCAGGCGGATGTCGATATCTTCACCGCCGCAACGCGTCCGGATAATGTCTCAAGCGGAGCACCGCTTTCCGAGCATATCGCCAGCGCGATTTCCGGTGGTCTGGGCGAAACCGAAAAAATGTCCCAGCAAGCCATGCGCTCCATGAAAAAGGCCTCGGGCAGCGGAGAGGCACTGGATATCGCGGCGATGACTCGCACATTGTCGCAATGCTCGCTGCAGACAGCGCTCACGACCAAAGTCGTCAGCAAGACTGCGCAGGCAATCGACAAGCTGACCAACCTGCAGTAGAGGTTCTCGTGAAATTTCTGAGCGCAGGGCTGCTGTTGTTTTGCATGTTGTTGCTTGGCGGGTGCAGTGATGAAACCGATCTGTTCACTGGCTTGTCCGAGCAGGACTCCAACGAGGTGGTTGCACGCCTTGCGGACCAGCACATCGATGCGCGCAAGCGCCTTGAAAAGACAGGTGTCGTGGTTACGGTCGCAGCCAGCGACATGAACCGCGCCGTACGCGTGCTTAACGCTGCCGGCCTGCCACGCCAGTCGCGCGCCAGTCTGGGCGACATCTTCAAGAAAGAAGGGGTCATTTCGACCCCTCTCGAAGAGCGTGCCCGCTACATCTATGCCCTGTCTCAGGAACTTGAAGCCACGCTGTCGCAGATAGACGGCGTTATCGTGGCCAGAGTGCATGTGGTGCTGCCGGAACGCATCGCTCCGGGCGAGCCGGTGCAACCTGCTTCTGCGGCGGTATTTATCAAGCACTCGGCTGCGCTGGACCCGGACAGTGTGCGTGGGCGTATTCAGCAGATGGTCGCCAGCAGCATCCCTGGCATGTCCACGCAATCGGCAGAATCGAAGAAATTCTCCATCGTTTTTGTACCGGCCACCGAGTTTCAGGAAACGACGCAATGGGCCAGCTTCGGACCGTTCAAGCTCGACAGCGAAGATTTGCCGTTCTGGCACCTGATGCTTTGGCTGGTACCGGCCGGTGTTGTCGTATTGCTGCTGATTATTGCGCTGCTGCTGCGCAGTGACTGGCGTGCCGCGCTGCTTCGGCGAATCGGGTTCGGCGCCCGGAGTCGATCAACCGTACCGGCGCGTGCCTGATGGAGCTGATTGCCGAGGAGCACTGGGTTCAATGGTGGTGCAACCCCTGGCAGTTTGCGCATCCGGACTGGCAACGCCGTTTTGCCTTGAACTGCGGGCTGACACTCAGTGACTGTGACGGGCTGATGGCCAGTCGTCACAGCGTATTTTTGCAGAGTGTCGGCATTGACCCCGATCAACCGCCGATGCCTGCCGAGCCGGTGTTGCGCTGGCTGGCGCTGACACCCATACAGCGTGACCGGGCGCTGGATCTGGCCGGGCGCATCTGCTTTTGCCGAAATGAAAGCGATGGCGCTGACGGGCAATGGTGCTGGGCGCTGACCAAAGCGCTGCGCCCCGGCGTCTGGCTGGAACTTGCCAACGAAGACCCTCGCTTGCTGTTGGGGGCCTGGCTGGGGCCTGAGTATTGGTCGCGATTGCGTCTGGCCTGGGCGCCAGATGAGCTTCCCGACACCCCGTGCGAGGCACCCGAGAATAAACTTCAGACGTTGTGGCAGGCCATTTTATGGCGTGTCACGGCGGTTTGAATTCGATCCGGTTCGCTCTGTATCAGGAATTCCCCATGCTCGCCAAACGCAGTATTACGCTGACTGCCACTGCGCTTCTGCCTGAACCTGTGCTGCGTCGTGAAGACATTGCCAACAGCCTGCTGGCTCGCGATGTTCTGGCCGACGCGCAGCGCCAGGCAGAGCAAATGCTGGTTCTCGAACAAGAGAAGGCCGACCTGCTGCATCAGCAGGCGCTGGTCAGCTTCTGGGAAAACGCCAATGCGTTCCTCGCTCAATTGCAGGTGCAGCGTGAAGTGTTACAGCAGCAAGCAATGACCGCCATAGAGGAATTGCTCAGCGAGTCACTTCGGCACCTGCTTGACGACACGACGCTGGCCGAGCGCGCCAGGGCACTGGTGAAAAATCTCGCGGCCAGTCAGCTCAACGAAGCGGTGGCGACCCTCAGCGTTCACCCCGATATGGCCGAGCCGGTCGCCGAGTGGCTGGCTGACAGCCGGTTTGCCCAATACTGGCAGCTCAAGCGCGACGCATCGCTGACCACCGAAAGCCTGCGCCTGAGCGACGCCAATGGCGCGTTCGACATCGATTGGGCGACGCTGCGCAACGGGCTGGCAGGCCGTGACTCGTCTGCCTGAAACAGGCTCTTGCGCCGAAAATGGAACCGCACCAGCCGTTTGCTCCACTCAAGGTTTGAACCTTCCTGCTGGAGTAAAAGGACATGATAAGTTTCAAATCTCTGCAAAATAACCTCGACAGCACGCTGAATCGCGCCTTGTCCGACGTGGATGACGTGCTTGAGGGTGGCAACGGGCATTTTACTGCCGACGACATTGATGCCTTCGGTGAGGCAAGTCAGCAGGCCGCTGTCAGCTCCAACATTGCTGACCAGTGCCAGCAAGCCGGCTACAAAATGACCAAAAATGTCATCGATGGATTTCAGTGAGTTCGCTGAGGTCGTCGGCCAGTGGTGTGATCAGCGTCCGGCGACTGCGCTGGACTGCTGGGTCGACGACGCCAACGCCCGCCTGGAAGTGGTTGGTCATGGAATACGTTGCAGCATCGAGCTGCTCGATCCCTACGATGCCAATGACTCCCAACGCATCGAGGCGTTGCTCAGCCACGGGGGTGCCAGTCTTGCGTGTGCCTGTGATGGCGCCTTCGCCATTGATCCGCAGACCCGCTGCATGGTCCTGGTCACCTGGATACCCAACCCCTGCAACCTCGCCGATCTACTCGATCGCCTTGAAAGCCTGGCCAATCAGCGTGCGGCCTTGCTCAGCCTGATGCATACCACCATTGGCGACATGACGCCCGCGATATCCGGGCGCACGACCCTCAATCACCGGCAACCGGGAGTTTGAAATGCGCAAGGCCTTGATGTGGTTGCCTTTATTGTTGATCGGGTTGACCCCTGTTACATGGGCGGTCACCCCCGAAGCCTGGAAACACACGGCTTACGCCTACGACGCCCGGCAGACTGAACTGACCACGGCGCTGGCTGACTTTGCCAAAGAGTTCGGCATGGCGCTGGACATGCCGTCCATTCCAGGAACGCTCGATGGCCGGATTCGTGCCCAGAGCCCGGAAGAGTTTCTCGATCGGCTTGGTCAGGAATACCACTTCCAGTGGTTTGTCTATAACGACACGCTCTACGTCAGCCCGTCCAGCGAACACACCTCGGCGCGCGTAGAAGTCTCATCCGATGCGGTAGATGACTTGCAGACGGCGTTGACCGATGTAGGCCTGCTGGATAAACGCTTTGGCTGGGGCGTCCTGCCTAACGAGGGTGTGGTGCTGGTTCGCGGCCCGGCAAAATATGTGGAACTGGTGCGTGACTACAGCAAAAAAGTCGAGACGCCGGAAAAGGGCGACAAGCAAGACATTGTTGTGTTTCCGCTCAAATACGCCAACGCGTCGGACCGGACCATTCGTTATCGTGATCAACAACTGACAGTAGCGGGTGTCGCCAGCATTCTTCAGGATTTGCTCGACACGCGTTCTCGCGGCGAAGCCATCAATGGCATCAACCTGTTGGGGCACGGTGGCGCAAATGCCGGACTCGCGGGTGGCGGCGCGGACACTCAAAGCCTGCCTCTGGATTCCAGCGGCATCGATACCGGCGCCTTGCAACAGGGCCTTGATCGGGTGTTGAGCTATGGCAGCGGCAGCAAGAAATCCGGGAAAAGCCGTTCCGGTGGCCGCGCGAACATTCGTGTAACAGCCGATGTGCGCAACAACGCGGTGCTGATCTATGACCTGCCTTCGCGCAAACCAATGTACGAGAAACTCATCAAGGAACTGGACGTCTCACGCAACCTGATCGAAATCGATGCGGTGATCCTCGACATTGATCGCAACGAGCTGGCGGAGCTCTCCAGTCGCTGGAATTTCAACGCAGGCAGCGTCGGCGGTGGCGTCAACCTGTTCGACGCGGGCACCAGTTCGACGATGTTCATTCAGAACGCGGGCAAGTTTTCTGCAGAGTTGCACGCGCTGGAAGGCAACGGTTCAGCGTCCGTGATCGGCAACCCGTCCATTCTTACCCTGGAAAATCAGCCGGCTGTCATTGACTTCAGTCGTACTGAATACATCACGGCGACCTCAGAACGCGTCGCCAATATCGAGCCCATCACCGCCGGGACCAGTCTGCAAGTGATCCCGCGTTCACTGGACCACGATGGCAAGCCTCAGGTGCAACTGATCGTCGACATTGAAGACGGCCAGATCGATATCTCCGATATCAACGATACACAACCCAGCGTGCGCAAAGGCAATGTCAGCACCCAAGCCGTCATCGCCGAACATGGTTCGCTGGTGATCGGCGGTTTCCACGGGCTGGAAGCCAATGACAAGGTCCACAAGATCCCCTTGCTGGGCGACATTCCCTACATCGGCAAGCTGTTGTTCCAGTCCCGCAGCCGCGAACTGAGCCAGCGCGAACGTCTGTTCATTCTGACGCCGCGGCTGATTGGTGATCAGGTCAACCCGGCTCGCTATGTGCAAAACGGTAACCCGCATGACGTCGATGATCAGATGAAAAGGATCAAGGAGCGACGCGACGGTGGGGAGTTGCCGACCCGCGGCGATGTCCAGAAGGTCTTCACCCAGATGGTCGATGGAACTGCCCCCGTGGGTATGCGTACCGGCGAAACACTGCCATTTGAAACCGATAGCCTCTGTGATCCGGGCGCGGGGCTGACGCTCGACGGTCAACGTTCGCAGTGGTACGCCAGGAAGGACTGGGGTGTTGCGGTTGTCGTGGCGCACAACAATACCGACAAACCGGTACGTATCGACGAGAGCCGCTGCGGTGGTCGCTGGGTCATCGGCGTTGCCGCCTGGCCTCACGCCTGGCTGCAACCGGGTGAAGAGAGCGAGGTGTATATCGCTGTGCGCCAGCCACAGATATCGAAAATGGCAAAAGAGAGTCGGCCATCACTGCTCAAGGGAGCGAAACCATGAAGATCAGTAGCATTGCAGTTGTGCTGGTGCTGTTCGCTACCCTGTCAGGGTGTGCCACCCATGGCTGTACGGGAGTTGCCTGCAAACGTCCGGACTCCACAAACCGCGAACTGGTCATCTGGTGGCCGCCGGACATGCGCGACGGTCTGGACGACCAGGACCACGAGCGGGATTACACTGTCGTGAAGTTAAAGGATTAGAAATGATTGAGGTAAAGGAAAAAGCGGCGTTCTACTACAACGTTGCTGCCCAGAGCCCTGCGGTCTGGCCGGTGGCAAACGGGGTGTCCTTCGTCAGTCGGCGTGAGCATCATGACTGGGGCATCGCGCTGCACATCGAGGGGCGTGCGCTGCGTCCCGAGCAACTGAGAGAGGCGCTGCAAATGAGGTTCTCAGAGGCCGAGCGGTTCAGAAACTACTTTCTGTTTCTGGATGTACAGCGTGATTTTGTAGTGTGGCATGCCGTAAGCGACGCGCCGGATGCCGTCACCAACCTGGATGACATCCGGCGGCATGAGCTGATGCTGGCAGGCCTGGAACACCTGGCTTAGGCAATTCGGCCAGCATGAAAGAAGACCGCCCCTGCAGAGGAGGCGGTCTTTTTTTGGGCAGCTGGAGCTGCAGGCACGAGCTACAGGTAAGGTAATGTTGAGGATTGTTTCAGGACGCGGTCTTCTAGAGGCTAGAGATTGAAACAGGGCGTGGGGGAGGGCTGGTGCATAAGCACCTGTTACGCCTGGCTTGCAGCTCCCAGCCTAAAGCTCCACCTCAACCTGAATCACTTCATCGGTGATTTCATCCAGCTGGCGAACCACTTTGTAGATGTGCCCGACAGCTTGCAGCGTGGGGCGAGGGATGTATTTGCCCACCTTGGCGCGGTACAGCGTTCTTGTCAGCCAGATGCTCTGCACCACCGGGATACCGGCCTTTTTGGCCCGAGCAATCAGCGCCAGGGCTTCTTCATCCTCACCCTTGCAATGAATCAGCGGCAGAGGCGTCTCGCCTGGCCGGTAATACAGCGCCACCGCGTAGTGCGTCGGGTTGACCAGCAGCATGTCCGCTTCCTCCACCGGATTGGGAGCGGTGCTGGGCTCCTGGTTGAGGATTTCATGGGACAGTTGTCGACGATGACCTTTGACATGAGGGTCGCCTTCGGACTGTTTATATTCTTTCTTGATGTCCTCGTGGCTCATGCGCAGCTTCTTGGCGTGAAAGTATTTCTGCATGGCAAAGTCGACCATGGCGACGACCAGCAGCAATCCCAGAATAACGCGCAAAATATGGCGAAAGAGTTCGACCAATGCGTGCCAGTACGTCGTCAGGTCGCTGTTGGCCAGCAGGATAAGAGCACCAAGCGCGGGCTTGACCTGCATGTACAAGGTCGCGCCAATGGCGACAGCCTTGAGGACACTGAGCAGCAGGTTGAGGATGTTCTGCCCGGAAAACATCTGCTTGGCATGCGAGAAGGGGTTGATCTTGTTGATGTCCAGCTTCAAGGCCTTGGGCGCGAACAGAAAGCCGATCTGCATCCAGCTGCTGACCAGGCGCATCAGCATGGCCATGCCGACGCTGCATAACGTGAAGCTGAGCAACACGGAAAGGCCTTCGCTGGCGATCAGCTCGACGGATGCAGCAAAGCTCCGGTCAATACCTTTGAAAGACAGCGCCAGCAAGGATTGCAATCGGTCGACGCTGTCATCGGCCAGGCCCAGGGTGATTTCACTGACGACCATCAGCACCAGCAGTTTGCCAAGGTCCTGACTCTGCCCCACCTGGCCTTTTTCGCGAGCGTCACGTATCTGTTTGGGGGTAGCCTTTTCGGTTTTTTCACTCACGGCACTTGCACCAGAAGCGCCAGCAGCGACTTCAGATCAACCAGCTTCAACAGTTGACCGGTGCCCAGCTCCAGCAGCGTTGGCAGGTAGATCAACAGAAAGGCCAGGCCAGCCATGCTTTTGGCTGGCATGGCCAGAATCGATACGTTCAGTTGCTGTGCATACAGACCGATGATCGCAAACGCGGCTTCGATCAATAGCAGCAGGGCAATGAACGGCGCGGCATACAACAGCATGTGTTGCATGGTCTGGTTGAGCTGTTCCAGAAAGATATCCAGGCCACCTGCGGTCATGCCCGGCAGCCAGGCAGTCGGTGGCCAGACGCTGTAGCTGTCCCAGATGACCTGAGTGATGAGTGAAAGGCCGCCAGTGAGAATCACCAGCATGATCAGGGTTTCCTGAAACAATTCGCCCAGCGGTGTGGCGTCCGGACCGAGTGCCGGGTTCAACTGGCCACCGCTGAGCGCCCCGCGCTGACTGTCGAGCAGGGCACCGACCGAGGCAAACATCCAGAACGGCGCATACAGCAACAGCCCCAATAGCGTCCCCAGTACCGCCTCTTTGATCATCAGGCCGCCGATGGCAAACCAGTTATCGTCAAGAGAACCCAGCGCGCGGCTGATTGCGGGAGCCGGGACCATCGCCAGCACGGCCACCACCGCATAGCGCAGCGGGCCTTTCAGGTATTTGAAACAGAAGGCTGGCACCAGAAGCATGCACGGCAGCAGGCGCGCCATCGCCAGACCCATGCCCAGCATGAATTGGAACGCTTCGTGGGCGTCGAAGGGCATTTAGTGATTGACCCCGGACCGTGCAATCAGGTCGAAGGCCATATTGATGAACTGAATCAGCTCGACGCCGATCCAGCGGCCGGTCATGGCCAGGGTCAGCCCGACCGCCCCGAGTTTGATGCCGAACGGCAGCGTCTGATCCTGAATCTGCATGAGTGCCTGCAGCAGCGAGGTGAGCACCCCGACCAGCACGGCGACACCCAGCGGCGGAGCGGTCAGGATGACGACCAGAAACATGCCTTGCTTGAACAGCGCCAACGCTTCCATGGCCGCCTCACATATAGGAATAGAAGAGACTGTCGAGCAGGCGGGACCAGCCCGAGACCAGCACGAACAGCAGCAGCTTGAGCGGCAGCGACAGGGTCATCGGCGAGACCATCTGCATGCCCAGGGCCAGTAGCAGGTTGGAGACAATCAGGTCAATGACGATGAAGGGAATGTAGATCAGAAAGCCGATCTCGAAACCGGCCTGCAACTCCGATAACACAAAGGCCGGAATCGCCAGCAAAAGGTCGTTCTTGTTGGCCTGGTCGGCCATTTCCTTGGGCCACATACGCTGGGTGTTTTCCAGCAGATGGGCGACCACATCCGGGTCGGTATTGCGGGTCATGAAGCGTTGCAGTGGCTCGATCACTGTTTTCAGACTGGCTTGCAGCTTGTCGGCGCTGCCCAGTTCCAGCGGGTGTTCATGGACCCGTTGCTGGATCTCATGCGCCACCGGGGCCATGACGAACATCGTGGCGGCCAGGGCAATGCCGTACAGGGCCATGTTCGGCGGCACCTGCTGAACGCCAATTGCGTTGCGGGTGATCAGCAGGGTCATGGCGATTTTCAGAAAGGCGGTGCAGACAATCAACAGAAAGGGGATCAGTGACAGCGAGCCGAGAAACAGCGCCAGCATGATCGGGTTTACGCCCTCCATGATCATGAGCGGGTCACCAGGCGGGTAATCTGCAGACCCAGGCGACCCTCGACATCCACAAGTTCGCCCTCGGCCACCACCTGTTCGCCATGGCACAGTGTCGCGTGCCCCGGCGAAATGCCGGTGACTTCAAGGATGGTCCCGGCATCCAGCCGGCGCAGTTCGGCGAGGGTCAGCCTGAGCTCGCCGCAACGCAGGGTCAGGTCCAGTGCCAGCGAATCAAGCGCTTGGGGCTCGTCCTGTTCTTCCTGCGCTGCGTGATCGTCCGGTTCGGTCGTCGCATACCCGGATGGCTCGCCGTCGTCTTCTTCGGACCAGTGCTGTTCAGTCGACGGGTCTTCATAGTCGTCGAGCATATCGACATCTTCCTGATACAGATCTTCAGTACTCATGGTG
Organism: Pseudomonas syringae group sp. J254-4; assembly: GCF_032586855.1. Lineage (NCBI taxonomy): Bacteria > Pseudomonadati > Pseudomonadota > Gammaproteobacteria > Pseudomonadales > Pseudomonadaceae > Pseudomonas > Pseudomonas syringae group sp. J254-4. The sequence goes on along the minus strand of NZ_JAWHOO010000003.1, from coordinate 233,493 downwards.
GCGGTGCTCCTCATGACTGAGCCGCAAAAAAAGACGCTGCGCGTGCTGGTCGGTCTGTGCCGCCCATTGCCGTCCTGCCAGGCTCAGGAACCCTTGACCGGCGCTGTCGAACTGGCAGTGGGCGGGCAGCACCACGTCACCGGGGCGCAGCGAGGCGATTTGTTCCAGGGTCAGCGACATTTCACCGATGATCAGGGGGCTGGCCACTGACCAGGACTCATCCACAGTGCGCATGCGGGCTTGCCAGGGCGCCGATTGCAGCAGCCTGAGCAGTGTGTCGGGCGTGGCATGCAAGTGCGCGTGAAGCTGCTCACCACCGCGCTGTACCTGAACCCGGCAGCCCAGGGTGAGTGCGTGCGGTCTGTTGTGCAGGGGTTCGATCGGTGCCAGCAGTCGGGCAATGGTCGGACTCAGGCGTTGATTGAACAGCTGCCAGTACCAGGCTTGTTGCTCGCCCCCGAGCGTAAAGGGGATATCGCCCAGCAGGCTGAGCAGCGCTTCGGCGTCGCTGAGCAAAAGGGGGCCGACGGATGTGCTCAGCCAGACAGCGCCTGCCGGTTCGCCTGTGTCGGCAAGCAGTGGCAACAGGGTCAGTTCGGCGTCCTGACCTGCGGCGCTGAAGCCCAGGCTCTGACCGGCACCCAGCTCACGCGTGGCCTGAGCCAGCAGGGCATCGACCTTGCGCAGACGCAGCGCGCTCATGCTGCAAGATCTTCATGCAGGTCCAGCTCAACGTCATGGCCGAGTGCCCGCGACAGTGAATCACGGCATGCGCCGGTATGACCCTGCAAACGCTTCAGAACGTCACGACGGGCGAAGCCCAGCTGGATGCTCCAACGGTGTTCGGTTTTTTCGGCATTGACGCGTACTGTCCCCAGGCTGGGCATCAGCAGGGTAAACGCCAGCGGGCCGACGGGCTGTTCGGGCAAACGCTGCGCCAGCTCGTCGATCAATTGGGGCGGTACATTTTCGGCGTGCACGGGCAGGGCGATGCTGCTGCCGCCGAAGCCTTGCTGATCAGGCTCTTCGCCGACCTGAGGTATCAGCAGTTGGGAAAAGAACAGGCCGTCGGCGCTCTCCGGTGTCTCTGTCGCCGAACGGTTTTGTGCGAAGCGGACCTTCGGCATGTCGGTACGCGTTGTACTGCCAAAAGCCGGTGGATTCTCATCAGCCTTGTCCGGTGCGCGCTGCGCGGGCGCAGAAGGCGGCGTGGCATGCACTACGGGTGGTGCCGTTGGCGCTTTGGCCGGGTGTTTGATCGGTGCGGTCATCGTCACTTAACCTTCTTCGTTGAGCGTCTCCTCCATGCAGGCGAGTTTCTCGACCGCGCGCTGAGACGCTTTGGCTTGCAGGCGCTTCTGCTCAAGCAACGCCTGCTGTTCGGCTACCCGCAATTGCTGTTGCTGCACGTCCTGCCGAATACAGGCCAGGCGGTCGAGCATGTGTTTTTCTTTCTCATGCCATCGGTCGATATCGTTCAGGCTGATGGTCTTTTCCAGGTGTTGCTGAGACAGGCCCTCGCGACGCCGCTTGTGGTTGTCACGTTCCTGATCCAGCGATGCCCGTGTTTTTGATAAGTGGTCGAGCATCGATTTCAGTTCCACCTGCGCGTGGCGATGAGCCCGTTCAGCGCTCGCCTGACGATGCTGGCGCAGCGGGGTCAGCAAGCTGATCACCTGTTCCAGTGCCGCGCGCTGTGGGTCGTCTTCCAGTGTGTCGTCCATGATCACTCCGGCAGTCGGGAGGTAAGCCGCAACAACCCGTCCAGGGTTTCCTGCAAGGGCACCGGCTCACGCAGGTCCTGGCGCAGAAAGGCGTTGATGTCGTCATTCAGTTGCACCGCGCAATCGGTCACCGGGTCTGCACCGGCCTGGTATTCGCCCAGCCGCAGGAGCATTTCCACTTGTTTGTAGGCAGCCAGTAGCTGGCGCAGACGATTGTTCGCTCGCTGGTGTTCGCGGCCGGTGACATTGCTGAGGATCCGGCTGATGCTGGCGGATACGTCAATGGCGGGGTAATGCCCGCGCTCGGCCAGCTTGCGGGACAGCACGATGTGCCCGTCGAGCAGTGAACGCACTTCATCCGCCACCGGATCGTTCATCGAGTCCTGCTCGATCAGCACGGTATAGAGGGCGGTGATCGAGCCGTTCTCACTCATGCCGGCGCGCTCGACCAGGCGTGGCAGCAAGGTGTAAACCGAGGGTGGCAGGCCGCCACGCCCCAACGGTTCGCCCGAGGCAATCCCTATCTCCCGCTGCGCACGGGCAAACCGGGTCAGGGAGTCGAGCAGCAACAGCACTTTCTGGCCTCGTGCGCGGAATGCCTCGGCGATAGCGGTCGCGGTGAACGCTGCGCGTGCGCGCTCCATGCTTGAGCGATCGGAGGTGGCACAGACCAGCACCGAGCGGGCGCGTAGGGTTTCGTCCAGTTCATGGTCGAGAAACTCGCGCAGCTCGCGGCCCCGTTCGCCGATCAGCCCGAAGACGATGACATCGCAGCCCATGTTGCGGGCCAGTTCGGCCATCAGTGTGGTCTTGCCACAGCCAGCACCGGCGAACAGCCCCACACGTTGACCTTCGCCCAGGAGGATGGCGCTGTCGATGGCGCGTACCCCGGTGGGCAGGGCGTTGGTGATGCGCGGGCGCTGGGTGGGTGGCAAGGCGTCGGCGATCACTGGCAGTGTTTCGCGACGATCATCCGGTCCGGCAAAAGCACCGAGGCAATCACCGAGCAGCGGACGTCCGAAGCCATCCAGAACACAGCCCAGCAAACTGTCGTCAACGCCAATCCGGTGGGCGATGCCCAGCGGGCGGATCGGAGCCCCGACCTGAATTCCGTCGGGTGCGCCCAGGGCGCTGAGCAGCGTACATTCCTGAGTGAAACCGACTATTTCAGCCAGCAGGAAGCTGCCGTCGGCTTTGCTCACCTCGCAAAGATCGCCCACCTTGGCCGCAGGAATCTTGCATTCCAGCAGAATTCCGCGCACTGCACTGACCCGGCCACTGACGCGCACGGCGCTGTAGTCACGCAAGCGCGCTGCGTGGGTGTCTTTCCATTGGCTCAGTGCAGCATTCACCAGTTCACCTCAATGTGGCGATTGCCGTCGAATTGCAGGCGCTGATTGTCGATTCGCGTCAGGCGCAGGCCATCCACTTCGTCACCCACATAGATACGGCGGCCGTCTGCAGTCACCAGATGCGCATGCGGGCCGGTCATGATCTGAACCACCACGAAGGGCAGGGCGCTACGTGTGCTGGCGACGTTGTCGAACACCGTCACCGGCGATTCATAGCGGTCCTTGAAACGCTGCAGCATGCGTTGATAGACCAGCAGGGATTCCTCTTTGAGATCGCCGTTGAGCACCAGCCCCTCGGCTGTTTCTTCCACGCTGACATCGGTCAGCAGCCGGTCGCTGAGCATGGTGCCCAACTGATGGCGGACTGCCTCCGCGCTGGTCAGGCGTATGCGTTTGTCGGCCGCGGGTTTGATGGTCTTTGCCGGTGTTGGAGGTGTCTCTGCCGGTGCCTCTGCTGTGACCGAGGCCATGTGGCCGGGGCCTTGGTCCATTGCAATGGCGGGCGGGCGGGTCAGGCTCCAGGCGCTGCCGATGACACCCACCAGCAAGCCGGCGATGATCCCTGTGGTACGGTTGAGCAATTGCGAGCGCGACTTGACCTTTTTCAGCGGCACATCATTGCGTGCTGGCTCGGGGTCAGCCTGTGGCTGTTTCGGGATGACTGCTGGCACTGAAGGCCACTCATCGTCTGCGGGCGAAACGCACAACCACACTGAACCCAACATGAACGCAGTGTTGAGTGTCAGGTCAATGCTGGGCCGGGCGTTACCTTCTTCGTCGCACACCGCGCCTTCTTCAGCGTTCAGTGTCCAGCTGTCGTCCAGGCGTTGCAGGCGGCAGTGCAGGCTTTCCACACCCGCGTCGTCCAGTGCCAGATCGTGTTGCGCGGCAGAGCCAATCGACCATTGCTCGCCCACCAGTGGCAAGGCTGCGCCTTGGTGCTGACCGTTCAGTACGCGTAATTCAAACATCTGAAAGTCTCCCTTTGCTCAAGCCTGAAAGGCTCAAGCTGCGTGCTCGTTGTCCATTGGCTCAAGATCGTCTTCTAGGTCGAAGCGACCCATTACCTTGACCTTGGCCGCGTTGCTGATTTCTGCGAAAGACAGTACGGGAACGTGATAGAACTCCTCCCTCAACAAGGTCCGCAGCGGGCTGCGCAGGTCCTGCGCGACCAGCAGTACCGCCTGTTCGGGCGCGCGCACCGGGAATGCGATATTCATTTGTTGCACGAGCATCTGACTGATCTCGTTACTCAGTGCGAAGAACGTTTCGGTCTGTGTCTGGCGCAGACCGTCGCGCAACAAGCCCTCGCTTTCCGGCGTGAGCAACCACACTTGCAGGCCTTCGGCACCGCAATACTGGTGGTAGATCTGCGATTTGAGCGCGATGCGCACGTAGTCGGTCAGCACGTTGGTATCGCGTTCATGCTGGCAATGCTCGATCAGGGTTTCGGCGATCAGCCGGATTGCCCTGAGCGGTACGCGCTCCGACGCGAGACGTTGCAGAACCGCCGAGAAGCGCGTCAGCGTGAGCACCCGCTGTATCTCTTGCGCGAGCTCCGGCTGCTCGGATTCCAGCCAGCTGAGGATGGCTTTGGTCTCCTGCAAGCCGATGAACTGCGGCGCGCAGGACTGCAATGCGCGTTCCATGCGTTCGACAATCAGAGTCATGGCGCTGACCGGGTTCAGCTCACCGCATTGCTCGGCAGGCAACCACACCCATTGATCTTCCTGGCGGTCGGTATTGCCAGGGATCGCCGCCGGGAGGTTTTCACCACCGAGTTGGCGGGCGTCCACGGCGACATGGGACTGGGTAAATGTCGCCTTGAGCATGGGTACGTCGTAGACGGTGAAGCGAAACTCGTCCGGAGGAAGATGATCGGCATGTTCAATAATGAACGAAGGCAGGGTCAGACCGTATTGCACCACCAGTCTATTGCGTCGCCGACGTATTTCGCTGATCAGTGCCTCTATCTGTGCGCTGTCCTGGCCTGGGTGAAACTGCAGGACGAACTGCCGGCTGGGTGAGAAGGTACGCAGGTCTTCCTTGCCGTTCATTTCCGGGGCGACGGCAGTGGCGCGTTGTTCGTCGGGCTTGGGTTTTGCCCGTTGCAACTGCAGCATGCCCCCGGCACCGCAGATGATCGCGATGGTGATGAACACTCCCGTGGGCATACCCGGCAGGGCCGCGAAGCCGAGCATGGCCACTGCGGCGATGATCCACGCCTTGGGCTGGCTGGTGATCTGTTCGGCGATTTCACGGCCAATGTTGGCCTCTGCGCCGGCCTCGGTATTGGGTACACGGGTGATGATCATGCCGCAGGTTACGGAGATCAGCAGCGCCGGAATCTGTGCAATCAGGCCGTCACCAATGGTCAACACGGTATACAGCTGCAACGCATCGCCTGCGCTCATGTTGTGCTGCAACACGCCGATGGAAATACCGCCGATCATGTTGATGGCAACGATGATCAGGCTGGCAATGGCATCACCGTTGACGAACTTCATCGCGCCATCCATGGCTCCGAACAACTGACTTTCCTTGTTCAGCTCGGCGCGACGCTTGCGCGCCTCCTGAACGGTTATCAGGTTGGCGCGCAGGTCACTGTCGATGGACATCTGCTTGCCGGGCATCGCGTCCAGCGTAAACCGTGCGCCGACCTCGGCAACCCGTTCCGAACCTTTGGTGATAACCAGAAAGTTGACCACTGTCAGGATCAGAAAGATCACCAGGCCTACCGCCAGGTTGCCACCCACCACGAACTGGCCGAAGGCTTCGACAATGTGCCCGGCGTCCTGATTGAGCAGGATCAATCGTGTGGTGGAAATCGACAGCGCCAGACGAAACATGGTGGTCAGCAACAGCACGGCCGGAAAGGTCGAAAATGCCAGCGGTCTTGGCAAATGCATCGCCAGCATGATCAGCAGGCACGAGATACAGATGTTCACCGCAATCAACACATCAACCAGCCCGGTGGGCAGGGGGGTGATCATCATGAAGACAATGGCGATGACGAAGAATGCGCCAACCAGCTCTGACCGGCGCATGGCCGACAGGGCAATCATGTTCAGAAAGTTGATGACTTGATTCATCCGGCAAGTCCCTCAAAAAGCTGCTTCTGTTCCTGTTGAGTCAGTTCTGCCATCAGGGTGAGCAGGTTATTCAGCGCAGCCTGGCGGCTTTTCATGTCCTTCCAGAGCAGGATGGGCAATTGCATCAGCATCGGCCGCAAGCCATTGAGAAACGCCAGCTGGTTCTTGAGCCTGGCACCTCCGATGTGTTGAGTCAGTTGCAGGGTCTGGTTCACGTTCATTCCATTGGCCGTCAGGGTCAGCAAGTGTTTGAGAAAGGCTGGCGGATCCACCTTCAGGTCAGGGTTCTTGTTGCGCATGCGCCCAAGCAGGTGTTCACAACCGCGCAACAACGTCGTCACGTGCCGTGCCGTGGTCAGCCCGTGCATCAATGTGCGCAGCTGTTCATGAGATGCCGAAGGGGTAATCGCCGACAGATCGTCGGCAATGGCTCTACGCATGTCGCGCAGGTTGAGGTCGAAGTCTCCGGTCTCCTCCTGCTCGCTGATCAAGGCTTCGATCAGACCGGTCACGTTCGGCTGTCCGGAAACCGCTACGCCATACAGGTTGCGCAATGCGGCTCGACGTTTGTTGTCGACGTTCTGCCGCCCGAACGCCCTGGCAGTATTTATGCCCGCTCGGGCGTGTGGTCCGAACTTGCGTCGCAACTGTTTCAGCGTTTGGGTGAGCGCCACGTACTCGCCTTCAGCGCCATCTTCCTCAGCCTGTTTGCGCGCCGCTTGCAGCACCACGTGGGCCTTGGCCGCATCGCCATCGGCAAATTCCAGAACCTGTTCCAGTTCCGTGTCGTTCTCTTGCAGGAGTTTTTTGCGCAGCAGCCTCGCGGCATTATCCAGCCCGGTGTCGTTGGCGCTCATCAACAACTGATAGAGCTCACCCAGTTTGACGGCCCGTGATTGCAGTGCATTTCTGCTTGCGATCAGTTCGCGCTGGCGCAGTATCCGGCTGTTTTGCACCAGTGCTGCGGCGAAGCGCGAGACCTGTTGCGATGACGTGCCTTTTTCCGACGATAGGGTCCCGGGAATCGCTCGCGCAGCGGGCGTGACGGCGCGAATCGGCGTGACCGTGTGGGTTGGCAATATAGGCGGGGCGACGATTTTCATAGGACGGTTCTGAGCCTGGTCATGACCGCTGAGTGGGGCCTGGCCAGGATTCGGTTCCCTTGTAAAAGGAGCTGACGCTGTTGTGCCAAAAGCTGTAGGGATAAAAGCGGCGTTGCGCAAAAAAATGTATTACAAAGAATTACATATTTTAAAATAGTTATATAAATCAATAGCTTAAATAAGTATTTTGGCTGGCACGGTTATCGCTATAGGGCTTGCACACCATTAAATTAAGGTAAGCCCATGTTTCCGAACCTAGTGATCCTTGATGCAACCCAGCCACGTAATGACTCTTCGTCTGCCGGTATCCGTCAACTGACGGCTGATCAGATACAGATGCTCAGAGCGTTCATTCAGAAGCGCGTAATGAACCCGGATGATGTCGATGACATCCTGCAATGCGTATTTCTGGAGGCCCTGCGCAACGAGCACAAGTTTCAGCATGCCAGCAAGCCGCAGACCTGGCTGTGTGGCATTGCGTTGAACCTGATCCGCAATCACTTCCGCAAAATGTATCGTCAGCCCTATCAGGAAAGCTGGGAAGACGACGTTCATTCAGAGCTGGAATGGAATGGCGATATCACTCATCAGGTAGACGGACACAGGCAATTGGCACGCGTCATCGCAGCCATCGATTGCTTGCCGTCGAACATGCAAAAGGTCCTGGAAGTGTCGCTGGAGATGGATGGCAATTATCAGGATACGGCGAACACGCTCGGCGTACCGATTGGCACTGTGCGCTCGCGACTGTCCCGGGCGCGGGTGCAATTGAAGCAGCAGATTGACCCGTTCGCCTGAGTGGATATCTGTCTGGAACCAACTCGCGCGCAAAACCACACAGTTGCCATCCCTCACCACTTGGATGGCAACCATGCGTATATCCAGTTCTCCCAGTCCTGCCCTCGGCAGCATCGTGAATCAACCCACCTCTGGCGAACTGGCTGCTGAGACGCCATTAGCCAAGGCCTCGCTCACGCAGAGCAGCGCAGGTGGTGGTCAGGCCTTTGTGCAGTTCGGCCAGGCCAACGACAATACATCTTCCTTTTCCGATACCGAGCAAAGCGGCTCATCGCTGATGAGTCTGCTGACTCGCAGCAGCAGTAGCGAAAGTACCTCCAGCATCGATCAGGACAGTGATCAGGTATCGCCGATGACATCGGTCTCGTCAACCGCGAGCGCGTCACCTGCGGCGGCTGCCTCCGACCCGGCAAACGCCCCAAGCGCTACCGATGCCGCGTTTCTCGATAACTCCGAATACTCTTCGCCCGAGGCCCTCAAGCGCTGGGATCCGATGGTCGCCCATCTGCCGCCCGAAGAACGCGAGCAGGCGGCAAAAGAACTCAACCGGCCGATTGCGGCCGCCTGGATGGCCAGAGAGCACGGCCCCAATGCTGACAAGGCGATGGCGTTCATCAACGCCAACCCTGCGTTGAAGACGGCTGTGGACGTCGGTAAGGATGGCGGCAACGCGGATGGCAAAATCACCAACAAAGACCTCAAGGCGTTCGCCAAAAATATGGAAAAGGCCGCGGACGCTGCCGACAAGGACCTGGGTAAATACATGGAGGACAACCCCGATGCGGATCCTCAATCCCTGGAAATGGTGCGCAATGCCGCAGTGATGCGGGCCAATATGCCGCTGACGGTGGCCGCTGACCCGCATCATGCGGTCGGTGCGACTGACAAGACCGACGTGGACGGCAATATCAGTGCCGACGACTTGAAAGGGCTGGCTGAAAATAACCCCGGGTTGTCGGGTACGCTCAAGCAATCCTGCAGCACGTGGTCGCAGCCGGGCTTCCTCAGCCAGGTGGACGAGGCGGGGATGACCGGGCGCAAGAAAGCTGCGCACAGTCCCGACCAGTTGTTTGACGCGAAAAACATGAGCGAATGGATCAGGAAAAGTGCGCCCACCAATGGTGGCCAGTTCGCCAGCATGCTCAGCGATGCGGCGACCCTGAATTCTGTAGCGGGTATCGACATCAGCAAGCTGGACGCCGGTGTTTTCGATAAACCCAAGTCTTACACCGGCGCGCAGAAAGCCGCCGTGATGGTCAAGTTGCAGCAAACCCAGCAGAGCGTGATCGCCGGTCGCGGCTTGCGCAACACTGAAAAAACCGAGGCTGGCCTCAACGAAAGAATCGCTCAGCTACAGGCCGATCCCGACGTTCAGGCTTACCTCAACAAAAGCATTCCCGAGCAGGAACGCAAACTGGTGCGCAGCGATAGCGCGCTGCAAAAAGCGGTGGCCGAGCAAGCTGAAAACGTCAACAGCGGCAAGGCGCTGCAGACCGACATGTCGACAGCGGACAAAGCGGTCGACAAGCACAAGCCAAACCCCGATTACAGCGGCGCTATCAGCGGTCTGTCGGCGCAATTGCAACTGCAGAAAGATCTGTTTCCCGATGCCGAAGTGCCGACGGCCGAGCAAGTGGTCAGCAATCGACCTGATCTGCAATCGTCTATTGCCGATTCGTACGTTCGCAACTTCAGCGAAGGCGGCGCATTGAAACAATTGCTCGGCCAGAAAAAGGCCGATGCCAGCGAAGCCCTGCAAACCGCAGACAACCAGAAAGCGGCCTATGAAAGTGTGCTGCCCGCTGATTTCGTTGAAGGCGAGCATGAAAACTACACGACCAGCACATTGAATGAGCTGCAGAACTCCAAAAAAGGTCGCAAGTTGCTGGAAGGCAAAAGCGATGAAGAGGGCGGCCCTTCGCTGTTGGCTCAGCTTGCTGATGCCGGGGCGGGTGGCAAGGTGCTGAATTCAGTCATGGGCTTTGCATCGGTATCCACCATGCTCGCCAACGGCGACAAGCTTGGCGCGACGCAGGCCATTTACGACAGCACGAAGCTGGGCGCCGAGGCGATCAAGGGAGGGGTCGACGCCGGGGCGAAGATGATGGGCCGCGAGGCCTCCGCCGGTCTCGGGCGTCTGGGCGGGCAGATGATCGGCCGCGCCGTCGGCCTGGTCGCCGGCGAAGCCACCGGGCTTGCTGCGGGCGCGGCACTGGGTGCTGCAATCCCGGTTATCGGCTGGGCCATCGACGGCGCCATGGCATTGGGTTTTGGTATCTCCGCGATCATTGATGCGGTCAAGAAGCACAAGGCGCAGAAGGCGTTCGATCATAACGTTGACCCGGTGCTGGACCAGTTCGGGATTGCCAAGGCGCATTGATAACAGAGAAGAGGTTTGAACACTTTTTCAAGCCTCTTCTTATTATGCTGCGTATCAGGTACTGATGTTATTTCGCCTGTCTTCAATCCTCGGGTTTTCTAGCTTGCCAAGAAAATATCGGCGTTTTGATACCGAGGTAGAGGAGCACGTTGCCGATATGCGGCCAGTTGACAGGTTTATACAGTGTCGCGTTCGCACCCATCAGGCAACGACCCGTAAATAATGCAAAAGCCCGCAGTAAGCGGGCTTTTGCATGCTGACAACCAAGGTAGTGAGTGCGTGGGCTATTTAAGCCCCGATTTCAGTTCCGGGCCCTGAGCGCCGGATTTTCCGGGTCATAGCCTCTTGCTGCCAACGCCGTCTTTAGCCTGTCTTCCATTGGGCCCTGGCCGTTCAAGGCATCCATGATAACGTGTGTCCTCGCCTGTCCGTGGCTGCTGGACTGCCCTTCAACCGACTCGGCATAAGAAAGACCGCGACCGGTCGACTGCATGCTTAAAGGTGTATGTTCGACGAATCCTTCAGCAGGGATACCGCTCAGTTTTTTCAGCTTTTCGCCCAGTTTGACTGCTTTTGCAAGATCGCCATTTATGTAAAGAATGGCAGAGTCAGTTTGCTGACCATATTTTGCCGGGCCGACGACTTTACCTTGTGTCACGGCTTTGTCTTTGTCGATCATGGTTGCCATTGCGCGGGCCAGTTGTGCTCCATATCTAGGTTCTACACCGATGGTAAGTCGGCCCGAGTTTGCCTCTGTTGGGCGCCGGTCTTTAGGGACCATTCTAAAAAAGCCGGTTCTGGCATTTCCTTCTTCAGCGATGTATCGGCGCAGATCAAGCTCTTCTACCTGCCGATCGTCATGGACCTGCGGGCGTATGATAAGGTTTTTCTTGCTATCGAGAGCCTGTAGCGTTTGTAGGTAATCTTCTTGCTCTACCGCATTCATAGGTGTTGTGTCGGGCGTGTCCCTCTTGTAGATCATGTAAATACCGATTTCTGTATCGCGTCCGAGTGCTTCAGCTTTTTCAGCCCACTGTTGGAAGCCGGCAAATGTCTGTTTTGATGACGCGCGGCTGTCGGCAGCCTTGATTGCGCCGGTCACAGCGCTACTTCCGCCCTTCTCCAGATCGAAGCGTCTGCCCAACATTCTGTCCAGACGTGGAACCGCTGCCGCTTTCTCATTGAGAACTTGAGCTATTTGAGCACGCTGACTTTGTCCGCCAATAAGATTCGCTGCGCCTTTGAAGAACTTGTCTGCTTTAGACTGCTGATCGGGTCTGAGTACCGCGATCGAGCCGTCAGCGGCCGCACGAATCTGGTAACGCTTGCCGTTGACTTCTAGCTGACCCTCGGATTTGATTGCCTGAATATCAACGTTTGATTGTCTGAGCGCTTCTACGCTGGAGAAGCGTGCATGGATAGGATTCACTAGTAGCTCCTTACTCTAAGCATGAGTAGTTGAAACACGTCGGAAGATTGAAAAACGCGGTCACGTGCGAGCTTCTCGCCAACACCTCATCCATTCGACCAATCCTGCAATTTCGAGCTTCAGCATCTCCACGCTGACTTTTTCCCGCGGGATGCTCTGGTAGGCGTGATACAGGCCGCTTTGATCATCCCAGCCAATGCCGGGGCCGGCATTCACAAGTGGGTTGAGAGCGCCAGCCAACAGGCGCTGCAAGGGCAGATCCTCGTGCGGTTCAAGCAGGCCGATCAGCAACAAACGTTGATGCGTGTCATCGCGCAACAGCGTCAGAGCAAATGCCTTGTCAATGATCAAGTTGCACGCACCCTTATCGTCAAACACCAAGGCGTGCATCTCCATGGATCGTGAAAAGTCATCAAGCAAGGTTTTGTAGAAAAGGCTACTCATAATCGGTTCGCCACTGTGGAGTTGCCGGGTGGGTGGCAAATTTGCCCGATAGGGTTCCACGCGCGTATCGAAACGTCAGGCAAACGCCTCGTCAGTGCTGGCGGTTCGAGAGGTTCAAGTGAGGGGGGCGGCGGCGTTTTGAGGTCTTCTGCCACTATTCATCGAACGACGAATGTTCCGTGCAGGAACGCCGTTCTGAACGTTTAGCATCCTATCCAAGAAGGGTGGTGCCAGAGCTAGGATTGAATCAGACCACTTTTCAGCAGACGAAAAAAAAGACCTTGAATTTCAAGGTCTTTCTTCAATTTGGTGGTGCCCCGAGGGAGAATCGAACTCCCACTTCTTTCGAAAACGGATTTTGAATCCGCCGCGTCTACCAATTCCGCCATCAGGGCTCAATGGCGGCGAAGTATAAGGATGAGTTTTCCGTTGGTCAACAGGGATTTACGCAGGTTTTTTACTAATGCCGCCAAACCGGATAAACTTCCCGGCCCTGCTAAACGAACCCGATCATGCGCGTCGCTGACTTTACCTTCGAACTCCCCGATTCCCTGATTGCTCGCCATCCACTGGCCGAGCGTCGCAGCAGTCGTCTGTTGACCCTCGACGGGCCGACTGGCGCGCTGGCACATCGTCAATTCACCGATTTGCTCGAGCATCTGCGCCCGGGCGATTTGATGGTGTTCAACAATACCCGGGTCATTCCCGCACGTCTGTTCGGGCAAAAGGCCTCCGGCGGCAAGCTGGAGATTCTGGTCGAGCGCGTGCTGGACAGCCATCGTGTGCTGGCGCATGTGCGTTCCAGCAAGTCGCCCAAGCCTGGCTCGTCGATTCTGATCGATGGCGGTGGCGAGGCCGAGATGGTGACGCGGCACGATGCGCTGTTTGAACTGCGCTTCGCCGAAGAAGTGCTGCCGTTGCTGGAGCGTGTCGGCCATATGCCGTTGCCTCCTTATATAGACCGTCCGGATGAAGGCGCGGACCGCGAGCGTTATCAGACCGTTTACGCGCAGCGTGCAGGCGCTGTGGCTGCACCGACTGCCGGCCTGCATTTCGATCAACCGCTGCTCGAGGCGATTGCCGCCAAGGGCGTCGAGACTGCGTTCGTCACGCTGCACGTCGGCGCGGGTACATTCCAGCCGGTGCGTGTCGAGCAGATCGAAGATCACCACATGCACAGCGAATGGCTGGAAGTTGGCCAGGACGTGGTCGACGCTGTGGCCGCATGCCGTGCACGGGGCGGGCGGGTGGTTGCCGTCGGGACCACCAGCGTGCGCTCGCTGGAGAGTGCCGCGCGCGATGGCGAACTGAAACCGTTCAGTGGCGATACCGACATCTTCATCTATCCGGGCCGGCCATTTCATGTGGTCGATGCCCTGGTGACCAATTTTCATTTGCCTGAATCCACGCTGTTGATGCTGGTTTCGGCGTTCGCCGGTTATCCCGAGACGATGGCGGCTTATGCTGCGGCCATCGAGCACGGCTACCGCTTCTTCAGTTACGGTGATGCGATGTTCATCACCCGCAATCCCGCGCCGACGGCCCCACAGGAATCGGCACCAGAGGATCACGCATGAGTCGCACCTGTCGTATGTCTTTCGAATTGCTGGCCACCGACGGCAAGGCCCGTCGCGGTCGGTTGACCTTTCCGCGTGGTGTGGTCGAGACCCCGGCGTTCATGCCGGTGGGCACCTATGGCACGGTCAAGGGCATGCTGCCGCGTGATATCGAGGCGACCGGTGCGCAGATGATTCTGGGCAACACGTTTCACCTGTGGCTGCGTCCCGGCACCGAAGTCATCAAGGGCCACGGTGACCTGCACGATTTCATGCAGTGGCAGGGGCCGATTCTGACTGACTCCGGCGGTTTTCAGGTGTTCAGCCTGGGCGCGATGCGCAAGATCAAGGAGGAGGGCGTGACCTTCGCCTCTCCGGTTGATGGTGCCAAGGTGTTCATGGGCCCTGAAGAGTCGATGCAGGTTCAGCGTGATCTGGGCTCGGACGTCGTGATGATCTTCGACGAATGTACGCCTTACCCGGCTGACGAAGATGTGGCGCGTGTCTCCATGGAGCTGTCGTTGCGTTGGGCCAAGCGCTCCAAGGTTGCGCATGGCGAAAACACTGCTGCGCTGTTCGGCATTGTTCAGGGTGGCATGCACGAGAACCTGCGCAAGCGTTCGCTGGAAGGTCTGGATGAGATCGGCTTTGACGGTCTGGCGATTGGCGGTCTGTCGGTGGGCGAGCCCAAGCACGAGATGATCAAGGTGCTGGACTACCTGCCAGGCCTCATGCCGGCAGACAAACCTCGTTACCTGATGGGTGTAGGCAAGCCGGAAGATCTGGTCGAAGGTGTGCGCCGTGGCGTCGACATGTTCGACTGCGTGATGCCGACCCGCAACGCCCGCAACGGCCATCTGTTCACCGATACCGGTGTATTGAAAATCCGTAACGCGTTCCATCGCCACGACAATTCGCCGCTGGATCCGACCTGCGATTGCTACACCTGCAAGAACTTCTCGCGCGCTTATCTGCATCACCTGGACAAGTGCGGAGAAATGCTGGGGAGCATGCTGAATACGATCCATAATTTGCGCCACTACCAGCTGCTTATGGCTGGTTTGCGCGAGGCTATTCAACAGGGTACATTGGCCGCCTTCGTCGATGCCTTCTATGCCAAACGCGGCCTTCCAACGCCGCCTCTGGGTTGAAACAGAACGAGTTTTTCCTGCTTTTTATACTAATTATGTAACTGGAGCGACAAATGAGCTTTTTCATCTCTCCCGCTTTTGCGGATGCTGCTGCACCGGCTGCCGGTCCTGCGGGCAGTGGTTTCGAGTGGATTTTTCTGGTCGGCTTCCTGGTCATCTTCTATCTGATGATCTGGCGTCCACAGGCCAAGCGCGCCAAAGAGCAGAAAAACCTGCTGGGCAACCTGCAGAAAGGCGATGAAGTTGTGACCAGCGGCGGCATCGCGGGCAAGATCAACAAAGTGACCGACGACTTCGTAGTGATCGAAGTGTCTGACACCGTTGAGCTGAAAATCCAGAAGGGCGCCATCGCGGCCACTCTGCCAAAAGGCACCCTGAAAGCGATCTGAGCAGTAACTTTTTACCCATCGACGGGGCGCGCAAGGCGCCCCGCGTTTTAAGCGGGCGGCGTGATGCTGAACAAATACCCTCTGTGGAAATACATACTGATCCTGGCGGTGCTGGTGGTCGGTTTTATTTATTCCGCACCCAATCTCTACCCTGATGATTCTGCCATCCAGATCAGCGGTGCAAGCACTGCACTGCAAGTCAATCAGGCAGACGTGGATCGTGCAGCCAAGGCGCTTGCCGATGCCGGCATCTCGGTCAAGGCTTCTTCTCTGGCCGAGAATGGCAAGGGCGGTTTGTTGCGTCTGAGCAAGCAGGAAGACCAGTTGCCAGCCAAGGATGTCGTGCGCAAGGCGTTGGGTGACGACTATGTCGTTGCGCTGAACCTGGCGCGTACCACGCCGACCTGGTTGCGTCACCTGGGTGCAAGCCCGATGAAGCTCGGTCTCGACCTGTCCGGTGGTGTGCACTTCCTGCTGGAAGTCGACATGGACAAGGCGATCGATGCACGTCTGAAGGTTTATGAAGGCGAAGTCAAATCCCTGTTGCGCAAGGAAAAGGTGCGTTATCGCAGCCTGCCGCAACTGGGCAATGTGATTCAGCTGGGCTTTACCGATGACGCAGAGCGCGAGCAGGCTCGTGCACTGGTGCGCAAGACCTTCACCGATTTCGAAATCACGCCTGCCGAGCTGAACGGTATTCCCGTACTGCGCATGGCGTTGACGCCGGCCAAGCTGGCCGAGATTCGCGAATACTCGATCAAGCAGAACCTGACTACCGTGCGTAATCGTGTCAACGAGCTGGGCGTTGCCGAGCCGCTGGTTCAGCGCCAGGGTGCCAACCGCATCGTGGTCGAGCTGCCGGGTGTGCAGGACACGGCCGAAGCCAAGCGTATTCTGGGCAAGACCGCCAACCTCGAATTCCGTCTGGGCGCAGGCCCGGATGATTCGAAAGGCACCACCGAGATGTTCGAATTCCGCGAAGGCGGTCGTCCGGCAGCGGCGGTGGAGCGTGGTCTGATCATCACTGGCGATCAGGTGACTGACGCCAAGGCCAGCTTCGACGAGCATGGCCGTCCACAGGTGAACATCAATCTTGATGGCCACGGTGGCGAGCTGATGAGCCGCGCAACCCGCAGCAATGTGGGTCGCAGCATGGCGGTGATCTTCATCGAGCAGCGTCCGACCACCACCTACACCAAACAGATGGTCAACGGCGTCGAAAAAGACGTGCCGGTGCAGACCTTCAAGGAAGAAAAGAAAATCATCAGTCTGGCGACCATTCAGTCGCCGCTGGGCAGTCAGTTCCGGATTACCGGTCTGAACGGTCAGGGTGAATCTTCCGAACTGGCGCTGCTGTTGCGTGCTGGTGGTCTGGCGGCACCGATGTACTTCGCTGAAGAACGCACCATTGGCCCGAGCCTGGGTGCCGACAACATCACCAAGGGTATCGATGCTTCCCTGTGGGGCATGCTGTTCGTCTCGCTGTTCATCATGGCGATCTACCGCTTCTTCGGTCTGATCGCGACCGTCGCACTGGCCTTTAACATGGTCATGCTGCTGGCACTGATGTCCTTGCTGGGTGCAACACTGACCCTGCCAGGTATCGCCGGTATCGTGTTGACCATGGGTATGGCGGTGGATGCCAACGTGCTGATCTTCTCGCGTATTCGTGAAGAGATCGCCAACGGCATGACGGTCCAGCGTGCTATCAACGAAGGTTTCGATCGTGCCTACACGGCGATCCTCGACGCCAACCTGACGACGCTGCTGGTCGGCGGCATTCTCTTTGCGATGGGCACCGGCCCGGTCAAAGGGTTTGCGGTGACCATGTCGCTCGGGATCTTTACCTCGATGTTCACGGCCATCATGGTGACCCGCGCTATGGTCAACCTGATCTACGGCGGTCGTGACTTCAAGAAGTTGTGGATTTAAGGGGCTGCCATGTTACGTACCATCAACTTCATGGGCGTTCGCAATGTTGCGTTCGCCATCACGATGCTCCTTACCGCACTGGCGCTGTTCAGCTGGTTCCATAAAGGGCTCAACTTTGGTCTGGACTTCACCGGCGGTACGCTCATCGAGCTGACCTACGAGCGTCCAGCCGATCTGGGCAAGGTTCGCCAGGAGCTGGTTTCAGCGGGCTATCACGAAGCCGTTGTACAGAGCTTCGGTGCCACCACTGACTTGCTGGTGCGCATGCCGGGTGAGGATCCGCAACTGGGCGCTCAGGTTGCCGAGGCGCTGCGCAAGGCCGGTGCCGATAACCCGGCAGTGGTCAAGCGTGTCGAGTTCGTCGGCCCGCAGGTCGGTGAAGAGCTGCGCGACCAGGGCGGTCTCGGCATGCTGATGGCGCTGGGCGGTGTTCTGATTTACCTGGCATTCCGCTTCCAGTGGAAATTCGCAGTCGGGGCGATCGTGTCGCTGATCCACGACGTGGTGGTGACGATGGGTATCCTGTCGTTCTTCCAGATCACCTTCGACTTGACGGTGCTGGCGGCGGTGCTGGCGATCATCGGTTACTCGCTGAACGACACCATCGTGGTCTTCGACCGGGTACGCGAAAACTTCCGTCTGCTGCGCAAGGCTTCGCTGATCGAGAACGTCAACATCTCCACCACGCAGACACTGCTGCGCACCATTGCCACCTCGGTTTCGACCCTGTTGGCGATCGTGGCATTGTGGGTGTTTGGCGGTGACAGCCTGGAAGGCTTCTCCATCGCGTTGTTCATCGGCGTACTGGCGGGTACCTACTCGTCCATCTACATCGCCAACGTGGTGCTGATCTGGCTGAACCTGACCACCGAGGACCTGATTCCTCCAGTGGTCGTCGAGAAGGCTGACGACCTCCCGTAGGTCCGGCCATCATAAAAAAGGCGCGAGTGCTGAACTCGCGCCTTTTTTTATGCTCCAAGGCTAGGCATTGCGCAGTCATGCTGCGTTTCGATTGGTCAGGAGGTTCAAGTGAACAAGTCTATGCTTGTTGGTGCTGTGTTAGGTGCTGCTGTAGTGACTGCTGGCGGCGCCGTTGCCACCTATAGCTTGGTCAAGGGTGGTCCTGAGTATGCGGATGTATTGGCGGTAGAGCCGATCAATCAGCAGATCAAAACCCCCCGTGAAGTTTGCAAGGACGTAACCGTTACCCGTCAGGCGCCGGTCAAGGACCAGCATCAGATCGTCGGTAGCGTTATTGGCGCGGTTGCCGGTGGTTTGCTGGCTAACCAGATCGGTGGCGGTAACGGCAAGAAGATCGCTACAGTTGCGGGTGCGGTAGGTGGTGGTTATGCGGGCAACAAGGTTCAGGAAGGCATGCAGGAGCGTGATACCTACACCACTACGCAGAACCGCTGCACGACGGTCAATGATGTGAGCGACAAGGTTGTGGGTTACAACGTCAAATACAAGTTGAACGAGAAAGTGGGTCAGGTTCGTATGGAGCGTGATCCGGGTAGCCAGATTCCGGTCGACAAGAACGGTCAGCTGATATTGGGTCAGGCGCAGTAACGCCAGCCGCTGAGCTTCAGAAGACATAAAAAAACCGGCTTTCGCCGGTTTTTTTATGTCTGCAGCTTAGCGTTTGAGCGAAGGCGGCAGGTGCGGTGCGATTGCGGTCAGCACGGCCTTGAAGCATTTGGTGTTGCCCGCAACGATGTGGCCTTTCTCGAGGAAGTCGTGACCACCGGTGAAATCGCTGACCAGACCGCCTGCTTCCTGAATCAACAGAGCGCCCGCTGCCATGTCCCATTCGGACAGGCCCGACTCCCAGAACGCATCGAAGCGACCGGCAGCGACATAAGCCAGGTCGAGGCTTGCAGCGCCTGCGCGGCGGATGCCGGCGGTCTGGCCTACCAGGCTGCGGAACATGCCCAGGTAGTTCTCGATGTTGTCCATCTGGTTGTCACGGAACGGGAAGCCGGTGCCGAGCAGTGCGCCTTCCAGGCTCTTGCGCTGGCTGACGCGCAGACGGCGACCGTTCAGGGCAGCGCCGCGACCACGGCTGGCGGTGAATTCTTCCTGGCGGACCGGGTCCAGAACAACAGCGTGCTCAAGGCGACCGCGATATTTGCAGGCGATGCTGACCGCAAAGTGCGGGATGCCGCGAACGAAGTTGGTAGTGCCGTCCAGCGGGTCGATGATCCACAGGTAGTCGGTGCCTTCGCCGCTGCCTTCGTGCAGGCCGCTTTCTTCGCCAAGGATGCCGTGAGTCGGGTAGGCCTTGCGCAGAGCGGTAATGATGCTCTGTTCGGCGGCGCGGTCGATCTCTGTGACGTAGTCTTTGGCTTCTTTTTCGTCAACCTTGATGGTATCCAAGCGCTCGATGGAGCGGAAAATCAATTCGCTGGCGCTGCGGGCGGCGCGCAGCGCGATATTCAGCATGGGCTGCATGGACAATTCACCTAAGGTTGTTAAAGAGAGCCGGGCATTCTATGGGCTGATTCGAATTATTTCCAGCCTTGCGTTGTCACGGTTGTCGGGTTCGTGTGGATTTTTTCATGTCACAAGCGGTCAGTTCCGATCTTCCGGCCCGCACAGCTTCATAGCGTTAGTCGAACCGTTTCTGTAAGATTTGCCCCCCTAATTCGCGTCAGTGAGCGTTCGCTTTGTTGCAGAACATTCGTGTTGTCCTGGTCGGCACTACCCATCCCGGAAATATCGGCGGGGCCGCTCGCGCCATGAAAAACATGGGGCTTTCGCGTCTGGTGCTGGTCGATCCGCGCATCTTTCCTTCGCCTGATGCCGATGCGCGTGCGTCAGGTGCCACCGATATTCTTGAAGGTGCGCAGGTTGTTGCGACCCTTGAAGGCGCGTTGGTCGGCTGTCGTCTGGTGCTCGGCACCAGCGCGCGTGATCGCAGCCTGCCGTGGCCGTTGCTCGATCCGCGCGCGTCCGGTGAGAAAGTCATCGAGCAGGCCGGAGAGGGCGCGGAAGTGGCGCTGGTCTTCGGTCGCGAGCACGCAGGGCTGACCAATGAAGAGCTGCAGCGTTGCCACTTCCATGTGCACATCCCGTCGGACCCCGGGTTCAGCTCGCTGAACCTTGCTGCGGCTGTACAGGTGCTCAGCTACGAAGTGCGCATGGCCTGGCTGGCGGCTTCGGCACAGTCAGAGCAGGGCGAAACGCCCAGAGCGGTCTCGGCGCATAATGCCGAGCTGGCGACGATGGATGAGATGGAAGGCTTTTACACGCACCTCGAAGCGACGCTTGTGGCCATCGGTTTCCTTGATCCGGAAAAGCCGCGTCATCTGATGGCACGACTGCGCAGGCTGTACGGGCGTAGCGAGGTCGAGCGATCCGAGCTGAGTATCCTGCGCGGTGTGCTCACCGAAACCCAGAAAGCCGCACGCGGTGAGCCCTACAAGCGGAAGGATCAGTAATGTTCAAGCGTCTGCGAGAAGACATTCAAAGCGTATTCCATCGCGACCCTGCTGCGCGCAATGCCTTTGAGGTGCTGACCTGCTATCCGGGCATGCATGCCATATGGTTGCACCGCTTTGCGCACATTCTGTGGCGCAACGGCTGGAAGTGGCTCGCGCGGCTGGTCTCCAACTTTGGTCGCTGGATGACCGGTATCGAGATCCACCCGGGGGCGCGCATCGGTCGCCGTTTTTTCATTGACCACGGCATGGGCATCGTGATCGGCGAAACCGCCGAGATCGGCAATGACGTGACGCTTTACCAGGGCGTGACCCTGGGCGGTACCAGCTGGAATGCCGGCAAGCGTCACCCGACGCTGGAAGACGGCGTCGTGGTGGGGGCGGGTGCCAAGGTGCTCGGGCCGTTCACGGTGGGTGCCGGTGCCAAGATTGGTTCCAACGCAGTGGTGACCAAGGCGGTGCCTGCGGGGGCAACGGCCGTGGGCATTCCGGGGCGCATCATCGTCAAGTCCGACGATGAAACCGAAGCCCGGCGCAAGGTCATGGCTGAAAAGCTCGGTTTCGACGCATATGGCGTCAGCGCCGACATGCCGGACCCTATCGCTCGCGCCATTGGCCAGTTGCTCGACCATTTGCAGGCGGTCGACGGTCGCCTCGAGGGCATGTGCGATGCGCTCGGCAGGCTGGGCAGCGATTACTGCGCCAAAGACCTTCCCGAGCTGCGTGATGAAGTATTCGACTGCGTCAAGGATCGTCACGAAGGCAAGGTTGGCTAGGTGGCACGGCGGTGTGACGCGTGCCATTACGTCGCACCTTTGCTATGATGCAGCCCGCACTTTTCGCTAATCCCGACTGTTTTACTTGGTCTAATAGTTGACTCTTTTACTCGGGAATAGCATACTCGCTCTCATTCCGAACCTCTGCGGTATACGCCATGCGACTGACTACTAAAGGCCGATACGCTGTAACAGCCATGCTTGACCTGGCGTTGCACGCGCAGAACGGGCCAGTGTCTCTGGCCGACATCTCCGAGCGGCAGGGCATTTCCCTGTCCTACCTCGAGCAGCTGTTCGCCAAGCTGCGTCGCGGCAATCTGGTTTCCAGTGTTCGTGGCCCGGGTGGTGGTTACCAGCTGTCGCGCGACATGAAAGGCATCCAGGTGGCTCAGGTTGTCGACGCGGTCAATGAATCGGTCGACGCCACGCGCTGTCAGGGTCTGGGCGATTGCCACGCTGGCGATACCTGCCTGACCCACCACTTGTGGTGCGACCTGAGCCAGCAGATTCACGAATTTCTAAGCGGTATCAGCTTGGCGGATCTTGTCACTCGCCGTGAGGTACAAGAAGTCGCTCAGCGCCAGGATATGCGCCGTGGTCATAACCACATGTCGCAACTGGGTAAGATCGAAACGTCCGCCGTCGAATGAACGCAGATGAATGAGCGGTGCGCCTGCCTGATAGGAGAGCTTCAATGAAATTGCCAATTTACCTCGACTACTCCGCGACGACCCCGGTCGATCCGCGTGTCGCGCAGAAAATGATCGAATGCCTGACCGTCGAAGGAAACTTCGGCAACCCGGCCTCGCGCTCCCACGTCTTTGGCTGGAAAGCCGAAGAAGCGGTCGAGAACGCTCGTCGTCAGGTCGCTGATCTGGTCAACGCCGATCCGCGCGAAATCGTCTGGACCTCGGGTGCCACTGAATCCAACAACCTGGCTATTAAAGGTGTTGCGCATTTCTACGCCAGCAAAGGCAAGCACCTGATCACGTCGAAGGTCGAACACAAGGCTGTCCTCGACACCACTCGCCAGCTTGAACGCGAAGGTTTCGAAGTTACCTACATCGAGCCAGGTGAAGACGGTCTGATCACGCCTGCCATGATTGAAGCGGCACTGCGCGACGACACCATCCTGGTTTCGGTCATGCATGTGAACAATGAGATCGGCACTATCAACGACATCGCTGCGATCGGTGAACTGACCCGTTCGCGTGGCGTGCTGTTCCACGTTGACGGCGCGCAGTCGACCGGCAAGGTTGAAATCGATCTGGCCAGCCTCAAGGTTGACCTCATGTCGTTCTCGGCGCACAAGACCTATGGTCCTAAAGGTATCGGCGCGCTCTACGTCAGCCGCAAGCCGCGTGTTCGCCTTGAAGCGACCATGCACGGCGGCGGTCACGAGCGTGGCATGCGTTCCGGTACTCTAGCGACCCACCAGATCGTCGGTATGGGCGAAGCATTCCGCATTGCCAAGGAAGAAATGGCTGCTGAAAACGTGCGCATCAAGGCACTCAGCGATCGTTTCTTCAAGCAGGTCGAAAATCTGGAAGAGCTGTACGTCAACGGCAGCCTGACTGCACGCGTACCGCACAACCTGAACCTGAGCTTCAACTACGTCGAAGGCGAGTCGCTGATCATGGCGCTCAAGGATCTGGCGGTATCGTCCGGTTCGGCCTGTACCTCGGCCTCGCTTGAGCCTTCGTATGTGCTGCGTGCCCTGGGTCGCAACGATGAGCTGGCGCACAGCTCGATTCGTTTCACCTTCGGCCGTTTCAGCACTGAAGAAGAAATCGATTACGCCGCGCAGAAGGTTTGCGAGGCTGTCACCCGGCTGCGCACACTTTCGCCGCTGTGGGACATGTTCAAAGACGGCGTCGACATCTCCAAGATCGAGTGGGCGGCGCACTAATTTAAAGTCGCCTCCAACACAGGTCATGTGCAATTGCGCGTGACCTGCAGAGCGGCTCCCTGATGTGAGAGGAATAGAATCATGGCTTACAGCGAAAAGGTCATCGACCACTACGAGAACCCACGTAACGTCGGCAAGATGAACGCGGAAGATCCTGATGTCGGCACCGGCATGGTCGGCGCTCCAGCGTGCGGCGACGTAATGCGTTTGCAGATCAAGGTCAACGAGCAGGGCGTTATCGAAGACGCCAAGTTCAAGACCTACGGCTGCGGTTCGGCCATTGCTTCCAGCTCGCTGGCGACCGAGTGGATGAAGGGCAAGACTCTGGATGAAGCAGAGACCATCAAGAACACTCAGCTGGCTGAAGAGCTGGCGCTGCCGCCGGTCAAGATTCACTGCTCGGTACTCGCTGAAGACGCCATCAAGGCCGCCGTTCGCGATTACAAGCAGAAGAAAGGTCTGCTGTAAGCAGGCAGGCTTTTCAAGAGAAGCTTGCTACAGAGTCAACTGCAACAGGCTAATGCAACAGGCTAAGGAGTTCCGATGGCTATCAGCATGACAGAAGCTGCCGCTAACCACGTACGACGTTCCCTTGAAGGACGCGGCAAGGGTGATGGCGTTCGTCTGGGTGTTCGCACCACAGGCTGTTCAGGTCTTGCCTATGTGCTTGAGTTCGTCGATGAGGCGGCTGGCGAAGACACTGTGTTTGAAATGCACGGCGTCAAGGTGATCATTGACCCGAAGAGTCTGGTCTATCTGGATGGCACCGAGCTCGACTTCGTGCGTGAAGGGTTGAATGAAGGCTTCAAGTTCAACAACCCCAACTCGCGCGGTGAGTGCGGCTGTGGCGAAAGCTTCAACGTCTGAGGCTTTTATTGTGGGTACTCCCTGTCACTTCGCCCTGTTCGATCTCAAGCCCGAGTTTCAGCTTGATCTTGACCAGTTGGGCACTCGTTACCGTGAGCTTGCGCGCAACGTGCATCCGGATCGCTTTGCGGATGCCCCAGAGCGTGAGCAGCGTGTGGCGCTGGAGCGTTCGGCCAGTCTCAACGAGGCTTATCAAACCCTGAAAAGCCCGCCGAAAAGGGCGCGCTACCTGCTGGCAATGAACGGCAACGAAGTGCCGCTCGAAGTCACGGTGCATGATCCCGAGTTTCTTCTGCAGCAGATGCAATTGCGCGAAGACCTTGAGGACTTGCAGGAAGAGGCTGATCTCGCTGGCGTTGCGACCTTCAAGCGTCAGCTCAAGGTCGCTCAGGACGAGCTGAACCAGAGCTTCGCGGCCTGTTGGAATGATGCTGCACAACGCGAGCACGCTGAAAAGCTGATGCGGCGTATGCAGTTTCTCGACAAGCTCTCTCACGAAGTGCGCCAGTTAGAAGAGCGCCTCGACGATTAACCCCGCGCGGCTTCGGTCGCGCGCCAGTGATTATTCTGAACAGCATGGCTTTACTGCAGATCGCCGAACCCGGCCTGAGTCCTCAACCGCACCAGCGTCGTCTGGCTGTGGGTATCGACCTGGGTACTACCAATTCTCTGGTTGCTGCAGTGCGCAGCGGCCTGTCCGAACCGCTGGCCGATGCAGAAGGGCAGGTCATTCTGCCGTCCGCCGTGCGCTATCACGCTGATCGTGTCGAAGTGGGGCAGTCAGCGAAAGTCGCTGCTTCCCAGGACCCGTTCAACACCGTTCTGTCGGTCAAGCGCCTAATGGGTCGCGGGCTGACTGACGTCAAGCAATTGGGCGAGCAACTGCCTTATCGCTTTGTTGGCGGCGAGTCGCACATGCCGTTCATCGACACCGTGCAGGGGCCGAAAAGCCCGGTCGAAGTGTCTGCCGACATTCTCAAGGTCCTGCGCCAACGCGCCGAGTCCACGCTGGGTGGCGAACTGGTGGGGGCGGTGATTACCGTGCCTGCTTATTTCGACGACTCTCAGCGCCAGGCGACCAAGGATGCCGCCAGACTTGCCGGCCTCAATGTGTTGCGCCTGCTTAATGAGCCAACGGCTGCTGCCGTTGCCTATGGCCTGGATCAGAAAGCCGAAGGTGTGGTTGCCATCTATGATCTGGGCGGCGGAACCTTCGACATCTCGATCCTGCGCCTGACCGGCGGTGTGTTTGAAGTACTGGCCACTGGCGGCGATACCGCTCTGGGTGGCGATGACTTCGATCATGCGATAGCCAACTGGATTGTCACTGATGCCGGTCTGTCTGCCGATATCGACCCTTCCGCGCAACGCAGCCTGCTGCAGGCTGCGTGCTCGGCCAAGGAAGCGCTGACTGACGCCGAGTCTGTTGAGGTCGCCTATGGTGACTGGCGTGGCACCCTGACTCGCGATGCGCTCAATGCGCTGATCGAACCCATGATCGCGCGCAGTCTCAAGGCGTGTCGTCGTGCGGTGCGTGATACCGGTATCGAGCTTGAAGAAGTCGAGGCGGTGGTCATGGTGGGTGGTTCGACCCGTGTTCCGCGTGTGCGCGAGGCTGTCGCCGAGCTGTTTGGTCGTCAGCCATTGACCGAGATTGACCCGGATCAAGTGGTGGCCATCGGGGCTGCGATCCAGGCCGATACTCTGGCAGGCAACAAGCGTGATGGTGGTGAACTGCTACTGCTCGATGTGATCCCGCTCTCGCTGGGGCTGGAAACCATGGGCGGGCTGATGGAGAAGGTCATTCCGCGCAACACCACCATCCCTGTGGCACGTGGTCAGGAATTCACCACGTACAAGGATGGCCAGACGGCCATGAAGATTCATGTCCTGCAGGGCGAGCGCGAATTGATCAGCGACTGTCGTTCGCTGGCGCGCTTCGAGCTGCGTGGCATCCCGCCGATGGTCGCGGGTGCGGCAAAGATTCGTGTCACCTTCCAGGTCGATGCGGATGGTCTGCTCAGCGTTTCGGCGCGTGAAATGGGCTCGGGTATCGAGTCGAGCATTCAGGTCAAGCCTTCCTACGGGCTGACCGATGACGAAGTCACCCGCATGCTCAAGGACTCCTTCGAGTATGCCGGCGACGACAAAGTCGCTCGTGTGCTGCGTGAGCACCAGGTCGACGCCGAGCGCTTGCTCGAAGCGGTTCAAGGTGCCCTTGAGGCTGATGGTGAGCGTCTTCTCGACGAAGAAGAGCGTCTGGTCATCAACCTGCAGATGGACGAATTACGTGAATTGATGCAAGGCACCGATGGTTATGCCATCGAGCAGCAGACCAAGCGTCTGTCGCAGGTGACCGACGCATTTGCTGCCCGACGCCTTGATTCGACGGTAAAAGCCGCGCTGGCCGGGCGCAACTTGAATGATATTGAGGAATAACTGATGCCGCAGGTGATTTTTCTGCCCCACGCCGAGCATTGCCCGGACGGGCTGGTTGTAGAAGTGGAGCCGGGCACGTCTATTCTCGATATTGCCCACGAGCACCACATCGAGATTGAAAGCGCCTGTGGTGGCGTGTGTGCCTGCACCACCTGTCACTGCGTCATTCGCGAAGGCTTCAATTCGCTCAATGAAGCGGACGAGCTGGAAGAAGACATGCTCGACAAAGCCTGGGGCCTGGAAGCGCAATCGCGTCTATCCTGTCAGGCAATTGTCGGCACTGAAGACCTGACCGTAGAAATACCCAAGTATTCGCTCAACCACGCTGCTGAAGCGCCACACTGATTCAAGGATTGCTCATGAGTCTCAAATGGGTCGATGTGCGGGAAATTGCCATCCTGCTGGCCGAACGCCATACGGATATCAATCCGCTTGCGGTGAGTTTCCCCAGGCTGCGCGATCTTGTGATTGCCCTGCCTGAATTCGATGACGATCCTGCGCGCAGCGGGGAAAAGGTTCTCGAGGCGATCCAGGGGTTATGGATCGAAGAGCTGGATTGACGTTCAGTAACGTACGCAGTTAGGCAATACACCAGAACCCGCGTATAATTCGCGGGTTTAATTTTTCGCTTCAATCACTGCTTCTGGAGTTTCACCATGGCTGTTCAACGTACTTTCTCCATCATCAAGCCTGACGCCGTTGCCAAGAACGTAATCGGCGAGATCACCACTCGTTTCGAAAAAGCCGGTCTGCGCGTTGTCGCTTCCAAGCTGAAGCAGCTGTCCAAGGCCGAAGCTGAAGGTTTCTACGCTGAGCACAGCGCTCGTGGTTTCTTCGGTGACCTGGTTGCCTTCATGATCTCCGGTCCGGTTGTCGTTCAGGTTCTGGAAGGCGAAAACGCTATCGCTCTGAACCGTGAGCTGATGGGCGCTACCAACCCTAAAGAAGCTGCTGCCGGCACCATCCGCGCTGATTTCGCTGATTCCATCGACGCCAACGCTGTTCACGGCTCCGATTCGGAAGCCGCCGCAGCTCGCGAAATCTCGTACTTCTTCGCAGCTACCGAAGTAACCGCTCGCTAAGTCATTTTTGACTGACGAGTGAAGGGTGAATTCATGATTGCATCGACTGGTAAAACCAACCTGCTGGGGCTTACTCAACAGGAAATGGAGAAATTCTTCGACTCTATCGGGGAGAAGCGCTTCCGTGCCGGTCAGGTCATGAAGTGGATTCACCACTTCGGCGTCGATGATTTCGACGCAATGACGAACGTCAGCAAGGCCCTGCGCGAAAAGCTCAAGGCGTGTGCCGAGGTTCGCGGTCCTGAAGTGGTCAGCGAGGACATCTCCAGCGACGGAACCCGTAAATGGGTCGTGCGCGTAGAGTCCGGCAGCTGCGTCGAGACCGTCTATATCCCGCAGGGCAAGCGGGGCACCTTGTGTGTTTCGTCCCAGGCGGGCTGTGCCCTGGATTGCAGTTTCTGCTCCACCGGCAAGCAAGGCTTCAACAGCAACCTCACCGCCGCCGAAGTCATCGGTCAGGTGTGGATTGCCAACAAATCCTTTGGCAGCGTACCGGCGACCGTCGACCGTGCCATCACCAACGTGGTGATGATGGGCATGGGTGAGCCGCTGCTGAACTTCGACAATGTCATTGCCGCCATGCATCTGATGATGGATGACCTGGGGTATGGCATTTCAAAGCGCCGGGTGACGTTGTCCACCTCCGGCGTGGTACCGATGATCGATGAGCTTTCCAAGCATATCGACGTTTCCCTGGCCTTGTCGCTGCACGCACCGAACGATGCGCTGCGTAACCAGTTGGTGCCGATCAACAAGAAATACCCGCTGCAAATGCTCCTTGATTCCTGCCGCCGTTACATGTCCAGTCTGGGCGAAAAGCGTGTGCTCACCATCGAGTACACCATGCTCAAGGACATCAACGACAAGGTTGAACACGCCGTCGAGATGATCGAGCTGCTCAAGGGCACGCCTTGCAAGATCAACCTGATCCCGTTCAACCCGTTTCCGCACTCCGGTTACGAGCGTCCCAGCAATAATGCGATCCGTCGTTTTCAGGACCTGTTGCATCAGGCTGGTTATAACGTCACTGTGCGCACCACGCGCGGTGAAGACATTGATGCTGCATGCGGCCAGTTGGTCGGGCAGGTGATGGACCGTACGCGCCGTAGTGAACGCTACATTGCTGTGCGTGAGTTGAGCGCCGAGACCGAGACGGCCCCGGTTGCGGCGACTCGAACCTGACTGCCAACCTGATCGAGAGAGACTCCATGTCTGTGCGTGCCTCGCTGCTGCTATGTGTTTTCATGCTGCTGACGGCGTGCGTATCCACCGGCAACGTCAACCCGCTGACAACGGCGCAGGGGCGTGAGGAAGCGCGCAGAGCGTACGTGCAGCTCGGGCTGGGTTACTTTCAGCAGGGGCAGACCGAGCGCGCCAAGGTTCCGCTGAAAAAGGCGCTCGAACTGGACAGTTCCGACGCGCAGGCCAATGCCGCGCTGGCGCTGGTGTTCCAGACCGAGATGGAGCCGGAGCTTGCAGAGCAGTACTTTCGCAAGGCGCTGGCCTCCAGTAACAACGAAACACGCATCGTCAATAATTACGGCAGTTTTCTGTTCGAACAAAAGCGTTACAAGGAAGCCTACGAGCGTTTTGAGCAGGCCGCTGCCGACAACCTGTATCCTGAGCGGTCGCGGGTCTTTGAGAGCCTGGGTATGACTTCGCTGAAGCTGGGTAACCGCGATCAGGCCCGTGAGCATTTTACCAAGGCGTTGCGCCTGGACCGTCAGTTGCCAAGGTCGCTGCTGGAAATGGCGCAGATGTCCTACGAAGACAAGCAATATGTGCCGGCGCGTGATTATTACGACCGTTTTAGCCAACTCAGCGAGCAAAATGCACGTAGTCTATTGCTCGGTACACGCTTGGCGAAGATCTATGATGATCGTAACAAGGCGGCCAGTTTTGGTCTGCTGTTGAAAAGACTCTATCCCGGTACGCCGGAATATCAGCAATACCTGTCGGAGCAATGATGAAAGCGGCGCATCCCGAAGTTGTAGCAACCACCCGCGTGAACCCTGGAGAAACCCTGCGCCAGGTCCGCGAGAGCAGGAGCTGGTCGCTGCCAGATGTGGCTTTGAGACTGAACCTCACCGTGACCTCCCTGAGCAATCTGGAGAACGGTCATTTTGAAAAACTGCCTGGGCACACGTTTGCCCGGGGGTATGTACGCGCCTACGCCAAACTGCTTGACCTTGATCAGGCGGCGCTGGTCGAACAGTTCGACCAGTTCACCGGCACCGATGGCAAGGGCAGTTCCGTCCACGCACTGGGCCGTATCGAAGAGCCGGTCAGGCTTTCACACAACATCCTGCGTATCGTCAGCCTGTTGTTGCTGGTGCTTCTGGTCGGTGGCGGTTTCTTCTGGTGGCAGGATCAGGCCTCCTTGCGCGGCAGGGATCAGTCCGGGCTGAACATGGAGCACGTCGAAGTCGAAAGCGCCGACGGCACCACTCAGATTCACCCGCTGGACGAGCCGGAAGAGCCAGCAGTGGCTGAAACGCCTGCTGCCGGACAGACTTCGCTGCCGTTGAACACCGGCGCGCCTGCCAGTGAATCGCCGAGCGCCGCACCTGCCGCTCCTGTTGCAGGTGTTACGAGTCATGCGCCTGCGCAGGCACAGACACCGGCCGCCACTACGCCGCCTGCAAATGCTCCACAAGCGCCTGTTGCTGCGCCGACCGTACCGTCGATGCCGACTGCACCAGCCGAGCAGCCAGCGCCAGTCATGGCCGGGGCCGGTCAGGTTACTGTGCAGTTCGTCGCCGATTGCTGGACCCAGGTTACTGACGGAAACGGCAAGGTGCTGGTCAGCGGCCTCAAGCGCAAGGGCGACAGCCTGGACGTCAGCGGCAAGCCGCCGTTGACCCTGCGTCTGGGCTACGCGCGCGGCGCGCAGGTCAGCTACAACGGTCAGCCTGTAGACGTGGCACCTTTTACCAGCGGCGAAACTGCTCGCCTGAAGCTAGGGCAATAAGTCATGCACGGCGAATCTCCAATCAAGCGTCGCGAATCCCGAAAAATATGGGTCGGTTCCGTACCGGTCGGCGGTGATGCGCCGATTGCCGTGCAGAGCATGACCAACAGCGATACCAACGATGTTGCTGCCACCGTCGCCCAGATCAACCGTCTGGAAGCGGCCGGTGTCGACATCGTGCGTGTTTCCGTACCGGACATGGACGCTGCCGAAGCCTTTGGTCGCATCAAGCAACTGGTCAAAGTGCCATTGGTCGCAGACATCCACTTCGACTATCGCATCGCATTGCGTGTGGCTGAACTGGGCGTCGACTGCCTGCGTATCAATCCGGGCAATATCGGTCGTGAAGATCGTGTACGGGCCGTGGTCGATGCTGCGCGTGATCGCGGTATTCCGATCCGCATCGGCGTCAACGCCGGGTCGCTGGAAAAAGACCTGCAGAAGAAGTACGGCGAGCCGACGCCAGAGGCGTTGGTGGAGTCTGCGTTGCGCCACGTCGAGCATCTGGAGCGCCTGAACTTTCAGGACTTCAAGGTCAGTGTCAAGGCCTCCGATGTATTCATGGCCGTCGCAGCCTATCGTCTGCTGGCCAAGCAGATCGTCCAGCCGCTGCACCTGGGTATTACCGAAGCCGGTGGCTTGCGTTCGGGTACGGTGAAATCGGCTGTCGGTCTCGGAATGCTGCTTGCTGAAGGAATTGGCGATACTATCCGCATCTCGCTGGCTGCTGACCCGGTCGAGGAAGTGAAAGTCGGGTACGACATCCTCAAATCGTTGCGCCTTCGTTCCCGTGGTATCAACTTCATCGCCTGCCCGAGCTGCTCGCGGCAGAACTTCGATGTGGTCAAGACCATGAACGAGCTTGAAGGTCGCCTTGAAGATTTGCTGGTGCCGCTTGATGTTGCAGTGATCGGTTGTGTAGTCAACGGTCCGGGCGAGGCCAAGGAGGCGCATATCGGCCTGACTGGCGGTACGCCGAACCTGATTTACATCGACGGCAAGCCTGCGCAGAAACTGACCAACGACAATCTCGTGGACGAGCTTGAACGCTTGATTCGCGAGAAAGCGGCTGAAAAGGCCGAAGCCGACGCATCTGTCATCGTGCGCGGCTAACCAGGATTGCTAAGGATTTTCTGTGAGTAAGTCTCTACAAGCCATTCGTGGCATGAACGACATCCTGCCCGAGCAGACGCCGCTGTGGCGCCACTTTGAAGGCACCGTTTCACGTCTGCTGGATAACTACGGTTACCGGCAGATTCGTATGCCTATCGTCGAATTCACCGAGCTGTTCAAGCGCTCCATCGGTGAAGTGACCGATATCGTCGAGAAGGAAATGTACACCTTCGCCGATCGCAACGGCGACTCCCTGACGTTGCGTCCGGAAGGCACTGCGGCCTGTGTGCGTGCGGTCCTGGAGCACGGTATCACCGGTGGCGGTCAGGTTCAGAAACTGTGGTACATCGGGCCGATGTTTCGTCACGAGCGTCCACAGAAAGGCCGTTATCGCCAGTTTCACCAGATTGGTGTCGAGGTCTTCAATCTTGACGGTCCGGACATCGATGCCGAACTGATCGTCATGACCTGGCGCCTGTGGGGCATGCTGGGCATTCGCAATGCGGTCAAGCTTGAACTGAACAGCCTGGGCACCAGCGAAGCGCGTGCGCGTTATCGTGATGCGCTGGTCGAGTTTCTGTCGGCACGTCTCGATCAACTTGACGAAGACAGCCAGCGTCGTCTGAAAACCAATCCGCTGCGCGTGCTGGACACCAAACACCCTGAAACCCAGGCTGTGCTGGTCGATGCGCCAAAGCTGGCAGATTATCTGGATGACGAATCTCGCGTTCACTTCGAAGGCCTGAAGGCCCGTCTGGACGCAGCCGGCATTCCTTATGTCATCAACCCGAAGCTGGTTCGCGGGCTGGATTATTACAGCAAGACCGTTTTCGAGTGGGTTACCGACCAATTGGGTGCTCAGGGTACGGTCTGTGCAGGCGGTCGTTATGACGGTCTGGTCGAGCAGATGGGCGGCAAGCCGACGACCGGGGTTGGTTTCGCGATGGGTATCGAGCGTCTGGTTCTGTTGCTTGAAACCCTCGAGCAGGTCCCGGAAGAAATTGCCCGTCAGGTCGATGTTTACCTGTGCGCCTTTGGCGAAGCAGCTGAGCTGGCTGCGCTGGCTCTCACCGAAAAGGTGCGCGATCAGTTACCGAGCCTGCGTTTGCAGGTCAACGCCGGTGCCGGCAGCTTCAAGAGCCAGTTCAAGAAAGCCGACAAGAGCGGTGCGCTGTATGCGCTGATTCTCGGTGAAGAAGAACTGGCGGCAAAGGTCATTGGCGTCAAACCCCTGCGCGGTCAGGGTGAACAACAAAATATTGCCTGGGACGCTCTGTCAGAGCACCTGGCCTCCTGCGTTGTGCAGGGTTGAAGCTGATTTAACAGCCGTTTAGCGAATAGGAGTATTGGGGTGTCGGGTACCGAAGATGAAGAGCTGGCGGTAATGAAGGACTGGTGGCAGCGTAACGGCAAACCCCTGTTGACCGGTGGTCTGCTTGCGTTGGTCGTGGTCTTGGGTTGGCAGTTCTGGCACAGGTATCAGGCCAGCCAGTCGCAAGGCGCCTCGATGCTTTATCAGCAATTGCTGGAAACCGCACTGACGCCCAGTGGCCAGGCAGACACCGCACGTGTCGCCGAGATATCCGGCAAACTGAAAAGCGAATTCGGTGGCACTACCTATGCACAGTTCGGTAGCCTGTTCGTCGCCAAGGTGGCGGTCGATGCCGGTAAGCTGGACGATGCTGCAGCCGAGCTGAAAACCGTGGCCGACAAGCCTGCCAATGACACGCTGGGCGAGATTGCCCGTCAGCGTCTGGCACGCGTGCTGGCTGCGCAGAACAAGACCGATGACGCGCTGAAGCTGCTCGACGGCGATGCCGACAAGGCTTTCCTCGCCAGTCGTGAAGAACTCAAGGGTGACCTGCTGGTACAGCTGGGTCGTACCGACGAGGCGTATGCTGCATACCAAAAGGCCAAATCCGCTCTGTCCGAAGACGCAGCAGTGGGTGGCCTGCAAATGAAGCTCGACGATCTGGCGAAAGGGGATGCGTGACGTGATTCGTTGGAAACATGCAGCATTGCTGGCTCTGGCCATTCTGGCCGCGGGTTGCAGCAGCAACAGCAAAAAGGAATTGCCTCCGGCCGAGCTGACCGACTTCAAAGAAGAAGTGGTTCTGCACAAGCAATGGAGCCGTTCCGTCGGCGACGGTCAGGGCAAGACGTACAACATGCTCGTGCCAGCCATCGATGGCGACCGCATCTATGCGGCTGACGTCACTGGCGAAGTCGTATCGCTGGATCGTCTGACCGGTGATGTGATCTGGAAGAAAGATCTCGATCTGCCGGTTTCCGGTGCAGTCGGCGTGGGCTATGGCCTGGTGATGATCGGTACCCTCAAGGGTGAAGTCATTGCCATGGACGCCACCTCCGGTGAGGAAAAGTGGCGCGCTCGCGTGACCAGCGAAGTGCTGGCTCCGCCTGCCACCAACGGTTCTGTGGTAGTGGTTCAGACTCAGGATGACCGTATTGTCGGCTTCGATGCCTCCACAGGTTCCCAGCTCTGGATTTACGAAAGCACCCCAGCGGTGCTGACCCTGCGTGGTACCGGTGCTCCACTTGCAACCAATCGTCTCGCCGTGGCGGGTCTGTCGACCGGTAAGGTCGTCGCGCTGGACATTACCAACGGCGTGCCTGTCTGGGAGCAGCGTGTTGCTATCCCGCAAGGTCGCTCGGAACTGGATCGTGTCGTGGATATCGACGGCGGCCTGTTGCTGTCCGGCGGTACACTGTACGTCGCTACCTATCAGGGCCGCGTCGCCGGTCTCGATCTGGAAAGCGGTCGTGTGCTCTGGCAGCGTGATGCTTCGAGCTACTCGGGCGTTGCCCAGGGCTTTGGCAGCGTTTACGCAACCCTGGCCTCCGGCACTGTCGAAGGTATCGACGAGCGTTCGTCCTCTGCACTGTGGAGCAACGAATCACTGGCTCGCCGCCAGCTCGGCGCGCCGGAAGTGTATTCCAGCTATGTAGCGGTCGGTGACATGGAAGGCTACCTGCACCTGTTGAGCCAGGTGGACGGTCGTTTTGTCGGTCGCGAACGTATCGACAGCGACGGCCTGCGTGCTCGTCCGCTGGTGGTTGGGGACATGATTTACGTGTATGGCAACAGCGGCAAACTGGAAGCCCTGACCATCAAGCAATAAGTGTCCATGCCCGGGGCCAATGGCCCCGGGTGCCCTTGCTTCGGCAAGGCTGCGGTGCCTTTGTGGCATCGCCCCGAACTCCGGCCGCTGCCCTGCAGCGGCTTTTGTATTTTCTGAAATAACGAAGTGGAGAGCCGCATGGTTCCCGTAATCGCCCTGGTGGGTCGACCGAACGTCGGCAAGTCCACCATGTTCAACCGCCTGACCAGGACTCGCGACGCTATTGTCGGTGATCTGTCCGGTCTTACCCGTGATCGCCAATACGGAGAGGCGAAGTGGCAAGGGCGCTCCTATATTCTGATCGACACCGGCGGTATCTCCGGTGACGAGCATGGCATGGACGAAAAGATGGCCGAGCAGTCGCTGCTGGCCATTGAAGAAGCCGATGTGGTGCTGTTTCTGGTGGACGCCCGTGCGGGCTATACCGCTGCTGATCAGATGATTGGTGAGCACCTGCGCAAACGCAACAAGCGTTCCTACGTGGTTGCCAACAAGATCGACAACATCGACGAAAACCTGGCACGTGCCGAGTTCAGCCCGATGGGTCTGGGCGACGCCATTCCGGTGGCTGGTGCCCATGGTCGTGGCATCTCGCAGATGCTCGAAATCGCCCTGCGGGAGTTCCCCAAGGACGAAGACGAGCTGGAAGAGGGCGAGGAGGTCGAGGAAGTTGCCGAAGGTCAGGAAGCCAAGCGCATTCCTGGTCCGAGCGAAAAAGACGGCATCAAGATCGCCATCATCGGGCGTCCCAACGTCGGCAAGTCGACGCTGGTCAACCGAATGCTGGGTGAAGACCGGGTTATCGTCTATGACGAGCCAGGCACCACGCGCGACAGTATCTACATTCCCTTCGAGCGTAATGAAGAGAAGTACACGCTGATCGACACTGCCGGTGTGCGTAAGCGCGGCAAGATCCACGAGGAAGTTGAAAAGTTCTCGGTGGTCAAAACGCTGCAGGCCATCAAGGACGCCAACGTGGTGATCTTTGTCATGGACGCCCGCGAAGGTGTGGTCGACCACGACCTGAACCTGCTGGGCTTCGCACTTGAAGCGGGTCGTGCTCTGGTTATCGCGCTGAACAAGTGGGATGGCATGACGCCGGGCGAACGTGATTTCGTGAAGATCGAACTGGAACGCCGGTTGTTCTTCGTCGACTTCGCAGACATCCACTTCATCTCTGCGATGCACGGCACGGGCGTGGGCAACCTGTATCAGTCGGTACAGAACTCGTTCAAGTCTGCCGTAACGCGCTGGCCAACCAGCCGTCTGACCCAGATTCTGGAAGATGCGGTCAGCGAGCATGCGCCACCCATGGTCGGCAGCCGCCGTATCAAATTGCGTTACGCTCACCTGGGCGGCGCCAACCCGCCGCTGATCGTAATCCACGGCAACCAGGTCGAAAAAGTACCGAAGTCCTATGTCCGGTATCTGGAAAACACTTATCGCCGCGTGCTCAAGCTGGTCGGTACGCCGATCCGCATCGAGTTCAAGGGCGGCGAGAACCCGTACGAAGGTAACAAGAACACGCTGACCGACCGTCAGGTCAACAAGAAGCGCCGGATGATGTCGCACCACAAGAAAGCCGATAAGAAGCGCCGCGACAAGCGCTGAGTCGGCATCTGGAAAAAGGCGCTTCGGCGCCTTTTTTTGTGCCTGTTTAATGGGCTATCCTGCCTGACCCGTGCCACCCGGTGCCGGGAGATTGCAGGGAAAGGGTTCCATGATCGACAGCAAGTTGCCCAACGTGGGCACCACTATCTTTACCGTCATGTCACAGCTGGCCGCCGAAACCGGCGCTATCAACCTGTCCCAGGGTTTTCCCGATTTTGATGGGCCGCAGGCGCTGCGCGATGCGGTCTGTCGGCATGTCACTCAAGGTCATAACCAATACTCACCGATGACCGGGCTGCCGGCACTTCGTCAGCAGGTCGCGGCAAAGATCGCCCGCAGCTATGGCCGTACGGTCAATCCGGACAGCGAAATCACCATCACACCGGGTGCCACCCAAGCGATTTTCTGCGCAATCCAGAGCGTTATCCGTACTGGCGACGAAGTGATCATTTTCGACCCTTGCTATGACAGCTACGAGCCCGCCGTCGAGCTGGCCGGTGGGCGCTGCGTCCATGTGCAACTGGGGCTGGATGACTTCTCCATCGACTGGCAAAAGCTCAGCGATGCGCTGAGCCCGCGTACGCGCATGATTGTCATCAACAGCCCGCACAACCCCAGCGGTGCCCTGATCAGTCGCGCCGAGCTTGATCGACTGGCGGCGCTGATTGCCGATCGTGATATCTACCTGCTCAGCGATGAAGTCTACGAGCACCTTGTGTTCGATGGCGCGCGCCATGTCAGCGTGCTTGATCACGAAGCACTGTACCAGCGCGCGTTTGTCGTCAGCTCCTTCGGCAAGACTTATCACGTTACCGGCTGGAAAACCGGCTACGTGGTCGCGCCACCCGCGCTGACATCCGAGTTGCGCAAGGTGCATCAGTACGTGAGTTTCTGTGGCGTGACGCCATTGCAATACGCGCTGGCCGATTTCATGGCCGAGCACCCGGAGCATGTCGACGAGCTGCCAGGTTTCTACCAGGCCAAGCGGGATTTCTTCTGCGGCCATCTGGCTGAATCGCGTTTCAGCTTCCGGCCTGTTGGCGGTACTTATTTCCAGTTGGTCGATTACTCGCAGATACGGCCTGACCTGAATGACGTCGACATGGCGCTGTGGATGACCCGTGAACACGGTGTGGCGAGCATTCCGATTTCTGTGTTCTACCAGAGCCCTCCAGCAGGCCAGCGTCT
The DNA here is from genome assembly GCF_032586855.1 of Pseudomonas syringae group sp. J254-4. Lineage (NCBI taxonomy): Bacteria > Pseudomonadati > Pseudomonadota > Gammaproteobacteria > Pseudomonadales > Pseudomonadaceae > Pseudomonas > Pseudomonas syringae group sp. J254-4. The sequence continues at coordinate 195,607 of NZ_JAWHOO010000003.1, read as the reverse complement.
GATTCGCCTGTGCTTCGCCAAGCAAGAGGACACGTTGCGTCAGGCGGCGGAGAAACTATGCGCGATATAAGCGAACTGCCAAACCTGAACCTTGCGCTGATTCAGACGACTCTGGCATGGCATGATCGCGAGGCCAACCTGGAGCATTTCGAGCACTTGCTGGGCCAGGCGCATGGCGCTGATCTGGTGATCCTGCCTGAAATGTTCACTACCGGGTTCTCGATGGAGTCCGAGGCCCTGGCTGAGCCTGAAGCGGGGCCTACATCGACCTGGCTGTCGGCGCAGGCTAAGCGGATCAATGCGGTGGTGACCGGCAGCGTCATCATTCGCGCTGCCGATGGCAGTTATCGCAACCGTCTGCTGTGGGCGCGACCGGATGGCGAGTTGCTGCATTACGACAAGCGTCACTTGTTTCGTATGGCGGGTGAACACGAACACTACACGCCGGGCGAGCGTCAGGTGATGTTCGAGCTCAATGGGTGGCGTATTCGCCCACTGATTTGTTACGACCTGCGCTTCCCGGTCTGGAGCCGTGATGCCGAGAGTACCGACCTGTTGTTGTACACCGCCAACTGGCCAGGCGCGCGACGTCTGCACTGGAATCGCCTGCTGCCCGCCAGGGCCATTGAAAACCTGTGCTACGTTGCCGCGGTCAATCGGGTGGGGGCGGACGGGAAGGGCTTCGCGTACACCGGTGACAGTCAGGTTCTGGATTTTCAAGGCGAGAGCCTGTTGGGCGCAGGCGAAGCGGATGGAGTGTTCAGTGCGACGTTAAGCGCGGCAGACTTGCAAGCCTATCGCACACGCTTTCCGGCCGGCCTGGACGCTGACTCTTTTAATATTCAATAAAATTACTTCAGAATGTTACGAGTTGGCCGATAGCGTGTGCAGACACCTAGGAGACCGCCATGATTACCATCAATACGTCCACATTGAACAGCTATTCAAGCCCGTTGACCCTAGCGGTTAAATCTACCGACGCAGAGGCAATCAAGTCTGCAACTACCACGACTGAAACCGAGAAGACCTCTGATCAGGCCTCGACCGAAGGCGGTAAGGCCGGAGCGGCCGGTGGTGGGGGCAGCGTTGGCGGCTCCAGCAAATCGGCTCTTAATCAGACGATCGAACAGATAAAGCAGCAGATCAAGGACGCCCAGAAGCAACTGGCTCAACAGCAGGCGCAATTGGCTGCCGCTCAAAGCGGTAATGGCACAGCGGAAGAAAAGGCCCAGAAAGCCATGGCGATTCAGGGCCAGATTGCGTCCACCAGCGCTAACCTGCAGACGCTGCAAGCATCCTTGCTGCAGCTGGAGACTGAAGGTGGCGTCAACACCACTGCCTGATGTCCTGACGCGGATGATGATCTGGACTATCGTGCCGATGCTCGGCGCCGGCATGCAGTTCTGGACGCTCTGCGTCCGATCCTGAATGTGCGGTGCGGCTTGGATTTATGACGCAGAGCGTCATGAACGGCATTCCCACGCTGGAGCGTGCGGAACGATAACCTCAACTATCGTGCGACGCTCTGCATCGTATGCAGTTCTGGGCGCTCTGCGGCCTCTTGCGACGCAGAGCGTCGAGAACTGCGTTCCCACGCTGGAGCGTGCGGAACGATGACCTCAACTATCGTGCGACGCTCTGCGTCGCATGCAGTTCTGGACGCTCTGCGTCCGATTTTGAGTGTGCGGTTTGGCGCAGATCTGTGACGCAGAGCGCCACAGTATCCAGAGCCCTTACTCGTTCACATTCATGAACTTGCGTGCCCACTCTACGTAGTCTTCAGGCTGCGTATACGTGTGGGTCAATTCGGTAGCGCTCATGTTCGACTCGCTGCCCAGAATCTGGCGTTGTTCGCGCAAGCAGTCGTAGGTAGCTTTGATCGCGGCAAAGTACGCGGCGTGGCCATGTACGCAGACTCTCACGCCCATCTCGGCAAGACGCGCATTGTCGTGCAGCTCAGGGTTGCCGTAAGTCACCAGCATCAGCGGTACGGTCACGCCTTCGGATATCTGCGCCAGGTGATCAAAGTCACGAATGCCGACGATGGTAATGCCGTCAGCCCCGGCAGCCTGATACTGCTGAACCCGACTGATGGCTTCCTGAACCGGGATGATCGCCGCGTTGGTGCGAGCGAAAATCGACATCTCCGGGTCGACACGTGCCTCCAGTGCTGCGCGGATCTTGCCAACGCCTTCAGCCGTGGAAATCAGGTCAGTGGATTTGCGCCCGAACTGCGCAGGCAGCAGGGTATCTTCAATCGTCAACGCCGAGATGCCGGCGCGTTCCAGTTCAACAACGGTACGCATGACGTTAAGGGCATTGCCATAACCATGGTCTGCGTCCGCGATAACAGGCAGTTGCGCAACGCGGCCGATGCGCGTGGCCTGTTCAACGAACTCGCTGAGGGTGATCAGTGCGAAGTCAGGTGCTGCCAGGACTTGCAGCGATGCGACAGAACCGCCGAGGATGCCTACTTCAAAGCCCAGGTCCGCTGCGATTCGCGCTGACATGGGGTCGAATACCGAGGCGGTGTGAAAGCATGAATTCGACGAGGTGAGCGCACGGAAACTGCGGCGCAAATCTTGATGGGAAGCCTTGGGCATAATCGCTCCAAATGTGATTGGATCAGCTCAGCGTACCGAGGCCGATGGTAATTTCAATGCACGGTGGGTCTGCCCGAGCATTCTTTTCGTCCGGAAATCAATGCAATAGTCGTCTTGGTTTTATAGGAAAGGTGCAGCTGGCAGGTAAGTCCGAGCAGGCATCGTCAGCATATGAATTGCTGTTGGATTGGGCGCGCTCTGGAGTAAGGGCAGCATGCTACCACAGCATAAATGAAAAAGATTATGCCGAAACAGGCAGGGTCATGCGCGGAATGCAAGAGGCTGGTGCAGTGTGAGGCGGGGAGGGAAGAGGGCGATGCGGATGACGGACCTGCGTCCGTCATCCGGCTATTGAATCAGGCAGCTTTGGCCTGGGTCTGGCTGAGTGAGCGATTCAGGGCGCTGAACAGGGCGCGGAAGCTCGCCGTGGTGATGTTTTCATCGATGCCCACGCCATGGACGGCGCGTTCGCCATTCACGCGCAGTTCGATGTAGGCAGCCGCCTTGGCCGTGGTGCCCGAGCCAATGGCGTGCTCGTTGTAGTCCATGATCTCCACAGCAACTGGCAGACCGGCGACCAGCGCTTCCAGAGCGCCTTTGCCCTTGCCGCGCCAATGCTGGGTTTCACCGTCCACATGCACTTCGGCATCGACCGCACTGTTGCCGTTCTCTTCCTGCAACTTGTGGCTGATCAGCGCGTAAGGTGTGTTGGCTTGCAGGTATTCACGGCGCAACAGCGAATGAATCTGCTGAGCGGACATCTCCAGGCCCAGACGATCGGTTTCACCCTGAACCACCTGGCTGAACTCGATCTGCATGCGGCGTGGCAGGGAAATGCCATATTCCTGTTCCAGCAGGTAAGTGATGCCGCCTTTGCCTGACTGGCTGTTGACGCGAATCACCGCCTCGTAGCTACGGCCAATGTCGGCCGGGTCAATCGGCAGGTAAGGCACTTCCCACAACTCGCCGTCCTTCTGCTGGGTGAAACCCTTGCGAATCGCATCCTGGTGCGAACCGGAGAACGCTGTATGGACAAGGTCACCAACGTACGGGTGACGTGGGTGCACCGGGATCTGGTTGCACTCTTCGACGACCTTGCGCACACCGTCGATATCCGAGAAGTCCAGCTCCGGGTCGATGCCCTGGGTGTAAAGGTTCAGGGCCACGGTGACCAGATCGACGTTGCCGGTCCGCTCGCCGTTACCGAACAGGCAACCTTCGACGCGATCCGCACCGGCCATCAGGCCCAGCTCGGTAGCAGCGACGCCTGTACCACGGTCGTTATGAGTGTGCAGGCTGATCAGCACGCTGTCGCGGCGGGTGATGTTGCGACCAAACCATTCGATCTGGTCAGCGTAAATGTTGGGTGTCGCCACTTCCACGGTAGCCGGGAGGTTGAGGATCACCTTGTTCTCGGGCGTCGGGTTCCAGACCTCGATCACTGCATCGCAGACTTCCTTGGCGAATTCCAGCTCGGTCGCGCTGAAGGTTTCCGGCGAGTACTCGAAGGTCCACTGGGTTTCAGGCTGTTGTGCAGCGTATTTGACGAACAGCTTGGCCGCATTGACCGCGATTTCTTTCACCCCGGCCTTGTCCTGATTGAAGACGATGCGGCGGAACGACGGGCTGGTCGCGTTATACAGGTGGACGATGGCCTTTTTCGCGCCACGCAGCGATTCGAACGTGCGAGCGATCAGGTCTTCGCGAGCCTGGGTCAGCACCTGAATGGTGGTGTCATCCGGGATATGGCCGTCTTCGATCAGGGTACGCACGAAGTCGAAGTCAGTCTGCGAAGCCGATGGAAAGGATGCCTCGATTTCCTTGACGCCAACACTGACCAGGGTTTTCCAGAAGCGCAGTTTCTTGGCCGCGTCCATGGGTTCGATCAAAGACTGGTTGCCGTCGCGCAGGTCGGAGCTGCACCAGATCGGCGCTGCATCGATGGTCTTCGAAGGCCAGGTGCGGTCAGGCAGATCGATGGTCGGGAATGCGCGGTACTTCTTCGATGGGTCTTTGAGCATTGTCATCAGGAAATCCTTTTGTATTCACGGGGCCGGGTTAGGGTCGGCCTTCCGTTCTAAAAAGCACAGGGGTTGCGAACACAGGGGCGAGGCACAGCAATCTAGCCTGGCAGTCGGGCACTGACCAGGCTGAGGCACCGATGTTGGCGCAACAGAATAAGGGTTTGAGAGGTTTTCATGAGGCCAACCGTAACCATTGGAATGAATGATGGCAAGCACTTGAAAAAGATTGGGATAAATTCTCGAAAATACGCCGTTATCGATTTTTTATAGCGGGTTATGAGCGTTTATTTGCTGGTTATTGTTGGTCGAAAGCGATGTGCGCAAAGAACGACTGTCGTTGGCAAGCGCCTTAGCGCTTGCTGACGAACAGTGTTACGGCTGAAACGCGCCGATGAAGATTGCCGGGTCCACGCGCGCATCGTTGAGGCTGACGTTCCAGTGCATGTGCGGGCCGGTTGCGCGACCGGTAGCACCGACCTTGCCGACCACGCCACCACGCGGGACCAGATCACCGACTTTCACATCGATTTTCGACATGTGGCAAAACATGCTGATGAAGCCTTGGCCGTGGTCAACAAATACGGTGTTGCCATTGAAAAAATAATTACCGGTCAGGATGACCTTGCCCGCAGCCGGAGATTTGATCGGCGTGCCTGCCGGTACAGCGAAATCCAGTCCTGAGTGCGGGTTGCGCTCCTCGCCGTTGAAGAATCTACGTACGCCGAACCTGCTCGATAGCGGTCCGTTGACTGGCTTGTCCAGAATCAGGTTGCTCGGCGTTCCGGGGCTGAAGCTGCGGTAGGCGCGTAGCTGTTCAGCCAGTTCGCCCTCGATACGCTTGTTGTCTTCAGGGTTTGGGTTCACCTGACGTTTGTTCTTGAGCGTGATGTGCTGTTCCGGGTATTTCTTGCTGCCGACCGTGAAGTTCAGCGTGCGCCCGCCCGAGGTCACTTGTTGAGTGCCAGGCTTGACCGTCAACGGGATGCCGACGATGGCCAGCCATCGCGTGCCCTGTTCCTTGACCACCAGCACCGGTTTGCCTTGATAGGTGGCAGTCGGCGCCTGAGCGCCAGTGCCCAGATCAATTACGGCAACGCCACCGGGCACCGGTTTGTCGAGTGCGCGGGTGATGAAGCTGTCGGCGTGGGCGGGCAAACACAGGAGCAGGGCGAACAGCGGGGCAATAAAACGTAGCATCAGGCAGTCAGTCCAGAAGGGAAAGGGTCACAGGCGTGAGGTGATTGTCTTCGACGCGTACTTGCAGTTCGCCTTCGCCAAGCCTGGCGGTGAGTCGCTGGCCCGTTCGGGTTTGTGCGGCATTACGGATCGCATGGCCCCGCTCGTCAAGCAGAATGCTGTAGCCGCGTCCCAGTGTGGCGAGCGGGCTGACCACGTTGAGGGTCTGCACCTGACTTTGCAGTTGCAGCTTGCGCGCCTTGATCTGTTCACGAATGGCTCGCGGCAGACGCTCGGCCAAGGCATCCAGACGCTGACGCAGAAAACCCAGAGTTCGGCCCGGATGCTGTGCAGCGAGACGGCTCTGCATGTGGGCGAGACGCACCTGACGTTGGTGCATGTTCTGTTCGAAAGCGCGGCGCATACGCATGTCCAGGTCATCCAGCCGTTGCGACTGCTGACGCAAGCGCTCGCCAGGATGACGCAGACGCCGCGAAATGCCCTCAAGACGCAGGCGCTCGCGCATCAGTCGATCCTGCATGCGGCTCAACAGTCGGCGGTGCAGGTTGTCGACGCGTCGATGCAGGTCACTGGAGTCCGGGGCGAGCAGTTCAGCAGCGGCCGACGGCGTCGGCGCTCGCACGTCGGCCACGAAGTCACTGATGGAAACATCGGTTTCATGGCCAACGGCACTGACAATCGGCGTCACGCAGGCGTCGATGGCGCGGGCGACGGCTTCTTCGTTGAAGCACCACAGGTCCTCCAGCGAGCCGCCGCCACGGGCAAGAATCAGCGCATCGAAGCCTCTGCTGTCGGCCAGTTTCAGCGCGCGGACAATCTGGTTGATCGCCTCACGCCCCTGAACGGCGGTGGGGATCAATGTCAGCTCGACCCTCGGTGCGCGGCGGCGAAACACACTAATGATGTCGCGGATTACCGCGCCGGTCGGCGAGCTGATGATGCCGATACGTTGCGGATGCAATGGCAAGGCAACCTTGCGCTCGGCGCTGAACAGGCCTTCGTCGCTGAGCTTGGCTTTCAACGCGTCGAACGCCAAGCGCAAAGCGCCATCACCGGCGGGTTCGACGGTGTCGAGAATCAGCTGGTAGTCGCCACGGCCTTCAAACAGCGACACCTTGCCGCGCACCTTGACCTGCAAGCCGTCCTTGAGCGCCTGACGCACACGCGCCGCGCTCTGCCGGAACAGCGCGCAACGAACTTGCGCGCCAGAGTCCTTGAGCGTGAAGTACACATGGCCCGAAGCCGGACGCGAGAGATTGGATATCTCGCCTTCGACCCAGATACTGCTGAATACGTCCTCCAGCAACACCCGCGCACGGCCGTTGAGTTGGCTGACAGTAAGGACTTCCCGGTCGAGGCCGAGTCTTGCGAAAGGGTCTTTGATCATGTCGGGCATCATAATGGCAATGCCGGTCTGGCGCACAGGTCCGTATCGTCACTTCGATCAGGATTTCACCTTGACCAGAATCATCAGCCTATTAAGCTGCGGCCTCGAACAGCTTTAAGCGACGCTCCGTTATGAACACCCAAAGCATCATCGTCCCGCAAATTTCCACCTTTCCCGGGCACGAGGCCAGGGCGCGGCTGATTCTGCGCTGGCTGGTCAAGCTCGACGTAGTCGAGCCGGAGCTGACAACATGCGGGCGCACCTATAACAAGATGGCCTATGCCGTGGCACCCGGAGCGAGAAGGGTAGTAAAGCACCCCGATGCCTTGCCTTTCGGGCAAACAGTCAATGGTCTGGAAATTGTCACCAAGCGCTGCATCTACACCCCGCTGAACGACTTCGCCGAAGAGGCCGGTTGCCCGGAGTGCCGCCGCGAAGTGGGGGAGGCGCTGTTCGACAGCCTGGAAGACTGGATGCCCGGTCATACCGATAATTTCACCTGCCCCGAATGCCGTTATGAAGATGACATCAACGGCTTTTTGTTTCTGGACGCCTGCGGATTTTCCAACCTCGGTTTCATCTTCAATAACTGGCTGGATGCGTCGTTCACCCAGACCTTTCTGGATGACTTCGCCGAACGTCTGGATCGCCCGGTGTCCTTCGTTCATGTGCGTCTATAAACAGCCTGGATAATAGGCTGAGGTTTACATTGAGCCGACCGGGGTCTGTAGGTATAATGGCGCGCTTCCAATTTCCCGCCCGGGAGCCCCCGCGATGCTGCGTATCAGTCAAGAAGCCCTTACATTCGACGACATTCTCCTTGTGCCCGGTTATTCCGAGGTACTTCCCAACGAAGTCAGTCTGAAAACCCGTTTGACCCGTGGCATCGAGCTGAATATACCTTTGGTCTCTGCTGCAATGGATACAGTCACCGAGGCCCGTCTGGCAATTGCCATGGCCCAGGAAGGCGGTATCGGTATCATCCACAAGAACATGACCATCGAGCAGCAAGCTGCCGAAGTGCGCAAGGTCAAGAAGTTCGAGGCCGGTGTCGTCAAGGACCCGATCACGATCGAAGCCGACGCCACTGTTCGTGATCTGTTCGAACTCACCCGCATGCACAACATTTCCGGCGTACCCGTGCTGCACAATGGCGACCTGGTCGGCATCGTGACGTCCCGCGACGTACGCTTCGAAAACCGTCTTGATGTTCCTGTCCGCGAAGTGATGACGCCCAAAGAGCGTCTGGTCACCGTGCGTGAAGGCGCCGACAAGAACGAAGTGCGTGAGCTGCTGCACAAACACCGTCTGGAAAAAGTCCTGATCGTGGATGCCAATTTCGCGCTCAAGGGCATGATGACCGTCAAGGACATCGAAAAAGCCAAGGCGTACCCGCTGGCCAGCAAGGACGACCAGGCTCGCCTGCGCGTCGGCGCTGCTGTCGGCACCGGCAAGGACACTGGCGAGCGCGTCACCGCACTGGTCGCGGCTGGCGTTGACGTTGTTGTGGTCGACACCGCTCACGGCCATTCCAAAGGCGTGATCGACCGCGTTCGCTGGGTCAAGGAAAACTTCCCTCAGGTGCAGGTCATCGGCGGCAACATCGCCACTGGCGAAGCTGCGAAGGCTCTGGTTGCTGCAGGCGCCGATGCAGTCAAGGTCGGTATCGGCCCAGGCTCCATCTGCACCACGCGCATCGTTGCCGGTGTCGGCGTGCCGCAGATCAGCGCCATCGCCAACGTCTCCGCTGCCCTTGAAGGTACAGGCGTGCCGATGATCGCCGATGGCGGCATCCGCTTCTCCGGTGACCTGTCCAAGGCCATCGTGGCCGGTGCCTCCTGCGTGATGATGGGCTCGATGTTCGCCGGTACTGAAGAAGCGCCAGGCGAGATCGAACTGTTCCAGGGCCGTTCCTACAAGGCCTATCGCGGCATGGGTTCGCTGGGTGCAATGTCCCAGGCGCAAGGCTCGTCCGATCGCTACTTCCAGGACTCGTCCGCAGGTGCCGAGAAACTGGTGCCGGAAGGTATCGAAGGCCGTGTGGCCTACAAAGGTCCGTTGTCGGCCATCATCCATCAGTTGATGGGCGGCCTGCGTTCCTCCATGGGTTACACCGGCAGTGCCGACATCGAGCAGATGCGCACCAAGCCCGAGTTTGTGCGCATTACCGGCGCAGGCATGGCAGAATCCCACGTCCATGACGTGCAGATCACCAAGGAAGCGCCGAACTATCGCGTTGGTTGATCCGGACTGCATCGTGGTGTGCGCCGCGATGCAGGCCAACACTTTTTATAGCCGGGGCTGTTGACGCAGCCCCGTGTCGTTTCTGTTTTTTGACGAGAATGAGTCATGGCCCTCGACATTCACGCCCACCGTATCCTGATCCTCGACTTCGGTTCCCAGTACACCCAGCTGATCGCCCGCCGCGTGCGTGAAATCGGCGTGTATTGCGAGCTGCATCCGTTTGACATGGACGACGAAGCGATTCGCGAATTCGCTCCAAAAGGCGTGATCCTCGCCGGCGGCCCCGAGTCCGTACACGAAGCCAACAGCCCACGCTGCCCGCAAGCGGTATTTGACCTGGGTGTGCCGGTTTTTGGTATCTGCTACGGCATGCAGACCATGGCCGAGCAGTTGGGCGGCAAGGTTGCCGGTTCCGAGCTGCGCGAGTTCGGCTACGCTCGCGTTGACGTAGTCGGCAAAAGCCGTCTGCTCGATGGTATCGAAGACCATATCGACGCCGACGGCCTGTTTGGCCTCGACGTATGGATGAGTCACGGTGACAAGGTCACCAAACTGCCGGAAGACTTCCACATTCTGGCCAGTACCCCGAGTTGCCCGATTGCCGGTATGGCTGATGACGCCCGCGGTTACTACGGCGTGCAGTTCCACCCGGAAGTGACCCACACCAAGCAGGGCGGTCGCATCCTGTCGCGCTTCATCCTCGACATCTGTGGCTGTGAAGCACTGTGGACCCCGTCGAAGATTGCTGAAGACGCTATCGCTCAGGTTCGCGCCCAGGTCGGTACTGACAACGTCCTGCTGGGCCTGTCTGGCGGCGTTGACTCCTCCGTGGTCGCGGCGCTGTTGCACAAGGCCATCGGCGATCAACTGACCTGCGTATTCGTCGACAACGGCCTGCTGCGCCTGCACGAAGGCGAGCAAGTAATGGCCATGTTCGCCGAGAACATGGGCGTCAAGGTGATTCGCGCCAACGCTGAAGAGCAGTTCCTGAACAACCTGGAAGGCGAGAGCGATCCAGAGAAAAAGCGCAAGATCATCGGCCGCACCTTCATCGACGTGTTCGATGCCGAGTCCTGCAAGCTGGACAACATCAAGTACCTGGCGCAAGGCACCATCTACCCCGACGTGATCGAGTCGGCTGGCGCGAAAAGCGGCAAGGCCCACGTCATCAAGTCGCACCATAACGTGGGCGGCCTGCCGGAAGAAATGAACCTCAAACTGGTCGAGCCACTGCGCGAACTGTTCAAGGACGAAGTCCGCCGCCTGGGCCTCGAACTCGGCCTGCCGTACGACATGGTCTACCGCCACCCATTCCCAGGCCCAGGCCTAGGTGTGCGCATCCTCGGCGAAGTGAAGAAGGAATACGCCGACCTACTGCGTCGTGCCGACCACATCTTCATCGAAGAACTGCGCAAGGCCGACTGGTACCACAAGGTCAGCCAAGCGTTCGTGGTATTCCAGCCGGTCAAATCGGTTGGCGTCGTCGGCGACGGCCGCCGCTACGCCTGGGTCGTCGCCCTGCGCGCTGTCGAAACCATCGACTTCATGACCGCTCGCTGGGCGCACCTGCCTTATGAGCTGCTGGAGACGGTGAGCGGTCGGATCATCAACGAGATCGAAGGGATTTCGCGGGTGACTTATGATGTGTCGAGCAAGCCGCCGGCTACTATTGAGTGGGAGTGACCCTGCGTCCGGCATTATCTAGCAAGAAATGCTCTGGAGCCCGCGTAATTGCGGGCTTTTGGCTTTTTGGGTCTGGCAAATTCTGGCAGCTTTGTGCATCGCCAAGCACCGTGTTTGTATGGCACGGCACGGGGCATTGACTGAGCCAAATGCCATGTTCGGTGCTCGATACCATGTCGCCCTAGTAGGGTATGGTATTAAATCTCATCATCAGCCCGGTTTCATTGGGTTTTATAGTGGTGCATGAGTGCTTTTCTGAGCATGGTATTTTTTCCATGGAATCCGTAACTGCCATGCTGACCGATACCAAGCTGCGTAACCTCAAACTGCAAGAAAAACTCTACAAGGTGAACGACCGCGACGGGCTGTTCAGCGTAATCGTCATAGATCGCACGTAGCGAATGCCTGCATCTATCAGCTTACGAAAGTCATCAAGCCTGGCCAGAAAGGCAACTCGCTCTGTGCCGCGATAGACCTTTTTCGGCCCGTCTGTCATTTAGCGTCTCCTGTTTATGTAGTCGTACTAGTGGTCGGCATTTGCTTTAGGCAACTCAAGGAAATTCTAGGAAATTAAAGGAGCTTTTTCATCTTTGTAACGCAATTTAACGCAACTCAAAGAGATTTAGGGCAATTCTTGGTCAGAAATGACCGAAAGTGCGGTAAGGCGAACCTAAGGCGGGCAAGTTGCCCAGAATTGCAGATGATCAGACGGCAAAATATGTGTTGTACGGGTACGGGCAAGCCCGTACCCATCCACCACTGCCACTTATTCGCCTTCGGCTCAACGTATCTTGCTCTGCGAGGCGCACAGCCGCTACCGCGTCTAAGAGCAAAAGCACAGCAGCAACAGAAGCGCCCATGACAGGCGGCACCAAAGAAAAAACAACGGCTCGCCGACGCGGCAAGCCCATTGAGTTTTGGGTTACTGAGGAGGAAAAGACGGTGATAAGCGAGAAGGCAAAAGAAGCTGGAATGTCGCGGTCGGGCTATCTTAGCGCCCTTGGTTTGAACACGCCCATCCGATCTGTCGTTGATCTTAAGGCAGTAGCCGATTTGGCCAAGGTAAATGGCGACCTTGGGCGGGGTGTTGGCCTATTGAAACTCTGGCTTGCAGAGAAGCATGGAGAAGGGGTAAATGCCGCCAACGTCGAGAGTACGATGGTAGAGTTCCGCAAATTGCAAAGAGCCGTAGCAGAAAAAATGGGATTAATTGTTAAGGCGCATAGGTAGATTCTAAATGGATTGTCAAATGCATATGGGTCCGTCGCAAGTATTGTCGTGTCTTAATGGGTCTTAGTTTGTTTATCTACGAAATGGCCCACATCAATTTTGTTTCGTAAGTAAGGTCGGGATTGAATGATAGATCGAGCACACAGCGATGCTATGTCAGAGCTGTTTCGGGCAGACCCAGATATGCGGAAGAATTACTGCGCGAAGTATTTGTTGGCGGCAATCCAGAAAAGCTAATTATTTTGTTACAGTAGCTCGTTAATGCGTTCGGCATGCATGATAATATTGAAGAGGCTTAGCCTGTACTAATGAAAGAATATCTAATGCTATAGTTGTTAGCTTATGCTGGCTCTATTAGGTATGGTTTGAATTAAAGTGTTTTGATTATGTTGCTAAAACTACTCTCGCTGCGGCAGAAATAAATATTGTGATGGTTAATCTTTTAAAGGTAAATCCATCGAAATCCAAATTTGGTCGTTTGGGCGTTTTCTCTCTTCGAAGTGAATGGCAAGAGATAGATACATGATTGAGTTCCTAGCTAGTTTGATCAAGGTCATCAGTCGAGATTCAAATTGGGTAATAGGTATCAGCAATGAGTGAGTAGATAATTTTTCCTTTTCATAGATAGTGTTTTTCAATTTAGCTAATCTGTCTTCTAAAGCGAGAGCTTCAGCGGCATCCGAAACTGAGTCGATTTTCTTATTTATTTCGGAAGCCTGACTTTTTACTTTCTCTAGTTCATCGTCGTGATAGCTGGAGTGTGAGTAAGTTAACTCGTATCCAAAGTCATCAACTATCTTCAGAGACCGATGCTCCATGGCGTTCCTAATTTCTGAAAAAGCGCTAGCATCTGGATCGATCCATTTAGATACAGAGGAAGTACCTGTTACGTCTCGAATATCTTTGAGTATGTAAAAAAGTGCATGGATAAAATGGTTGTCACTATTTTTTAATTTTTCGTTGGGTTCCCATTTTGTTCTTCGGTTTTTTGATTTGATGTCTCTAAATAAATTGTCTATGCTTATTGATCTATCATCTTTTATATTGTTTAAGTCAAAAAAGCGACTGGCTATGTACGCTATTTTGTCGAATAAAGAGTACAGCGTTCTAAATGAAGATTTGTAATGACTGGTTTTTAGGTTGCTGATAGAGTGAGACATGTCATTCACTTGATGATAAGTGGAGTTGAACATGTGTGGTGTGTCAGCAGGAATGTTTGTTGCGGAAAAGTAAATATATCGCGCATAGCAGTAATCGTTTTTTATTTCATCGAAGTTTCCATGGTATGCTAACTCTTCATGCAGTGCCAAGGTTGTATTTATAGTTCTTCTAATGGAAGGTAAAGAGATGACGTCTTGATAACATATTTCGAAGTCGCAAACATCGTTAAGGTCGTTTATAAATAGCTTGTGCTGTGCGCACCATTGTAAGTACTGATTTTCTTTTCTGTTTTTAAATTTGCTGTTTTTTACGGAAAAATAATCAAAGCTGGATTGCTCAAAATTTTGCTCGAACCACTGGCTAAACTCATATAAATCCCCGCCTTTCTCAATGTCTTTTTTGTGCTCGGGGTATAACGCATTAATGTTTTTTTGTGCGGTCTTGATGAGGTTGTTTGCTACGAAGTAATGGTATTCTCTATGGCCGTTGTCGAACAGTGATTCTGCAAGAAATAACTGATTTCGTGCTTTAGAAATAATTGCTTCAGGCTTTTGATTTAAAGCAATGGCTTCATCATAAAAGGGTAAACAGCAAAAAGCCCTTCCTTGTGATGAAAGGCTGTTAGCCAGGTTCGTAAGTATCATCGATCTCAGTTGGTTGCTCGATTGAATAATGTCAGGCTTGTCCATCCAGTTTGTTTTTGGAAGGCAGTGTAGAGCTCTCCTATAAAGTATTACAGCCTTCATTAGATCATCAGAATGCCACGTGACTGTTCTGGCACCGTAAAGTACTGAATAACAGTTAGCTGCCGTGTATATGTACTGTGCTTCATGATATTGGTGCTCAAACTCATATTCTTGTTCTGTGATTTTTGTGACAAGTTCTTCTAACTTTCTGTGGTCATTGCTCAGGATGTATGTGTCGGCTTCTAGGCTAAATTTAGTTATTTCATCTGTAGTTATCAACATGGGTATAATGACCTCGGTGCCCTAGGAGCGTGAAACTTAAGGTACCTTTTATAGTGTTTCTACACATTTGAAAATACCTTGCGGATGCTGCCTGCCGTGCTGTGGCCGAAGGTCGCTCAGGGGCTGACGCAAACGAGTGGTCGACTACGTCCTAGCACTATGTTCGAACCGCGCTCTGCTTAGCGTGCGCCCACCGCTAAACGGCATGACCGGGTGAGCTGTCGGCATTCGGTCACAATGCATAGTCGATAGCACTCTAGTTTTTCGTCGATCGTCGCGCTCAATTTCTCCCGGCCAAGCCGAAAGGCCACTATGCTTGTGGTCGTTGTGGTCGTTGTGGTCGTTGTGGTCGTGGTCGTGGTCGTTGTGGCGCTTTAGCTACGCCCGGATGGTTTTCAAATTATCGGAACTCATCACTTCCTGGCTTGCTAATTATTTTGACTCTGCGTTCGCACAGATGCTGTGTGATATTTAGGAAGTGGAATACATGAGATTTTTCGAAATTGAAGCCAAAGATATATCAGAACTTGGTGATGATGACCTCCGAGAGCTTGTCGGACGTCTATGCGAGGCCGAGCTGGTACAAGCTGGTCTTGCAACTTCGTGTGTCACTTGGGGCGGTGCTCAGGAAGCCGCTGATGGTGGACTAGATGTTAGTGTTAACGAAACTAGGCCATTAAAGTATCCAAATTTTGTACCTCGTAGCGTTACTGGATTTCAAGTTAAAAAACATGCTATGGGTAAGGCTTCTTGCACTAAGGAAATGCTTGATAAAGGTTCATTAAAGCCCGTTATTGCTGCTATTGCCCACCAGAGAGGGGCTTATATCATCGTAAGCGGTAAAGATAATTGCTCTGATAAAATGTTGTCAGAACGTTTAAGTGGAATGGTAGAGGCAGTAGCGTCCTTACCATCTAAAGATCAGCTAATGCTGGACTTCTATGGGCGTGATCGGATAGCGACTTGGCTGCGCCAGTACCCGGGAGTCGCGCTTTGGGTAAGATATAAACTGGGTAAACCTCTTTCGGGATGGCGCCCATTCGGCCGATGGGCAGCTACGCCCGTTGATATAGCCGATGAATTTTTGACGGATGAGCATCCGTGTGTGTTTTTGGCTGATACCGCTGCGGATGAGCCTCAGCCTCTACTCAGCGGTTTACTTCGTACGCGGGAAAAGCTACGCACCCCAGGAAGCGCCGTCCGTATTATTGGCTTGTCGGGTGTGGGCAAGACGCGCTTCGCGCAGGCATTATTCGAGGAAAATCTTGGCGGTGAACCTTTACCTAAATCTAGTGCGATTTATGCTGACCTCGGTGATGACTTGCTGCCCTCTGCTCTAGAACTTGTTGGGTATTTCATTGCAAATGACATTGCATCTTATATTGTCCTCGATAACTGTCCTGCTGATGTTCACAGACAACTTCAAAAGGCAGTTTCCTCGAGTGGAACAAAGCTTCGAATACTTACTATTGAGTACGATATCTCTGACGACAAGCCAGAAGAAACAGAGGTTGTAAAGATAGAACCTTCGAGCGAGTCTACGGTTTCGAAAGTAATACAACTGCGCTTTCCTGATTTGGAACGCGGGAACGCTGATAAAATAGCTGAGTTCTCGGGTGGCAATACTCGAGTGGCCATTGCACTTGCTAGTAGGGTAAAATTCGATGAAACGCTAACTAACTTTTCGGACGAAGAGCTTTTTCAAAGGCTGTTTAGTCAGCGAAAAGGGAAAAGCGAGATTCTATTAGAAAGCGCAGAAGCGCTGTCTTTATTTTATTCGTTTGATATTTCACATGGAGGTCTCAATGATGAACTTAGCGTTATTAGTTCGATATCCGGCATTGAGCGCCGCACACTTTATCGCCACGCAGCAGAGCTTCTGCGTCGACAACTTGCTCAGAAGAGGGGTGATTGGCGTGCTATATTGCCTCACGCGCTAGCTAATCGATTGGCCAAAAGTGCGCTTGAAAATATAGCAATCTCGGAAGTGAACTCTGAATTATTCAAGTCTGCAAATATACGCCTTTTAAAGTCCTGCGCACATCGTATTGGTTATTTACATGATTGTAAGGCTGCGCAAGATCTTGCTGAGAGCTGGATTGTCCCTGGCGCGCCACTTGGGGATATATCTATATGCAATTCAGACTTGATTGACTGCTTGAATTATATAGCTCCTGTGTTTCCCGCTACCGTGCTGTCGTGTCTTGAAAGTGCGTCTATGCAACCGGGCTTTGCAACCAGGTCAAATCCAAATTTTATAGTATTTGTTCGATTGCTTTGCCATTTGGCTTATGAGGATGAGTACTTCGATAGAGCTATTGCCGTGCTCTTAAATTTTGCCGAAGATGAGAGTGAAAGAGAAAACAATAATAGTATAGTTGCACAGATTAAACAGTTGTTTTCTCTGTATTTATCTGGCACTCAAGCATCACCTAGTAGGCGTAGATCCGTTATAGAAGGTTTATTGCAGTCATCAGAACCCAGGTTCCATCAAATTGCCTTCAGGTTACTAGACTCAGCTTTAGAAACCGGGCATTGGAGTTCATGGGGTACTTTCGATTTCGGTGCAAGAAAACGGGGGCCTGGTTGGGTTCCTGGAAATCACGCTGAACAAACGGATTGGTACGAGCAAATTATTCAGTTGCTCGAGCGTTATCTAGTTTTGGAACACGCTTTATTAAATGATTACGTCAAGATATTACTATCTTCAAATTTTCGCCGACTATGGACCTCCGCTGGCTGTTTTGAGCTATTGGAGCGTATAGTCAATACCTATGCTAGGGCTGGAGCGTGGCCGGAAATGTGGGTTGCTATAAAAAATGTAATTCATTTTGACAGCGACAGACACAACTCAGAATTACTTGAGAGGTTGCGCACGCTAGAAAAAATTTCTGCTCCAGCAGACCCTTTTTCTGAAATTGAAGCCTATGCCCTAACTAATACATGGACTCATGTGATAGTTGATGCGCAAAATTTTTCAACGGCTTCGGCAGCAATGCATGAAAAGTTAATGATGCTTGGCGAGATCGCTAGTGCGGAGCAAAGCTATATAGATCGTCTGGGCGATAGATTGTGGAGGACCCATATTGATTCGTTATGGCACTTTGGAAAAGGACTGGCGAGGGGTAGTGTTGATAAAAACGCAATGTTCGAGAAACTTATCAGGCAGGTCGAAGAGTCGGAGCTTGAGGAAGTTCAGCCGATACTCCTTGTAGGCTTCCTCCATGAAATACACGAGCAAAATGTAAGTATGTTTCGTGCTATGATTGAGGTGGTTTTACATGAGCGTAAGTTGGCTCCTCACGCCGTATACCTTTTATGTGCATCGCCTCTTGAAGCGTGGGGTGTGATTAAGTTGGTAGAGCTAGCGAAGTCTGGAATAGTAGACTCTTGGCGGTTTACGCATATTGGTCTGGGGAGAATGCACGAGAAAATATCAGATGAAATGTTGGTTGAGCTTTTAAGTGTTTTAATTGAGTTGGATGGCGGCCTCATATCAGTAGTTCAGATACTTGAGATGCGTTTTTTTATAGATCACGACAGTAGCTATACACCTTCAGATAGTTTGCTTGCTTTCGGTCGGCAGGTCTTTCTAAGAATGCTCGCTATGCACAGAGACGAAATCGGTCAAATTTCATCTCATGGTCTAAAGAGAATTGCTAAGTATTGTCTCTCTATCTCGGCGCCATTGGCCGAAATCTCTAAAATGGTATCGCTCATTTGTGATGGTGTTACTAACTATCGACTATACAGCTTTGAGATTACTGATATTACATCAGTACTAATCAAGAATTTTCCTGAGCTTTTTCTTTCTGGTGTCTTTAGAGGTGATGAAGGTGACGATGTATTAGCCTACATGATCTTTCGCGACCGAGGTTACGGTGTGAAAACTTCCTCGCTTAATAAGGTTCCGATAGGAAAATTGATTGATTGGTGTAACGCAGATCAAAATAAATTAAAACAGCTAGGTAGTGTGGTTAGTATTTATTTAGCAGGAGAGCCGGAGGATGGCTTGATTGAGAACCCTCGTCGTGTTGAGTTGAGTTCTCACATCAAAACGATATTAGATGCCGCAGAGGATAAGACTCAAATTGTAGATGTCATTTACGCCCGAGCTAGGCCATCCGGGTGGTCGGGTTCCTTGGCTGATATTCTTGAGGTCAGGGCGCACGCCTTTTCTGAGTTGCTGCACCATTCCGCTTAGGAGGTCCGAGACTGCGCGAAAGCCAAGCTCGCTCTAATGGACCAATCCATTCGACACAACAGAGCGCGCGAGTCTGAGGAGCATAATCGTTGGGAGCAGCGATTTGAGTGAATCGAAATGGTGCTCACAGATCGCTGCAGTATATCGTAGCTCGCCCTCGGTTGGGTATGGTGTTAGTCGTGGTACTGAGCGCTACTTTAGTTTTTAAGATCATGTTTTTAATGAGTTTTCTTGCATCGATTATAATAGAGTGGGAATGATTCCTCGTCCGGCACTGTCCGGCATCCGCTAGCAAAAAACGCCTTGGATCCCGCTTAATTGCGGGCTTTTGGCTTTTTGGGCCCGGTAAATTCTCGCAGCTTTGCGCATCGCCAAGCACTTTGTTCATGTGGCGTGACCTATCAACGGCCCCTCGCCACACGTCGCGCTGGCATTGGTCCGTTTAGCAATGCCAGAATGTCACTGGCTACCCGAATCAATAAATTCGGGTTCTTACGGCACGGATGCGTACAGGCGGTCATCACGCCTGTTTAAGGGATTTATGGTTTCCATCTATGTGTGTGGCGAGGACAAAACCCGGCAGATCAGTGGCTGGGATATAAAGCCAGATGGCAAGGGCGAGTTCACCCTGACGTGCTACTACCCCTCTCAAAAAACTTATTCCCGCCCGCTGGGTGATTGCAGGGTCGTGCCTACCCTGGAATTGAAGGACATGCTTCTTCTGAGAAAAGGAAGCTCGGAATTCAATCCCGTCGATAGGGTGGAGATATACGGTGATAAACACGCCCTCGTTCAATACCCGGGAAAATCGAAAAAATACATTTTTAACATGGACAGTGTTGAGTTCTTTTCCCCGACCTCAATCACTGATGAGCCTGCATTCACTTATTTTCGCTCAGTGGCCACAGCCAAGGTCAGCGCTGCCGCTGCCGGTGATAAAAAGGGCATGGCCGAAAATATTGACCGCCAAATGGGGGGCCTTTCGTTGTCTCCGGCCACGGCGCTGCATGCTTACTGCAAAGGGCAGCATGGAAAGCTGGAGTCGTCGGGTAATTTCATCTTTCCTTTCGGCCTCAACGAAAGTCAGCTCAGGGCGGTGGAGCAAGCGTTCCTTTCACAGGTAAGCGTGATTGAAGGTCCTCCCGGCACGGGCAAGACGCAGACTATTCTGAACATCATTGCCAACATTCTTTTGCAGGGAAAAACAGTGGCGGTGGTGTCCAACAACAATTCCGCGGTCGAGAATGTTTATGAAAAGCTAGGCAAGTGTGGCCTGGATTATCTGGTCGCGAGGCTGGGTAAAAACGACAATCAGAAGGAGTTTTTTGCCAACCGTCCTTCTCGACCTTCCGCAGATCCTTCACCAGCGCCTGCCATTGAGCATATCCAGGCTGTGCTGCAACAGCTCAAAGGCTACCTGGGCGCTCGTAACGCAGTGGCGCAGTTGCAGATCGAGATTAGCGAACTGGAGATAGAGCGTCGCTACCTTACTGAGTGGCAGCGGGATAACGTTGTGGCCGGTCCTTCTCTGGACAGATATAAACTGTCGCCACAAAAGACGACGGACTTGATGGCTTACCTCGAGCAGCTTGCGAGCGAGCGCATCAGAATCAAGGACCGTATCGAGCTCTTGTTCAATTTCAGAATTTTGCGCACCCGACCCTTCGATAATTGGGACAAGCGCATGTCTGCCTTCTACAGCCTGCAGCTCCATTATTACGACAAGGTCTTGCAAGATAAAAAGACGGAGTTGGCTGCCCATGAAGAAGCGTTGCGACTCGGTAACTTCAAGGCGCTGCTGGAGGAGTTGACCACTTCTTCCATGCTTCACCTGAAACACCACCTGCATCGTCATATCTCTGATGACGATACCTTCGACACTACTTACAGAAAGCGGCTTGATGCGTTCCTGAAGCGCTACCCGGTCATTGGCAGCAGTACGCATTCAATCGTCAACTCCCTTGGCGGCAAGGCTGTTCTCGATTACGTGATTATTGACGAGGCCTCGCAACAGGACATCGTCCCAGGTGTACTGGCACTCAGTTGTGCGAAAAATCTGATCATCGTGGGGGACAGGAAGCAACTTGCACACATCCCGGAAAAACTCGGGCTGGAAGCGCCCGCGCCCTGGTATGACTGTGAGAAGTACAGCCTTTTGGACTCATGCGTCAGTGTGTTCGGCAACTCGATACCGATGACGTTGCTCAAAGAGCACTATCGGTGTCATCCCCGGATTATTCAGTTCTGCAATCAGCAGTTTTACGATAGTCAGCTAGTACCGATGACAATGGACAATGGCGAAAAACCGTTGACGCTGCTGGTGACTGCCAAGGGAAACCACACGCGCAACAATTCCAATCTCAGAGAGCTCGACTCTTTATTGGCAGTGCTTGAGGCCGACGGGGAAAGCCTCTGGGAGGGCGAAGATGGCAGAGGGTTCATTGCCCCCTTCAAGAATCAAGCGATGCTTTCAGGTTCCTGCCTGCCAGCTGATTTCGTCAAAGCCACTGTGCATAAATTTCAGGGCAGGGAGTGCGACGAAATCGTCTTTTCTACTGTGCTGGACAAGTACAAAAGCCCGGAACGCCTGAATTTCGTCGACGATGCACGTATGGTCAACGTCGCGGTTTCCAGAGCCAAAAGCAGGTTCACGCTGGTCACGGGTGATAATGTTTTCAAAACCAGTAATGGCCATATCGCTGCGCTGATCCGCTACATGGAATATTACGCGGATGACGGGCAGGTCCATCGAGCGCCTGTTATCTCGGCATTCGATCTGCTCTATAAAGAGTACGACCGATCACTTGAGCGTCTCAATAAAAGGCTCAATCCCGATGACTCGTTATTCAAGTCCGAGCAGATTGTGGCGCAGATACTTCGTGAGGCACTGGCTCAGGAACCCCGCCGAGGGATCATGTTCCACCGTGAGATCCGGCTGATGCAACTGGCAGCGGTGGCCCGCGCAAGCTTCACGGAGAGAGAGCTGGAGTTTATGAGAAACGCTGCGCGATGCGATTTCGTGCTCTATTTCAAGGTGGGTAAGACCCCCTTGGGCGTGATTGAAGTCGACGGAGGTCACCATGACGATCCGTTACAGATTGAACGAGACGCTGTGAAAAACAGCATTCTGAATAAATGCGGTATTCCTTTGCTTCGTTTGCGGACCATCGAGAGCCGTATTGAAGAGAAGGTTGCGGCGTTTCTGGATCAATGGACGCCACCTGCGCGGGATGAAAGTCGTAGAGTTTCGCCGGGTTGAAGGTGGCTCTAACGTTCAGCATGAGGGCCCGTTCATCAAATTGAGCGGTATCGAGACAAGCTATTGTTAAACCAGATTCCGGTGGCTCCAGGCCAAACCAGACTTGATCGCCTCTTCCAGTACAGCGTTGAATTCACTGGCAAGCCTCGCCCTGGATCTGCCAGTACCCATTAACCCCAAACCGCGGCGACTCCACTCATGTTCAAACGCATTCTGTCCGCTCTCAGCGGCAAGAAATCTCAAGCTTCAACAGATAACGCGCCTGCTGATACGACGTCGCCAGAAGCCCACGACGGCGAGTTGATCACTGCCTACGACAGTTACGGACGCGAGATAAAGATCACTCGGGCCGAGTGGCGCGAGAAGGTGTTCCTGCCCAATCTGAAGCAGCAGTGGGGCGATGCTGACGAGCTCTACAATCTCATTGTTTCGGGCCTGAACGATGGATTTGCGACTGATCTAATGCCAGCAGCCGAACGACTGGTCGAGATCGACGCTAATCCCGAGCGCAGCCATGTGGTGAACGGTATCGTGCTGATGCATAACGCCCGGCTTGATGCCGCAGAAGCCACGCTGCGCGAAGGGCTGGCGAAAGTCGGTGTGTCGGGAATCATTCTGACCAATCTGGCCAAGGTGTTTGCCGAGCGTGGCGATCAATCAGTTGCAGAGGCAACGCTATGGCAGGCGGTTGAAGCCGATCCGAATCAAGAGAATGGTGTGATGTGGTGGCTGAGCATCCAGCAGGAGCGGGGCGGCGAGGCGGCCTATCTCGCTGCTCTTCACATCGTAGCGGCGTTGCCGGGCAGCTGGCGTGCGCAGTTGTGGATGGCGCGGCATTACCTGCAACAGCACAACGTCGCGCAGGCGCGTGGGTTGTATGAGGAGGTATTGGCGGGAGGTCATTTCGACCGCAGTGCGTTGCAGATGATATCGGGTGACTTGGGCAACAATGGCCACATTCCGCTGATCGTCGAGCTTGTCGGGCCTGCTTATGATGAGCACAAACATGATTCGACGGCAGGTCTCAACTTGCTGCGTGCCTATCAGGAACTGGGCAGGGTGGATGAAGGCGAGGCGTTGCTTACGCGCTTGTATGCCCTCGGCTTTGCGCCAATCAAAAGTCACCTTGACCAGTTTGCGCACGCTTTCGAGGACGTGCGCAGGCAGGAAGACAAAGGCATTCCGATTGATCCTGCCAGCGTGGCGATCAATACCGTGGCGTTGACCAAGCCGGTCTGGCACTACGGTTTGCGCAATGCTGACTGGCTCTTCGCGCAAAAACCGGAAGGTGCGCCAGAAATCTGTTTCTTCGCCTTGTCCAAAATCATGGAGAAAGCAGAGCCCGCCGAATCGCAGCGCGAGGATGATGTCGGGCGCTATACGCGTGCCATCCCTCTTTACATGGCTGAGTCGGTTCACTACTGGAATGACTATGCAGCCAATTTTTATGTCCAGGTCGCGGAGGGTGCGGGGCCGGTCGTATCGGGGGTTGAGGTCGACGGCAACACACTGTTCGATATCGTCCCGCCAACGACGAAGTATTTCGTGACGGGCGAGGTGGGTTGTTCGGGTGAGGGCGATCAGGCCCAATGGCGGATTTCACTAAGCTTATGGAATTGCACGACCCGCACCCGGCAAACCGTTGAAAACGGTAGTGCAGGCAAGGCGGAACTTGGCGCGCTGGTACTTGATCTTCAGCAGCGCTTGCTGGCCGGCATCGGACTCAAGCGTGAGCAGCCACTGGATGTGTTTTACCGGCAGCCTGACGCTGAGATCTTGCCGGTGTATCTGACCCAGTTGGGCCAATCATTCATGCTGACGTTGCTTGCGAACGACCATTTACCCAAGTCGTCGATGTGGGGTGAGCGCGCCATGCTTGAATGGCCCCTGAATATGGCGCTCCAGTGGCCTGAGATAGAAACCGCAAAACTGATGTACCTCTCCGGGTTGGGAAAGGCTTTCGATTACAAGTCGGATACAGTGGCCGAACACAAGCAACGAAGCCTGCAAGTGCTGAGCGAACTGGAACGGGCGAACAGCCCGGCATCGCGCCTCGCACCGCTGATATGGAAAGGGTTTGGCATGCAGGCAGAGTTGCAGGATCACCGCGCCAATGTACCGCCTGATGCAGAGCCTGGATATATCGAATGGCTGGAGCGGGTTAGTCAGTCGTAGCGGGGTTAATTGATGCAAAAAGCCGGAGCGGGCGTCACTGCCTTGCCCGGCTTTTTTACGCCTCAACTTCAGTTCGTGGTATCCACCCTTATCTTTACGCAAATGCAGGTGTATCGTATTCGCCCCTCGCATTTGCTCGCAGATGCGCTCAGTCGTCGTTTTCGAGGTCCCGCCGTTCATGTCCTTTACTCGTCGTCAGATCCTCACAGGCATCGCCGGTCTTGCTGTAGTCGGCCTTGGCGCGGGTGGTGCTTCGCGTTACTGGATGGGGCGTCGTGAGTCGCAAGCGGGTTCGGACTTCGTGCTGATCGCTGCACCGCTGGATATAGAGTTGGTCTCTGGCCACAAGACACCTGCCTGGGCGTTTGGCGGTTCTGCGCCGGGCACCGAATTGCGGGTGCGGCAGGGCGAGTGGTTGCGCTTGCGCTTCATCAACCAGCTGCCGGTCGAGACGACCATTCACTGGCATGGCATCCGCTTGCCGCTGGAGATGGACGGCGTGCCGTACGTGTCACAGTTGCCGGTCAAACCGGGTGAGTATTTCGATTATAAATTCCGTGTGCCGGATGCTGGCAGCTACTGGTATCACCCGCACGTCAGCAGCAGCGAAGAGCTGGGCCGTGGGCTGGTCGGGCCGCTGATCGTTGAAGAGCGCGAGCCGACCGGTTTCGCCCATGAGCGTACGGTCAGCCTGAAAAGCTGGCATGTGGATGAAGTTGGCGCATTTACCGAGTTCAGCGTGCTGCGTGAGGCGGCGCGTGAAGGTACGGCGGGGCGGCTTTCGACATTGAATGGTGTTCCGCAGGCGGTCATTGAATTGCCTGCTGGGCAGATTACCCGCGTGCGCTTGCTCAACCTCGATAATACCGTCACCTATCGCCTCAACCTGCCGGACGCCGAGGCGCAGATTTATGCACTGGATGGCAACCCGGTCACGCCGCGGCCGTTTGGCGACGAGTACTGGCTTGGGCCGGGCATGCGCATCTGTCTGGCAATCAAGGCACCGCCTGCGGGTGAGGAAATTTCATTGCGTAACGGCCCGGTGCGTCTGGGGACATTTCGGTCAGTCGCCAATAACGAAGCGCCCGGCCAATGGCCACCTGAGCTGCCGGCCAATCCGGTGGCCGAGCCGGATATGGAGAGCGCCGAGAAGATCAATTTCAACTTCGAATGGGTGGGCTCAATGTCGGTCAACACCGACAACGGCAAGCCGCCCAGCTTGTGGCAGATCAACGGCGAAGCGTGGGACATTACCGACAAGACTTGCGCCGACCGGCCTATCGCCAAATTGAAGTTGGGCAAGAGCTACATCTTTGAATTGAAGAACATGACTCAGTATCAACACCCGATTCACTTGCACGGCATGAGTTTCAAGGTAATTGCGTCCAATCGGCGCAAGATCATTCCGTACTTTACCGACACGTTCTTGCTGGGCCGCAACGAGCGGGCGCGGGTTGCGCTGGTGGCGGATAACCCAGGCGTGTGGATGTTCCACTGCCATGTGATCGATCACATGGAAACCGGCCTCATGGCCGCGATCGAGGTGTCGTGATGCGTCAGCCGCAAATCATCGACCGCAGCAAGGATCAGGACTTCATGCGTGAGGCCCTGGCGCTCGCCGCGCAAGGCGCATTGCTGGGCGAAGTGCCGGTCGGTGCAGTCGTGGTGCAGAACGGCGAGATCATCGGTCGTGGTTACAATTGCCCGATCAGCGCGAGCGACCCCAGTGCGCATGCCGAAATGGTCGCTATTCGTGATGCCGCCAGGGCGCTGGATAATTATCGTCTGCCGGGCAGTACGCTTTACGTGACGCTGGAACCATGCAGCATGTGCGCCGGGTTGATCGTGCATTCGCGGGTAGCGCGCGTGGTCTACGGCGCGCTTGAGCCCAAGGCGGGCATCGTTCAAAGCCAGGGGCAGTTTTTCAGTCAGGGCTTTCTCAATCACCGCGTGCTGTTTGAGGGCGGGGTATTGGGCGAGGAATGCGGGGCAATGCTGAGCGAGTTTTTCAGAATGCGCCGGGCGGCCAAGGATGCAGATAAAAGCCAGGGCGGCGTTTAGAGCGCAGGCTTGTCCGGGCTGCTGCCTGAAGCAGGTGCAGGCGGCGCAGGCGGTTGGGTCTTGTCGACGCCGGGAACATGCAGGTTGCCATCGGCGACCTGGCTGCCCTCAAGCTGAGGCTGCGTGACCCAGGTCAGAATGTCGTAATAGCGACGAATGTTGGCAACGAAATGTACCGGCTCGCCGCCTCGGGCATAGCCGTAACGCGTTTTGCTATACCACTTTTTCTGTGCCAGACGCGGCAGCATTTTCTTCACGTCGAGCCATTTATCAGGATTCAGCCCCTCGTTCTGGGCCAATTTGCGTGCATCTTCGAGGTGACCGCTGCCAATGTTGTAGGACGCGAGAGCTAGCCAAGTGCGATCTGGCTCTTTAATCGAGTCGTCCAGCTGATCCTTTACGTAGGCAAAATACTTTGCCCCGCCCTGAATGCTTTGTCGCGCGTCGAGCCTGTTGGTCACGCCCATCGCCTGAGCGGTGTTCTGGGTCAGCATCATCAGGCCGCGCACACCGGTTTTCGAGGTAACGGCCGGTTGCCACATTGATTCCTGATAGCCAATGGCGGCCAGCAATCTCCAGTCGACCTGTTCTTTCTTGGCCGATGTCTGGAAGTGTTTCTCGTATTTGGGCAGGCGTTCCTGCAAATGCTGCGCAAAGGTATAGGCGCCAACGTAGCCGAGTACGTCAACGTGGCCGTAGTAACGGTCTTTCAGGCGTTGCAGCGTGCCGTTCTTCTCGACCCTGTCGAGGTACGCGTTGATTTCATTAAGCAGGCTGTTGTCTTCGCCCGGTGCAACTACCCAGCGTTGTTCGCGGGCTTCGCCCAGGTCGAAGGCTACACGCACGTTGGGAAAGTACACCTGGTTCATCGCCAACTCGTTGGAGTCGACCAGCGTCAGGTCGATCTGGCCTTCATCGACCATGCGCAGGAGATCGACGACCTCGACCGCGTCCGACTCTTCGTATTCAAGGCCGGGATTCTGCGCCTTGAGTGCCGCAAGCTGCTCGGCATGCGCGCTACCTTTCAGGACCACGATACGTTTGCCCACCAGGTCGCCCGGGTCGGTGGGGCGCGACTGGCCGTTGCGGTAGACAACCTGAGGGGTCACTTCCAGATAAGAGTGCGAGAAACGCGCCTGTTGTTTGCGCTTTGGCGTCTCGATCAGGCCCGCGGCACCCAGGACCGGGCCGCCCGGCTTGTTCATCTGGTCGAACAGATCGTCCAGATTGTCGGCTGTTTCGATCTTCAGTTCGACGCCCAGATCGTCGGCGAAACGCTTGACCAGCTCGTATTCGAAGCCGGTTTCGCCGTTGCGATCCTGAAAGTAAGTCGCCGGGCTGTTACGGGTGATCACCCGCAGTACGCCGTCCTCCTTGACTCGCTCCAGTGTGGTGGGTTTCTCCACACAGGCGCCGAGCATCAGGAAGAGTCCGGTTGCGATGAGCCACTTGGCGCAGCGTGGGCGGAAATCTGGTCTGAAGAACATCGGTGCAGTATACGCAAAGCGCACCGGGCGCCATATCTCGACAGTGAAGCCTGCGTCTGATAGGCGAGGGGGTTTTACAGGCATTTTCAGACTTTTTTTGCGCGGAGCGACATTCGGGCGCACCCGATGCCGCCGTTTTGGGTGATCAAAGGCCCGCTTTAGGCTAGAATGTGCGGCCTCAAAGCACACCCCCTTCTCGAGGCTGTCCCGAAGATGTTGATCCTGCGCGGTGCTCCTGCCCTTTCTGCCTTCCGCCACAGCAAATTACTAGAACAACTGAAACAAAAAGTTTCAGCTGTCAGTGGCTTGTACGCCGAATTCGCCCACTTCGCGGACGTCAACGACGTTCTGACCAGCGAAGAACAGCAGGTTCTCGATCGTCTCCTGAAATACGGCCCCAGCGTGCCGGTTCAAGAGCCGAGCGGCCGTCTGTTTCTGGTGTTGCCGCGTTTTGGCACCATTTCACCCTGGTCGAGCAAGGCCAGCGACATCGCCCGCAATTGCGGCCTGACGAAAATCCAGCGTATCGAGCGCGGGATTGCCTTCTATGTAGAAGGCCAGTTCAGTGAGGCCCAGGCTCAGGCAATCGCCGACAGCCTGCACGACCGCATGACGCAACTGGTGTTGGGCGATCACGAGCAAGCCGCCAGCCTGTTCAGCCACGCCCAGCCCAAGCCGCTGACCGCGGTGGACATTCTGGGTGGCGGCCGTGCGGCGCTGGAAAAAGCCAACGTCGAACTGGGTCTGGCCCTCGCTGAAGATGAAATCGATTACCTGATCACCAGCTTCAACGGTCTCGGGCGCAACCCGCACGACATCGAGCTGATGATGTTTGCCCAGGCAAACTCCGAGCACTGCCGTCACAAGATCTTCAACGCCAGTTGGGATATCGACGGCCAGAGCCAGGAAAAAAGCCTGTTCGGCATGATCAAGAACACCTATCAGATGCACAGCGAAGGCGTGCTGTCCGCGTACAAGGACAACGCTTCGGTGATCGTCGGCAACGTTGCCGGCCGTTTCTTCCCGGACCCGGAAACCCGTCAGTACGGCGCGGTGCAGGAGCCGGTGCATATTCTGATGAAGGTCGAAACTCACAACCACCCGACCGCCATTGCACCGTTTCCTGGTGCAGCGACCGGTTCCGGCGGCGAGATTCGCGACGAAGGTGCAACCGGTCGCGGTGCCAAGCCCAAGGCGGGGCTGACCGGTTTCACCGTGTCCAACCTGCAGATTCCCGGTTTCGTGCAGCCTTGGGAAGTGCCATACGGCAAGCCCGAGCGCATCGTCACCGCGCTGGACATCATGATTGAAGGCCCGCTGGGTGGCGCGGCGTTCAACAACGAGTTCGGCCGTCCGGCGCTGACCGGCTACTTCCGTACCTTTGAGCAGTCGATTGCCACGCCACATGGCGACGAAGTTCGTGGTTATCACAAGCCGATCATGCTGGCTGGCGGCATGGGCAACATCCGCGAAGATCACGTCCAGAAGGGCGAGATCACAGTGGGTTCCAAGCTGATCGTGCTGGGTGGCCCGGCAATGCTGATCGGCCTGGGCGGCGGCGCAGCGTCCTCGATGGCGACCGGTACAAGTTCTGCCGATCTGGATTTCGCTTCGGTTCAGCGTGAAAACCCAGAGATGGAGCGTCGCTGTCAGGAAGTGATCGACCGCTGCTGGCAGCTGGGCGACCGTAACCCGATCAGCTTCATCCATGACGTCGGTGCCGGTGGTCTGTCCAACGCCTTCCCCGAACTGGTCAACGATGGCGATCGCGGTGGACGTTTCGAACTGCGCAACGTGCCCAACGACGAGCCGGGCATGGCCCCGCTGGAAATCTGGAGCAACGAATCCCAGGAGCGTTACGTGCTGGCCGTCGGCGTCGAAGATTTCGAGCGTTTCAAGGCCATCTGCGAGCGCGAGCGCTGCCCGTTTGCGGTTGTCGGCGAAGCCACGGCAGAGCCGCAACTGACCGTCACTGACAGCCATTTCGGTAACAGTCCGGTAGACATGCCGCTGGAAGTGTTGCTGGGCAAGGCGCCGCGCATGCACCGTTCGGTCGAGCGCGAAGCCGAGATCGGCGATGATTTCGACCCGAGCACGCTGGATATCGAAGAAAGCGTGCAACGCGTACTGCGTCACCCGGCAGTTGCCAGCAAAAGCTTCCTGATCACCATTGGTGACCGCAGCATTACCGGTCTGGTCGCTCGCGATCAGATGGTCGGTCCATGGCAGGTGCCTGTGGCTGACTGCGCCGTGACTGCGACCAGCTTCGACGTCAACACCGGCGAAGCCATGGCGATGGGCGAGCGCACGCCGCTGGCTCTTCTGGATGCTCCGGCTTCGGGCCGCATGGCGATTGGCGAGACGCTGACCAACATTGCGGCCTCTCGTATTGAAAAGCTGTCTGACATCAAACTGTCGGCCAACTGGATGTCGGCTGCTGGCCACCCCGGCGAAGACGCGCGTCTTTATGACACCGTGAAAGCAGTGGGCATGGAGCTGTGTCCGGAGCTGGGTATTACCATTCCGGTGGGCAAGGACTCGATGTCCATGAAAACCCGCTGGAGCGACGAAGGCACTGAAAAGAGCGTGACTTCGCCGCTGTCGTTGATCGTGACCGGCTTCGCGCCAGTGGTCGATATTCGTCAGACCCTGACGCCCGAGCTGCGCATGGACAAAGGCATCACTGACCTGATCCTGATCGATCTGGGCCGTGGCCAGAACCGCATGGGCGCGTCGATTCTCGCCCAGACTCACGGCAAGCTGGGTCGTGTCGCACCAGACGTCGATGACGCTGAAGACCTCAAGGCCTTCTTCGCCGTGATTCAGGGCCTCAATTCAGACGGTCATATCCTGTCCTATCACGACCGTTCCGACGGTGGTCTGCTGGTCAGCACGCTGGAAATGGCCTTTGCCGGTCACTGCGGCCTGAACCTGCACCTCGACGGTCTGGCCGACAACGTTTCCGAGCTGAGCGCGATCCTGTTCAACGAAGAGCTGGGCGCGGTCATTCAGGTGCGTCAGGACGCGACTCCGCTGGTGCTGGCGCAATTCAGCGCGGCCGGTCTGGAAGATTGCGTTGCGGTGATCGGTCAGCCGATCAACAACGACGAAGTCTCGATCAGTTTCCACGGCGAGCCGGTCTTCAGCGGCCAGCGTCGTCTGCTGCAACGTCAGTGGGCCGAGACCAGCTACCAGATCCAGCGCCTGCGTGACAACGCCGAATGCGCGGATCAGGAATTCGATGCGCTGCTGGAAGAGGACAATCCGGGCCTGACCGTCAAACTGGGCTTCGACGTTAACGAAGACATCGCTGCGCCGTACATCAAGACGGGCGTCCGCCCTCAGGTTGCCGTGCTGCGCGAGCAGGGTGTCAACGGTCAGGTCGAGATGGCGGCAGCCTTTGATCGCGCAGGCTTCAACGCGATTGACGTGCACATGAGCGACATCCTTGCCGGTCGCGTCGACCTGAACGACTTCAAGGGCATGGTTGCCTGTGGCGGCTTCTCCTATGGCGACGTGCTGGGCGCCGGTGAAGGCTGGGCCAAGTCGGCACTGTTCAACAGCCGCGCCCGCGATGCGTTCCAGGGCTTCTTCGAGCGTGCCGACAGCTTCACGCTGGGCGTGTGCAACGGTTGCCAGATGCTGTCCAACCTGCACGAGCTGATTCCGGGCAGCGAGTTCTGGCCACATTTCGTGCGTAACCGCTCCGAGCAGTTCGAAGCGCGTGTGGCCATGGTCCAGGTTCAGGAGTCGGCATCGATCTTCCTGCAAGGCATGGCCGGTTCGCGCATGCCAATCGCCATCGCTCACGGTGAAGGTCACGCAGAGTTCCGCAATGACGACGCGCTGCTTGAAGCGGATGTGTCCGGTACTGTGGCACTGCGCTTTGTCGATAACCACGGCAAGGTCACCGAAACCTACCCGGCCAACCCGAACGGCTCGCCGCGCGGTATCGGCGGCATGACCACCCTGGACGGTCGCGTGACGATCATGATGCCGCACCCGGAACGTGTGTTCCGCGCAGTGCAGAACTCGTGGCGTCCCGAGGACTGGAACGAGGACGCTGCCTGGATGCGCATGTTCCGCAACGCGCGGGCCTGGGTTAACTAAGGCGCGTGTACAAGCTCGCCTTCTTCGTTCCGCCGAGCCATGTGGACGAGGTCAAGAACGCCGTATTCGCTGCTGGTGCAGGGCGAATCGGCGCTTACGATCACTGCTCATGGCAAGTGCTCGGCCAGGGCCAGTTCCGCCCGCTGGATGGCAGTCAGCCATTTGTCGGGCAGAGTGGAGTGGTCGAATCAGTGGAGGAATGGAAGGTCGAGCTGGTCGTGGCTGATGATCTGATTCGGCAAGTAGTGGTGGCTCTCAAGCAGAGCCATCCCTGCGAAACGCCTGCTTACGAAGTATGGCGGCTGGCAGAGTTCTGAAGTTGGACGCAGAGCGTCCGGAAATGCGTCCCCATGCTGGCGCGTGGGGACGATAACTATCGTTCAGAGCGTCTCGTGGGAGCGAGCTTGCTCGCGAATGCGCAAAGCCGCCTATTCAAGGCCGAATCTCGATCATCGTCCCGTCTTTCACCAGATCCCATATCTCCCGCATGTCGTTGTTCTTCAGCGCGATGCAGCCGTTGGTCCAGTCCAGCGTGTGGAAGTACCATTCCGGGTACTCTTCATCCACCGGCGTGCCGTGAATCATGATCATGCTGCCCGGTTTCACGCCTTCGCGACGTGCCCGTGCCGAGTCCGAAATGTTCGGGTAGGAAATGTGCATCGACAGGTTGTAGTTATTGCTGGGCTTGCGCCAGTCGAGCCAGTAGAAACCTTCCGGCGTGCGTTGGTCGCCTTCCTGCAGCTTGGTGCCCTTGGGGTTCTTGCCCAAAGAGATTCGATAGGTCTTCAGGGCCTCGCCACCGCTGATCAGTTGCAACTGGCGAACCGACTTGAGCACCAGCACCTTGTCGATCGGTTTGCTGGCAATACTCTCGGTATTGATGACTTTATTGTTGATGATTTTCTGTTCGCTGCCCTTGGGCACGATGGTCTGGGTAAACGCAGCCTGCGAAAGCGGTACGAATGACATACAAAAGAAGGCGAACAACCAGCGCATTACGATTTCCCTGAAGATGCTTCTTTCTATAAAAAGCGCCGATATTGTGTGCGACCCTGACTTTCAGGTGTCCAGCAACGGACGTGACGGGGGAAGGGCGCTGGTATGAACCGGGTAAACCTGCCTACGCCGATCCGCGAAGAAGTATTCTAGGGTACGCCCGACTGTCATGAAAGCCAGGTCCGACCACGGAATGTCGGCTTCGTCGAATAACTGCACTTCCAGACTCTCGATTCCTGCGGCGAATGAGTCAGTAGCCATTTCTGCCCGATAGAACACATGCACCTGATTGATGTGCGGAACGTCGATCAAAGTGTATAGATGCAGGTCGGTCAGAGTGGCGCAGGCTTCCTCGATGGTTTCACGCCGCGCGGCTTGTTCGATGGTTTCGCCGTTCTCCATGAAACCGGCCGGTAACGTCCAGAAACCCAGGCGCGGCTCTATGGCCCTGCGGCACAGCAGGACCTTGTCGCCCAGCGTCACCAGGCAGCCCGCCACGATGTTCGGATTCTGGTAATGAATGGTGTGGCAATGCTCGCAGACATACCGCAATCGGCTGTCGCCTTCGGGAATACGCTGGATAACGGGGTTGCCGCACTGGCTGCAAAATTTCATGGGGTCAGTCGATAGTGAACGCAGTCGCTATCTTGGCCTGTCGTGCTGCGGCTCGGCAACCCTCTGTGTGACAGGAGTTGCCTTGCGAGGGGTTGGGCGCAACCTCGCTTTGGTGCATGATGCCAGACAGGCAACAGATCGAGATTTCCCATGCTGGATGAGCTACTTCGCCGTGTAGTCAATCATACGCCCGAAACCCTCGACTCGGATCGACGATTCCCCGAGGCGGCTGTTCTGGTGCCTGTCACCCGCAGTGAACAACCCGAGCTGATTCTGACCCTGCGTGCCAGTGGCCTGTCGACGCATGGTGGCGAAGTGGCTTTTCCGGGTGGTCGACGCGATCCAGGCGACCCGGACCTGATTTTTACTGCCCTGCGCGAAGCCGAGGAAGAAATCGGCCTGCCTCCCGGGCTGGTCGAAGTAGTCGGCCCGTTAAGCCCGCTCATCTCCAAACATGGCATTAAAGTCACGCCGTATGTCGGTGTCATACCTGACTTTGTCGAATACCAGCCCAATGACGACGAGATCGCGGCGGTGTTCAGCGTACCGCTGGAGTTCTTCCGTCAGGACACTCGTGAGCACACGCACCGCATCGATTACGAAGGCCGCAGTTGGTACGTGCCCAGTTACCGTTACGGCGGGTACAAGATCTGGGGGCTTACCGCGATCATGATCGTCGAGCTGGTCAATGTGCTGTACGACACCAAAATCAGTCTGCATCATCCGCCCGAACGCTCGACCACCTTAACCTGAGTGGCCTGCAGCAGAAGTGCTGTCCACAGAAAGTGCTTTTCATAACAATCCGTACCCATGAGTACGACCCGCCTGAGGAAGCTGCATGAAATATCGCCTGGGGGAATCCCGTGTCCAGACCGACCCGCAGAGCTGGGTTGCTCCCAATGCAGTGTTGATCGGCAATGTCAGGCTGGAAGCCGGGGCAAGTGTGTGGTTCAACGCGGTGTTGCGTGGCGACAATGAGCTGATCCATATCGGTGAAAACAGTAACGTGCAGGATGGTACGGTAATGCACACCGACATGGGCTCGCCCCTGAGCATCGGCAAGAGCGTGACCATTGGGCATAACGCGATGTTGCATGGTTGTAGTGTTGACGATTACAGCCTGATCGGTATCAATGCGGTCATACTCAATGGGGCGAAGATTGGTAAATACTGCATCATCGGCGCCAATTCGCTGATCGGAGAAAACAAGGTCATTCCCGACGGGTCGCTGGTCATGGGGTCACCGGGCAAAGTAGTGCGCGAACTCGCCGACGTGCAGAAGAAAATGCTGGAAGCCAGCGCCGCCCATTACGTACACAATGCCCAGCGTTACGCCCGTGACCTGGTTGTGCAGGAAGAGTGATGAGCACTGATACCCCGATTGAAAAGCCGGTCCGTTCTCCCTGCGTGAGCATTTGTGCGCTCGATGAGCAGGATATATGCACCGGTTGCCAGCGAACCGTGAACGAGATCACCCGGTGGAGCCGGATGAGCAACGACGAGCGCCGTGTTGTGCTCGGGCTGTGCGACGAGCGCGCCAGGGCCAGCGGGTTGATGTGGACGGTGGGCGGGGCAGGCTGATCAGTGCTTGACGCTCTGCGTCGCAAGAGGACGCAGAGCGTCCGGAACGGCATGCGACGCAGAGCGCCGCACGATAGTCGGGTTGATCGTTCCGCACGCTCCAGCGTGGGAATGCAGTTCTCGACGCTCTGCGTCGTACGATAGTTGAGGCTCGTTGAGCTATCATTGCCATCCGTTTCCCCAAGCGTATAACCCTCCATGCTTTTCCTGATCGCTTACATCGGCAGTGTCGTGCTGATCAACTTCGCCTTCTCCAGTGCGCCGCATCTGGACATCATCTGGTCTGCCTGGGGCGGGCTGGTGTTTGTGCTGCGCGATATGGTGCAGATTCGCTTTGGTCATGGCGCGATCATCGCCATGCTGGTGGCGCTGGTGCTTTCCTACGTCACCAGCGATCCGACCATTGCCCTGGCCAGCGCCACTGCGTTCGCGGTCTCCGAGTGCATTGACTGGCTGGTGTTCAGTATCACCAGACGCCCGTTGCGTGACCGGTTATGGATCAGCTCGGCACTCAGCATCCCGCTGGATACCTTTATCTTCTTCGGCATGATCGACGCCCTGACTGCACCGGTTGTGCTCACCGCACTGGCATCGAAGTTCGCCGGCGTGACCCTGGTCTGGATGATCATGGCCTGGCGAGCGCGCAACAATGCTTGTCCGGGCTGAGCGCCCATTTGCCGGGGCTTCGTGGTAAATTGCGCGCCTTTCTCCACAGCGGTTGCTTGCATAAGGCAGGCAGCCCTCGATATCTGCTTCACGAGGACCTGAGATGACTCAAATCGGAACTCCACTGTCGCCCACCGCGACTCGCGTACTGTTCTGCGGCAGCGGCGAACTGGGCAAGGAAGTCGTGATCGAGCTGCAGCGCCTTGGCGTTGAAGTGATCGCTGTTGACCGTTATGAGAACGCGCCCGCGATGCAGGTTGCTCATCGCAGCCATGTGATCAACATGCTCGACGGTGCTGCGTTGCGTGCAGTCATCGAGGCCGAGAAGCCGGATTTCATCGTTCCGGAAATCGAAGCCATCGCCACCGCAACCCTGGTTGAGCTTGAGGCCGAAGGCTTTACTGTGATTCCGACCGCGCGCGCCGCGCAACTGACCATGAACCGCGAAGGCATTCGTCGTCTGGCGGCCGAAGAGCTGAAGCTGCCAACTTCGCCTTACCACTTTGCCGACACCTTCGAGGACTACAGCAAGGCGGTCGAAGACCTCGGTTTCCCTTGCGTGGTCAAGCCGGTCATGAGTTCGTCGGGCAAAGGGCAGAGCCTGCTCAAGAGCGCTGATGACGTGCAGAAAGCCTGGGATTACGCGCAGGAAGGCGGTCGCGCTGGCAAGGGCCGCGTCATCGTCGAGGGTTTCATCGACTTCGATTACGAAATCACCCTGCTGACCGTGCGTCACATCGGTGGCACCACGTTCTGCGCGCCGGTTGGGCATCGTCAGGAAAAGGGCGACTATCAGGAATCCTGGCAGCCGCAGGCCATGAGCCCGGTAGCGTTGGCAGAGTCCGAGCGTGTTGCAAGGGCGGTGACCGAGGCATTGGGTGGCCGTGGCATGTTCGGCGTCGAGCTGTTCATCAAGGGCGATCAAGTGTGGTTCAGCGAAGTCTCGCCGCGCCCGCACGACACCGGTCTGGTCACCCTGATTTCTCAGGACCTGTCGCAGTTTGCCCTGCACGCTCGCGCGATTCTCGGCCTGCCGATCCCGTTGATCCGCCAGTTCGGGCCATCTGCTTCCGCAGTGATTCTGGTCGAAGGCCAGTCCACTCAGACCGCTTTCGCCAACCTCGGCGCGGCGCTGGCCGAGCCTGACACCGCGTTGCGCCTGTTCGGCAAACCGGAAGTCAACGGTCAACGCCGCATGGGCGTTGCCCTGGCTCGCGATGAGTCCATCGAAGCCGCGCGGGCCAAAGCGACCCGAGCATCGCAAGCGGTAGACGTAAAGTTGTAAGGGTGCAGCTGCAAGCTACAAGCAGGAGTGTGGTGCTCTTGCTTGCAGCTTGAGGCTTATAGCTCCCTATCCCGAGTTTCCTTCAGGCTCAACACCGCCAGCACGCTGATCAGCGCAGCTGCAGATACATACCCGCCCACCCAGCTCAAGCCGCCCATCGCCACCAGTTTCTGGGCGAAGAAGGGTGCAACCGAAGCGCCGACGATTCCGCCCAGGTTGTACGCCGCCGATGCGCCTGTGTAGCGAACCTGTGTCGGGAACAGCTCCGGCAGCAGTGCGCCCATGGGGGCAAACGTGATGCCCATCAGAAACAGCTCTATACACAGAAACAACGCCACAGCCCAGGTGCTGCCGTGGGTTAACAGTGGTTCCATGGTGAAACCTGACAGAATCGCCAGCACGCCGCCAACAATCAGTACCGGCTTGCGCCCGAAGCGGTCGCTTGCCAGCGCAGCCAATGGGGTGGCAGCCGCCATGAACAGCACCGCAAAGCACAGCAGCCCCAGAAACGTTTCACGGGTATAGCCCAGCGTGGCCACACCGTAACTCAATGAAAACACCGTCGAGATATAAAACAGCGCATAACAGACGACCATCGACGCTGCACCAAGCAGCATTGGCCTCCAGTGCTGGCTGAAGGTTTCCACGATCGGCAGGCTGACGCGTTGGTGACGGGCCATGGCCTTGGCGAAGATCGGAGTTTCCTCCAGCTTCAGGCGCACGTACAGCCCGACCATGACCAGCACGGCGCTGAGCAGAAACGGGATTCGCCAGCCCCACGAGCGGAATTGCTCATCGGTGAGCGTCATGGCCAGTGCCAGAAACAGGCCATTGGCGGCCAGAAAACCGATTGAAGGTCCCAACTGCGGAAACATGCCGAACCAGGCTCGCTTGCCTTTCGGGGCGTTTTCGGTCGCCAGTAGCGCAGCGCCACCCCATTCCCCACCCAGGCCAAGCCCCTGACCAAATCGCAGGACACACAGCAGGATCGGTGCCCACGCGCCAATGGTCGCGTAACCAGGCAATACGCCGATCAGCGTGGTGCAGATACCCATCAACAGCAACGACGCCACCAGGGTCGATTTACGCCCGATCCGGTCGCCAAAATGACCGAACAGCGCCGACCCGAGGGGGCGGGCGAGAAACGCGATACCGAAGGTCAGAAATGAAGACAGCATCTGTGCCGTGCCTGAGGTCTGCGGAAAAAACACAGGACCTATCACCAGGGCGGCGGCAGTGGCGTAAACGTAAAAGTCGTAGAACTCGATAGCTGTGCCGATGAAGCTGGCTGTGGCGACGCGGGTCGCCGAATTCACCGGTTTTACGGGCGCGGCATTATCTTCGCGAGAGAGCGGGGTGCTGGTCATGCAGATTCCCTGACTGTCGACTCGCCGGGCGGCAAGGACCGTGCTCCGGCAAGCATTCATTATTGTGATTGTGGGTAAAGCGTCGAGCAGAGTAACCCGAATGGGGCGAGAGGCAAGGGTGTCGCCGGGATCTATTTGAAGGCAGAAATCTATTTGAAGGTGCGAACGAGGGTGTTCTGCCACATGGCCACGCGCTTGACGCGATTGTCTTCGGTCTCGAGAATTTCAAGCCGGTAAGGCCCTATTTTCAGGCAGACCGGAGCCTCTGGAATGGTTTCCAGTGCTTCGGTAACCAACCCGTTAACGGTTTTCGGACCATCTGAAGGCAGGTGCCAGCCAAGGCTTTTATTGAGTTCGCGAATGGACGCAGCACCTTCCACCTCAAGGCGTCCGTCTTCCTGTTGCTTGACGTGGGGATTGTCCAGTCGCTGCTCGCTTTCGAACTCGCCGACGATTTCTTCAAGAATGTCTTCAAGGGTGACGATACCCAGCACTTCCCCGTACTCATCAACCACCACGCCGAGGCGGCGCTGCTGTTTGTGGAAATTCAGCAGTTGCAACTGCAACGGAGTGCTTTCCGGAACGAAATAAGGCTCGTAGCAGACTGCCAGCAACTGCTCTTTGGTCAGTGTGCCTTTGGGCAGCAGGTGGCTGATGTCGCGTGTATTGATGACGCCTTGGACCTGATTTATGTCGTTGTGATAGACCGGCAGGCGCGTGTGACGTGAAATGATCAGGCGCTCGATGATCAGCTCCATCGGATCATCAAGGTTGACGCCATCCACCTCGTTGCGCGGTATCAGGATGTCATTGACCGTTATGCTGTCCAGTGCCCGTATGCCCGACAGCACACTGGCACGCGGATAATGCTCGTGAACAATGTCGTGGCGGTTGGTTTTCTGCACATCGTCTTCAAAGTTCTGCTCCTGTTGCTGCACGTGGCGTGACAAAAACGGGCGCAGCAGCGTCTTGGCGAGCACGTTGAACACGTAGGCCAGCGGCCAGACGATCTTCATTGGAATGCGCAGTACGCCATTGCCCAGTAGCAGTGTCGAGACAGGGTGACGGTTCGCCAGGCGGCGCGGTATGTATTCGGCGAACACCAGCATGACGCTCACGGTGCCCAGCCATGCCACGGTCGGGCCGTTGTAGAGCCAGTAATTGGCAGCAATCAGTGTTGCGATTACGGTGATCAACACCCTGATCAGCGTATTGCCCAGGATCAGGCTGTTCAGGTTGAACGCCAGCTCGGGAAGCGGCGCAGCCTTGTCCGAGCGGCTGGCGGCGCGCATTGCCTTGAGTTGATGGTGCGCGGCTTCGACTGACGTCAGCAGACCAGCCCAGAGCATAAGGAGGGCGAGGACGCCAAGCAGTGGGCCAAGGGGCAGATTATCCATGATCAGGGCCCGTCAGATGTGCAGGATGAATTCGCGTACCAGCTTGCTGCCAAAGTAGGCGAGCATCAGCAGGCAGAAGCCGCCCAGGGTCCAGCGAATGGCTTTGTGGCCTCGCCATCCAAGGCGATTGCGCCCCCACAGCAGTACGCTGAACACGACCCAGGCCAGGCAAGCCAGCAGGGTCTTGTGCACCAGATGCTGGGCAAACAGGTTTTCAACGAACAGCCAGCCGGAAATCAGCGACAGTGAAAGCAGTGTCCAGCCAGCCCAGAGAAAGCCGAACAAAAGGCTTTCCATGGTTTGCAGCGGCGGGAAGTTCTTGATCAGTCCGGAAGGGTGCTTGTGCTTGAGCCGGTAGTCCTGCAACAGCAGCAGCAACGCCTGGAATACGGCAATGGTGAACATCCCGTAAGCCAGCAGCGACAGCAGGATATGGCTCAGGATGCCGGGTTCTTCCATGATCGGCTGTACGGTGCCGCTGGGGGCGAACTGGGCGAGCAGCACGGTGACCATTCCCAATGGGAACAGCAGCACCAGCAGGTTTTCCACCGGAATGCGTGACGTGGCGATCAGGGTCACAACGATCACTGACGCGGCGATAAGGCTGGCCGAGTTGAAAAAGTCCAGACCCAGGCCGACGGAATGCGTCAGTTGGGAAAACAGACCGATGGCGTGTGCGATCACCGCCAGCGTACCGAGCAGGCAAAGCAGCCGCTTGTCGGGCTTGACGGCCTGGCTCAGGCGCAGGCTCTGATAGACGGTCGCAGCGGCGTACAGAACGGCGGCGGCGAGGCTGGGAAGCAGGCTGGGTGGCAAAGGGGACATAGATCCTGATGGACGGGCCTGAAAAGACGTTGAGTTTGGCATAGAACCGGCAAATCACGAAAGACCACAGAAGCAGACTGCGTGGTGTCCGTGCGGCGGAGTCTTCGCTATAATCCGCGACCTGCTCAAGCCGCAGGCTCGCCGAGCGCCATTTCTGCATTACGGGCCGGGCCGCATCAACCGGGGTTCGACGAGAGCCTGAAAGGATCGCGCATGTTTGAAAACCTGACTGACCGCCTCTCGCAGACGCTGCGCCATGTTACTGGCAAGGCCAAGCTGAACGAGGACAACATCAAAGATACCTTGCGCGAAGTGCGTATGGCGTTGCTTGAAGCCGACGTCGCCTTGCCGGTGGTCAAAGACTTCGTCAACAACGTCAAGGAGCGCGCCGTCGGCACCGAGGTGTCGCGCAGCCTGACACCAGGCCAGGCGTTCGTGAAGATCGTCCAGGCCGAACTCGAAAGCCTGATGGGCGCTGCCAACGAAGATCTGGTGCTCAATGTCACGCCGCCTGCCGTCATCCTCATGGCGGGCCTGCAGGGTGCGGGCAAGACCACTACCGCCGGCAAGCTGGCGCGCTTCCTTAAAGAGCGCAAGAAGAAAACCGTGATGGTGGTGTCGGTCGACGTCTACCGTCCTGCCGCCATCAAGCAGCTCGAAACCCTGGCCAACGACATCGGTGTGACGTTCTTCGCCTCCGATATCAGCCAGAAGCCGGTCGACATCGCCTTGGCGGCCATTAAAGAAGCCAAGCTCAAGTTTATTGACGTAGTTATCGTCGATACCGCCGGTCGTCTGCACGTCGATGTCGAGATGATGGGCGAGATTCAGGCGCTGCATGCTGCGACCAAGCCAGCTGAAACGCTGTTCGTGGTCGATGCCATGACCGGTCAGGATGCGGCCAACACCGCCAAGGCCTTCGGCGATGCACTGCCGCTGACCGGTGTGATCCTCACCAAGGTCGACGGTGATGCTCGCGGTGGTGCGGCCCTGTCGGTGCGTGCAATTACCGGCAAGCCGATCAAGTTCATCGGTATGGGCGAGAAGAGCGAGGCGCTGGAGCCTTTCCACCCTGACCGTATCGCGTCGCGAATCCTTGGCATGGGCGATGTGCTCAGCCTTATCGAGCAGGCTGAACAGACCCTCGATAAGGATAAAGCCGACAAACTGGCGAAAAAGCTCAAGAAAGGCAAAGGCTTCGATCTCGAAGACTTCCGCGATCAGTTGCAGCAGATGAAAAACATGGGCGGCCTTGGCGGTCTCATGGACAAGCTGCCAAGCATCGGCG
The DNA here is from genome assembly GCF_032586855.1 of Pseudomonas syringae group sp. J254-4. Classification (NCBI taxonomy): domain Bacteria; kingdom Pseudomonadati; phylum Pseudomonadota; class Gammaproteobacteria; order Pseudomonadales; family Pseudomonadaceae; genus Pseudomonas; species Pseudomonas syringae group sp. J254-4. Next base: position 153,794 of record NZ_JAWHOO010000003.1, on the reverse strand, counting down.
GCGTCAATCTTGCGCAGATGGGCAATGCCCAGGGCGCGGCCGAGAAGCAGTTCAAGCAGATGGAAGCCATCATCAACTCGATGACGCCTGGCGAACGCCGTGACCCGGACCTTATCAGCGGCTCGCGCAAGCGCCGTATTGCAATGGGCTCGGGTACCCAGGTGCAGGACATCGGGCGTCTGATCAAGCAGCACAAACAGATGCAGAAGATGATGAAGAAGTTCTCCGCCAAGGGCGGAATGGCAAAAATGATGCGCGGCATGGGCGGAATGCTCCCTGGCGGCGGCATGCCAAAAATGTAATTGCGTCGCGTGCAAGCTTCTTTGCACGCGTCCCACGCGGGGGGCGACCCCCGGTCAGCCCGCGTTATGCGGGCTTTTACCTGCTGTCATACCGACAGCTCCCTCGCAAATCTGGAAGGCATGCCGATAGGCGCCGGAAAAAGACATTTGCAAAAGTCGGGATATTCCTTAGAATATGCGGCCTTTCGGGCACCTATGCCCGCTGTGCATCTTAGATTTGCAGCACCGACTACAGGAACGATGTTCAATGCTAACCATCCGTCTTGCCCTTGGCGGCTCCAAAAAGCGCCCGTTTTACCACTTGACCGTAACCGACAGCCGCAACGCTCGTGACGGTTCCCACAAGGAACAGGTTGGTTTCTTCAACCCGGTTGCCCGTGGTCAGGAAATCCGTCTGTCCGTTAACGAAGAACGCGTCAACTACTGGTTGAGCGTTGGTGCACAAACTTCCGAGCGCGTTGCCCAGCTGCTCAAAGAGCACAACAAGACCAAGGCCGCGGCCTGAGTCTTATGAACGCGACGCCTGCATCTGCCGACGATCTGATCGTCATTGGCAAGATTTACTCGGTTCATGGCGTTCGCGGCGAAGTGAAGGTCTTTTCCTTTACTGATCCGATTGGAAACCTGTTGGACTACAAAACCTGGACGCTTCGGCGCGAAGGCAGCGTTGAGAAACAGGTGGAGCTGGTCAGCGGACGCTTGCAAAGCAAGTTTCTGGTCGCAAAGCTCAAAGGTCTCGATGATCGTGAAGAAGCTCGTCTTCTCTCCGGTTACGAAATCTGCGTGCCGCGTAACCTGTTCCCTGATCTGGACGATGGCGAGTACTACTGGTACCAGCTTGAAGGCCTCAAGGTCATCGACCAACTCGGGCAACTGCTCGGGAAAATCGATCACCTGCTCGAAACCGGTTCGAACGATGTAATGGTTGTAAAGCCCTGCGCGGGTAGCCTGGATGATCGTGAACGCCTGTTGCCCTATACGGAGCAATGCGTGTTGGCAATCGATATGGCTGCTGGCGAGATGAAGGTGGATTGGGACGCGGACTTCTGAATGCCATGGCAAGCCTGCGCATAGAAGTCATCAGTCTGTTTCCCGAGATGTTTTCCGCCATCAGCGAATACGGCATTACCAGCCGTGCGGTGAAACAAGGGCTGTTGCAGCTGACTTGTTGGAATCCGCGGGATTACACCACTGATCGCCATCACACTGTGGATGATCGCCCATTTGGCGGTGGTCCGGGCATGGTGATGAAGATCAAGCCCCTTGAAGATGCTCTGGTTCAGGCCAGGCAAGCGGCAGGGGATGCGGCGAAGGTTATTTACCTGTCGCCACAAGGCCGCCAGCTGAATCAGTCTGCGGTACGCGAACTGGCGCAGGAGGAAGCGATTATCCTCATCGCCGGTCGTTATGAAGGCATTGACGAGCGTTTTATTGATGCTCATGTCGATGAAGAGTGGTCGATTGGTGACTATGTTCTTTCCGGTGGCGAGCTGCCGGCTATGGTCCTGATTGACGCGGTTACGCGGCTGCTGCCTGGAGCTTTAGGGCATGTGGACTCCGCGGAGGAAGATTCCTTCACGGACGGTCTGCTGGATTGCCCGCACTACACCCGACCTGAGGTGTATGCGGATCAGCGTGTTCCCGACGTGTTGCTAAGTGGCAATCACGCGCACATCCGGCGTTGGCGTTTACAGCAGTCCCTTGGGCGGACCTATGAACGACGCGCTGATCTTCTGGAAAGCCGCTCGCTTTCTGGAGAAGAGAAGAAGCTGCTGGCGGAATACATCCGCGAGCGGGACGATAGTTAACGTATCGATGGTCGATCCATACGGATTACCTTAGGAGCACCAGCATGACTAACAAAATCATTCTTGCCCTCGAAGCAGAGCAGATGACCAAAGAGATCCCTACCTTTGCACCAGGCGACACCATCGTCGTTCAGGTTAAAGTGAAGGAAGGCGACCGCGCTCGTCTGCAAGCATTCGAAGGCGTTGTAATTGCCAAGCGTAACCGTGGCGTGAACAGTGCTTTCACTGTTCGTAAAATCTCCAACGGTGTTGGCGTTGAGCGTACTTTCCAGACTTATAGCCCGCAAATCGACAGCATGGCTGTGAAACGTCGCGGTGACGTTCGCAAGGCCAAACTGTACTACCTGCGTGACCTGTCCGGTAAAGCAGCGCGCATCAAGGAAAAACTGTCCTGATACAGTTTTTCGATGCATAAAAAAGGCAGCCTTCGGGCTGCCTTTTTGCTATCTGATGTTTGAAAATTCGTCTTCGGCGTATCACGCACATACTGAGTTGAAATGGCTGCCATCGACCACCCGCTGATTGACCGGTTTCTGGATGCGCTCTGGCTTGAAAAGGGGCTGTCCGATAACACCCGCGATTCCTACCGCAGCGACCTGGCGCTGTTCAACGGCTGGCTGCAGGAGCGCAACGTTGATCTGCCCAGTGCCGGACGCGAGGTCATCCTCGATCATCTTGCGTGGCGCGTTGAAAATGCCTACAAACCGCGCTCTACAGCGCGCTTTTTATCCGGTGCCCGAGGCTTCTATCGTTACCTGCTGCGTGAAAAGCTCATCACGCTCGATCCAACTCTGCAGATCGATATGCCTCAGTTGGGCAAGCCATTGCCCAAGTCACTCTCCGAAGCCGACGTCGAAGCGCTGCTGGCAGCACCCGACCTGAGTGAGGCCATCGGCGAGCGTGACCGTGCCATGCTGGAAGTGCTGTATGCCTGCGGTCTGCGGGTGACCGAACTGATCAGCCTGACACTGGAGCAGGTCAACCTGCGCCAGGGTGTGCTGCGGGTGATGGGTAAAGGCAGCAAGGAACGGCTGGTACCCATGGGCGAAGAGGCCATCGTCTGGGTAGAGCGCTACCTGCGCGGTGCCCGCGACGAGCTACTGGGCGGGAAACCCAGCGACGTACTGTTCCCCAGCACCCGCGGCGACCAGATGACCCGTCAGACCTTCTGGCACCGTATCAAGCATCAAGCAACGGTTGCGGGCATCGGCAAATCCTTGTCACCGCACACCCTGCGCCATGCCTTTGCCACACATCTGCTCAATCACGGCGCTGACTTGCGGGTGGTGCAGATGTTGCTGGGGCACAGCGATCTTTCGACGACCCAGATCTACACCCATGTGGCGCGCGCGCGGTTGCAGGAGATGCATGCCAAGCACCATCCACGCGGTTGACTCACGACGTATTTTGCGAAGCTTCTTACGTCGCTCCGAGTCGGCCCCGCGAGCCTTATGTGGTAGGCTTTGCCGGTTTCGCATATCAAGGCTGGCGCGCCTTTTTTCGACCGCCGCCAGTCTGCCCGTCGTCATAGGAGTTTCCATGCGTTTGCCCCAGATTTTCGCTGCCGCCGCTTTACTGCTGGCCGGCACATTCAGTATGTCTGCCCTGGCTGATGCTGCCCCTGATCAGGCCATCCGCAAGACCCTCGATTCGCTGGAATTGCAGTTGCCGGTCGAGAGCATCTCGCCGAGCCCGCTCAATGGCCTTTATGAAGTGAAGCTCAAGGGCGGTCGCGTGCTTTACGCCAGCGCCGACGGCCAGTTCGTGGTTCAGGGCTACCTGTTTCAGGTGCAGAACGGCAAGCCGGTCAACCTGACCGAGAAGACCGAGCGACTGGCCATTGCCAAGACCATCAATGCCATTCCGCTTTCCGAAATGGTGATCTACCCGGCGGTGGGCGAGACCAAATCGCACATCACGGTATTCACCGACACTACCTGCCCTTATTGCCACAAACTGCACGAAGAAGTCGGGCAGTTGAACAAAATGGGCGTTGAAGTCCGTTACATGGCATTCCCGCGCCAGGGCCTGGGTTCTCCGGGTGACGAGCAGTTGCAGGCCGTGTGGTGTTCCAAGGACCGTAAAAGTGCCATGGACCGCATGGTAGACGGCAAGGACATCAAGGCCGCCAAGTGCGACAATCCGGTGAGCAAGCAATATGAGCTGGGTCAGTCGATCGGCGTCAACGGCACCCCGGCGATTGTCCTCGCCGACGGTCAGGTGATTCCGGGCTATCAGCCTGCTGCTCAGGTTGCCAAACTGGCAATGGGCGCCAAATAACGCTTTGTCACATCAGCATGCTTCATATAAGCATGCGCTACACGAGGCTGTGCTTTTGGCGCCTCTTCACATTTGTAGCCGCATGGCAACGTGCGGCGGATTTCACGGCTGATCAAGCATCGGCTGTCTTTCGGGGAGTTCATCAGTGAAACCGGTCAAAGTAGGCATATGTGGGCTGGGTACTGTCGGTGGCGGTACCTTCAACGTACTTCAGCGTAACGCCGAGGAGATCGCCCGCCGTGCCGGGCGAGGAATCGAAGTTGCGCAAATTGCGGTTCGTACACCAAACCCCAACTGCCAGATTGCCGGTACGCCTACTACCAGTGATGTGTTTGCCGTTGCGACCAACCCTGAAATCGACATCGTTGTTGAACTGATCGGTGGTTACACCATCGCCCGTGATCTGGTGCTCAAGGCCATCGAGCATGGCAAGCACGTAGTGACCGCCAACAAGGCGCTGATCGCAGTTCACGGCAACGAGATTTTCGCCAAGGCACGTGAAAAGGGTGTAATCGTAGCCTTTGAGGCGGCTGTCGCTGGCGGCATCCCGGTCATCAAGGCCATCCGTGAGGGGCTGTCTGCAAACCGTATCAATTGGGTTGCAGGCATTATCAACGGCACTGGCAACTTCATCCTCACCGAAATGCGCGAGAAGGGCCGTACCTTTCCGGACGTTCTGGCCGAAGCCCAGGCGCTGGGTTATGCCGAGGCCGATCCGACCTTCGACGTTGAGGGTATCGATGCAGCGCACAAGCTGACCATTCTGGCCTCCATTGCCTTCGGCATCCCGCTGCAGTTCGACAAGGCCTACACCGAAGGCATCACCAAACTGACCACCGCCGACGTGAATTACGCCGAGGCGCTGGGCTATCGCATCAAGCACCTGGGCGTTGCACGCAGCACGGCCCAGGGTATCGAACTTCGCGTACACCCGACGCTGATCCCGGCCGATCGTCTTATTGCCAACGTCAACGGCGTGATGAACGCGGTGATGGTCAATGGCGATGCGTCCGGCTCGACGCTGTTCTACGGTGCCGGTGCCGGTATGGAGCCTACGGCTTCCTCCGTGGTGGCCGATCTGGTGGACGTGGTGCGGGCAATGACCTCCGACCCGGAAAACCGCGTGCCGCATCTGGCCTTCCAGCCCGATTCGCTGTCCGCGCACCCGATTCTGCCGATCGAAGCCTGTGAAAGCGCCTACTACCTGCGCATCCAGGCCAAGGATCACCCGGGCGTGCTGGCCCAGGTGGCGAGCATCCTGTCCGAGCGCGGTATCAACATAGAGTCGATCATGCAAAAGGAAGTCGAAGAGCACGATGGCCTGGTGCCGATGATCCTGTTGACGCACCGTGTTGTGGAGCAGCGCATCAATGACGCCATTCAGGCCCTGGAAGCTCTTCAGGACGTGGTTGGCCCGGTGGTTCGTATTCGCGTAGAACATCTTAATTAACATCAGCTGCGAGCCGTCAGCTGCAAGCTCAAAGTCAGACGCCAGTCGTTTTGAGCTTGAGGCTTGAGGCTTTCAGCTCAAACCAAAGGTTTGATCCCATGCGCTATATCAGTACTCGCGGCCAGGCGCCGGCCCTGAACTTCGAAGACGTGCTGTTGACTGGTCTGGCCAGCGACGGCGGTCTGTATGTGCCGGAAAACCTGCCACGCTTCACTCAGGAAGAGATCGCTTCCTGGGCCGGTCTGCCGTATCACGAACTGGCCTTCCGGGTGATGCGCCCCTTTGTGGCTGGCAGCATCCCGGATGCCGATTTCAAGAAAATTCTTGAAGAGACCTACGGTGTCTTCGCCCACAGTGCTGTGGCACCGTTGCGTCAGTTGAATGGCAACGAGTGGGTACTTGAGCTGTTCCACGGTCCTACCCTGGCGTTCAAGGACTTCGCGCTGCAATTGCTCGGTCGCTTGCTGGACTACGTGCTGGCCAAGCGTGGCGAGCGTGTGGTGATCATCGGCGCTACCTCGGGTGACACCGGCTCTGCAGCCATCGAAGGCTGCCGTCGCTGTGACAACGTCGATATCTTCATTCTGCACCCGAACAATCGGGTATCGGATGTCCAGCGCCGGCAGATGACCACCATCTTTGGCGACAACATCCACAACATTGCAGTAGAAGGCAACTTCGACGACTGCCAGGAAATGGTCAAGGCCAGCTTCGCCGATCAAGGCTTCCTCAAGGGCACTCGTCTGGTCGCCGTCAACTCGATCAACTGGGCGCGAATCATGGCCCAGATCGTCTACTACTTCCATGCATCGCTGCAGTTGGGCGGGCCAGCACGTTCGGTATCGTTCTCGGTTCCGACCGGCAACTTCGGCGACATCTTTGCCGGTTACCTGGCACGCAACATGGGGCTGCCGGTCAATCAACTGATCGTCGCCACCAACCGCAACGACATTCTGCACCGCTTCATGAGCGGCAATCAGTACGTCAAGGAAACCCTGCACGCGACGTTGTCGCCTTCCATGGACATCATGGTGTCGTCGAACTTCGAACGCCTGTTGTTCGATATGCACGGTCGCAACGGCTCTGCCATTGCCGAGTTGATGAGCACGTTCAGGCAGGGTGGCGGTTTCAGTGTCGAAGAAGAGCGCTGGACTGAAACCCGCAAGCTGTTCGATTCGCTGGCGGTCAGCGACGAGGACACTTGCACGACCATTGCTGAAGTGTTTGCCAGCACCGGCGAACTGCTTGATCCGCATACCGCTATCGGGGTGAAGGCTGCTCGCGAATGCCGTCGCAGCCTGGACACGCCAATGGTGATTCTGGGTACCGCGCATCCGGTCAAGTTTCCGGAGGCAGTGGAGAAGGCCGGTGTAGGAAAAGCGCTTGAGCTACCTGCACATTTGTCTGATTTGTTCGAGCGTGACGAGCGCTGCACTGTGCTGCCAAATGACCTGAAAGCCATACAGGCGTTTGTCAGCCAGCATGGCAATCGCGGCAAACCGCTCTGACAGAAGCGTCGTGTAACAACTTTAGGCCCGCCACTTGGCGGGCCTTTCTGTTTCTACGTGCCAAACTTCGCTGGTTTTCGAACCATAGAGTTGGGTCATTTGTAGTGAAGCAGGCAAGCATGCAAAGCGTAGTCAGGGAGGCAGACAGCACATTGAGAGGCCGCGCATGGCGCATGGCATGCATGTGGTTGGCACTGGTTTTTGTCGGGGCGGTCGATGCGGCGCAAAGCTTGCCGTTTACCCTGACAGCCCCTTTCGTGGCTTCAGCGGATCTGGCCCTGGCAGATCAGGATCGTGCCTGGCTCGACCAACGCAAGGTGCTTCGGGTCGGTATTGCGATTGCCGACTACGAGCCGATTGATATCACCAGTGACCGCAACCGTTATCAGGGCATCAGTGCCGACTATCTGGGGTTGGTCAGCGACCAGTTGAACATTCCGGTGCAGGTGACCGGGTTTGCCAGGCGTGACGAGGCCATCGAGGCATTGCGCGACGGCAAGATAGACCTGCTGACCAGCGCCAATGGCTTTGAGCGGGGCGTGAAAGGACTGTCGTTCTCAACCGAATACATGCCTGACCGATCTGTTGTCGTCGGTCGTGGCAACGATCTGAGCCCGCCGCCAAGCCTGGCCGGCAAGAAGGTTGTGCTGCTTGATGGCTATGCCGACTCGGACGTCGCTCACCGCGTTTATCCTGATAGCGAGCTGATTATCGCGCCTAACCTCTACAGTGCTCTGGAGGCCCTGAGCCAAGGCGAGGTCGACGCTTTTATCGGCAACGAAGTCATTGTCCGGGCCTACACCGCCCTGCGTCCTTATCTCGGATTGCAGATCAAGTTCGAAAGCCGGTTGCCTCCGGTAGGGTTTTCTTTTGCAGTGCGTGACGATGAGCAGCGCTTGCTGACCTTCATCAATCGGGCGCTGGACAGCATTGAACCGTCGATCGGTCGTGAAGTGCTCGGCCGCTGGACCATGGGGCTGGGCGCTGACGTGGAGGGACAACGCATTCGCCTTACCGGTGCCGAGCGGCGCTGGCTGCTCAAGCACCCGAGCGTGACCATCGCCACCACACAGCATCCGCCGTACATCTACAAAGACAAGAATGGCCAATGGGTGGGGCTGAACGCAGATGTGCTGTCCCGTATCTCACGCATGACCGGGTTGCAGTTTGTCCATCAGGAAGTGCCTTCCACGCAGCAGAGCATTGAAATGCTGCGTGTCGGTCTTGCCGAGATGAACACCTCGCTTGCAGAAAATGCCGAGCGGCGGCGGTTTCTGGACTTTACCTATTCGTTCGGAGGCAATAGCTGGATGTTCGTGGTGCGCTCCGAGCGCTCATCCCGAGTATCGCTGGACAGTCTGGCCGGTAAAGTGCTGGCACTGCCTGCCCGGCATGCGCTCGAGGACCTGATCAGGCGCGAGCACCCCTTGATCCAGCTGCGTCTGGTGGACACCTACGACCAGGCCCGAGCCCTGGTGGAAAGCGGTGTTGCCGACGCGACCATTCAGAATGAAGTAGGTGCCTACCTGTTCCCGGCCGGGCAACTGAAGGTCGCCCGCAGTGTCGATGGACAATGGTCACCCGACAGGTTTTCGGTGATCAAGACCCAGCCCGAACTGCTGGGCATTCTGAATAAGGCGCTGGAGGAGTTCCCGGTGGCCGAGTTGCGCTCGATCCGTTTGAAGTGGCTGGGCTCGGCACTGCCTCAGCCTTCGCTCTGGGGGCGTATACCGCAGTGGGTATTCTGGATACTGGCCCTGGCGTTACTCACCGGGCTGGTGTCGCTGGTCTGGAGCAGTCGGCTCAAGGTGCAGATTCGCCAGCGTCTCAAGGCCGAAAGGCAGCTCAATGACCAGCTGGCCTTCAAGCACGCCTTGTTCGATGGTATCCCCAATCCGATTTATGTACGCGATCTCAAGGGGCGACTGATTTCCTGCAACCGTAGCTACGAGCAGAGCCTGGGCATCAGTTTCGAGCAGATGAATGGCCGACGCCTTACCGATGTCAACCTGATACCGCATGCATTGGCCGAACAGATGCATACCGATTACCTGAATTTGCTGGAAAATCACCAGCCGGTCTTTTCCGATCGCACCATCGAACTGTCCGGAAGACGCATGGACGTCTGGCAATGGACGGTGCCTTTCTTCGCCGCCGACGGGCAGTTGCAGGGTTTGCTGGGCGGCTGGGTCGATATCACCGAGCGCAAGCAGCTTGAGCAGCAGCTCCAGGAAGCAATGCGTCTGGCGGCTCAGGCCAACGAGGCGAAAAGTATCTTCCTGGCCAGCATGAGCCATGAAATTCGCACGCCAATGGGGGCAATCATCGGTTTGCTCGAGCTGGAATGCGCACACGCTTTACGCGAGGGGCAGGCACCGTCCCAAGGCTTGCAGGTCGCCCATCGCTCGGCTACGGAGCTGGTGGCACTGATTGGCGAAAGTCTTGATCTGGCCAGAATCGAAGCGGGCGGCATGCAGTTGTCATTGACGGTCACACCCTTGCAGGCTCTTTTCGAAGGCGTCATCGAGCTTTTTTCAGCGCAGGCTCGGGAAAAGGGCCTGGAACTTCGACTGGAATTCTCCGAACAGGCTCAGGGCGATTACTGGCTTGACCCGCTGAGGTTGCGTCAGGTGTTGCATAACGTCTTGGGCAACGCCCTGAAATTCACTCGGCAAGGGGCGGTCGTCGTGAGTGTGACGGCGCTGGATGACTCATCGCGTGTACGCATCGGTATCCAGGACAGTGGCGAAGGTATCGATCCCGAGCGTCAACAGCAGATATTCCAGCCCTTCACTCAGGCCAGCGATGACACTGCCGCACATTACGGCGGGAGCGGGCTGGGACTGAGCATCACCCGGCAACTGGTGGAGTTGATGAAGGGCGACATCAGCCTCTACAGCGAGCCGGGCGAGGGTACGCTGGTCAACATCGATTTTCCGCTGGTCAGGGTAAGCGAGCCGGTTTCGCCCTCCAGCGATGTCCCGGATGCACCTGTGGATACGCGCAGCCTTCGCTTGTTGGTGGTCGATGACATGTCGGCCAACCGGCTGGTGTTGACCCGCCAGCTGGAGTTTCTTGGCCATCAGGTGGTGGCTGTCGAAGATGGCGAGGCTGCGCTGTCGAGGTGGTGCGAAGAGCCGTTCGATGCGGTCATCACCGACTGCAACATGCCGGGTATCAGCGGTTATGCATTGACCGAAGCCATTCGACAGATCGAAGAGAAAGAGCAGCGCCGGCGCTGCCCGGTCATTGGCTGTACCGCTAACGCAATGAGCGACGAGGCTGCACGGTGTGAGCAGGCGGGGATGGACGGTCTGCTGATCAAGCCGCTTTCCCTGGCGCGTCTGGCCCAGGAGCTGGCGGATCGGGTACGTGAGCCGACGTTCGACATCAGCACGCTGCAAAACATGACCCGGGCCAACCCGCAACAGATGCAACGGTTGTTGGGCGAGTTATGGAAGAACCTCAGGCATGAACACGCCTTGCTGGAGCCTGCGGTGCTGGCAAATGACTGGAACGCCTTGAGCGCTTGCCTGCATCGGCTCAAGGGCGCGGCGAGTCTGGTTGACGCAGTGCCGTTGGCCAAGGCGTGCGCGGCGCTCGATGAAAGTGTGCGGCTTGAGTGTGTGGCCAGTGTGCATGAGCGCTGGTTGGCGCTGGAAGCTGCGATGACCGGCCTGCGCGCTGATATCGAGTTGCAATTGGTGGCAGTGCCCGACATTGCGGCGGCTCGCGATTGAGACTTGCGTAAAAAATTCTGTTATCGCTACCGGGTTTAGGACATGTCCTATGGGGCATGCGTTCGGGAGGAGCTACAGTAAGTGTTCCCCTGAGCCGCTGGCTCTGACTCCCGTAGGCGTGACCGTGCACTCACTCAAGGTTCTGATTCTCGAAGACCATCCGTTCCAATTGATGGCTCTGCACCAGATGCTCAACGCCAATCAGGTCTTCGATGTGCTGGCTGCCGAGAGCGTTGAGGTTGCCAGGCTTTCCCTGCAAAGCCGTGGTCCTGTCGACATTGCTATCTGTGACCTGCAGATGGACGGCCCCGACGGCCTTGAGCTGATCCGCTTTATGGCCGAAAACGGGTTGGCGAGGGCGCTGATCATTGTCAGCAGTTCAGCTGCCTGCGTGCTGGAAGGTGTTGCGCAGCTGGCGCTCAGCCAGGGTTTGGACGTGTTGGGGTATGTGCAAAAACCTGCTTCGGCCGCTGTACTCCATGACCTGCTTGAGGCCTACGGGCCAGGCCGTGCCGGGAGTGCGCCACAGTCACCGGTAAAGCGTGCGTTCGGGGCACTGTCTGCCGTGGAGTTGTTTGATCCAAAAGACAATATGCCCATAGACGTTGCGTCTGTTGCCGAGCAGTGGATTGCCTATTTTCAACCCAAGGTCAGTCTGCAGGGCAAGTTGTTGGGTGTCGAGGCGCTGGTCCGCTGGCAGCACCCCACGCATGGCTTGCTGGCTCCCGGACGATTCATGGAAGCCATCGAAGCTGAGGCGCTGACGGTTGCGTTGACCTGGCGTGTGCTGGATCAGGCCCTGCTGTTCTCTGCACAGTTCATGCGCGAGCAGGGCGAAGTGCTCTCGGTTGCGGTCAATATCGACCCACAAGTGCTGCAACAGGCGGATTTCGCCGGGCAGATCATGCAGGCGCTGGCCCGTCATGGCGTGCCAGCAACCGCACTGACCCTGGAGATTCTCGAACAGGACGCTGCCCGCCCGGAAACCTGGCAGATGGAGGGCCTGCTGCGGTTGTGCATGCAGGGCTGCAAATTGTCTATTGATGACTTTGGCATGGGGGCTTCGAATATCGACAGGCTCCTGCAGTTGCCCTTCAGCGAGTTGAAGATACCGACCGAATTTGTGCGTGGCATGGCCGACGATGCGCGCAAGTCTGCAGTGGTGGCTGGAGCCATGCTCATGGCGCAGAGGTTGTCCATGTCGGTAGTGGTGGAGGGGGTCGAAACGATTGACGACTTTCATAGCCTGCTGGCATTGGGCAACCCGGCCATTCAGGGATATTTCATTGCGCGTCCGATGCCCGCATCAGAGTTCGTGCGCTGGGCCGTCGAGCGCGAGTCTCATCTGCAGGCCATGCTGACAGACGGCCAGCCTCAGGACATGCCGCTTTCCTGCAAGTAAATGAACAGCGCGGCGTCGTTGGTCAGACCGAGCTTGCGCATGGCCGCGACTTTCTGTGCGCTGACAGTCTGTTTGCTGCGATTGAGCTGCGCAGCGATCTGGCCGACGGTATGACCCGCCGAGAGCAGGCGTAACACCTCCAGCTCTCTTGGCGACAGCTTTTCTGCTGGCGACAGCGCGTCAGGGCCGTACTGACGGGCTTCCCTCAGCACCCTGCGCACGGAATCAGCGACAAAAAACTCACCGCGCTGAACGCCCCTGATGGCCGCAGGCAGTTCTCCGGCAAGGCTGGCCTTGCTCAACAGGCCGCGCACGTTAAGGTCCAGCATGGACTGGAAAAGTCCGGCATTGCTCAGTGTCGTTACAACGATCACTGGCAATGCCGGAAAATCCCGGTGGATACGCTGCAACAGGCGCAGGCCGTCGTTCTGCAACTCGACCGGCATCATGAAATCAGTCACCAGCACATCGCAGGTGTGGCGCGCGAGTACCTGTAACAGTTCGTCCGGATTACAGGCTTCGGCGACGACGCTAGCCAGATCGTCCTGTTCCAGTACGACACGCAGGCCGATGAGAAAAATAGGGTGGTCGTCAGCCACGATGACGCGCAACGGGCGATCAGTGGAATCGCTCAAGATGTGGCTCCATCAAAAAGGCTGATTGGTATTACAGACGACGGGATTGTTTAACGCAGTGATCAATAGCATAGGCACCTTGTAGGACGTGTAGCGGAATTATGTTGAGTTTTCCTACAAGCCCACTTCCCGTCGCCATCGGCCTCCGGTTTTTTCCTTGTCACATTCAACAGGCATGCTCGAAATGACAGACCGGTGCTGTGATCAGGCGATAGAAAGAACTTTCTGCTGTCGCCGACGGTCATTGGTTAGCACCTTTGCATTCAAACTGTTGAGTGGTGATCCGGATGGAAAATATCAGCTTACTGCTAAGCGAAGCGCTGGCTCCTTATCAGGCCAGTATTGGCCCGGCGGGTACTCGGGGCGAACGTCTGGTGACGCTTAAGGATAAAGCGGGCGTCTGTGTGATCGAGCGTACATTCGGCGCTGACCAACTGAGCGACAAGCGTCAGCTCACCGACGTGGTAGACGGCCTGCGCCGGGATTTGATGGTCGCCGAAGGTCGAATCGAACCCTGCGTCATTGCCGCGATGCGCAATGCTGCAATCAGCCGAACGTTTGTCGGCACTCCGTCTTTTGCTTAACAGTTGCTTAACAGTTATCTGACTCGCGTCAACGATGTCGGAACCTGACGCGCTCGTCGCACTCCTATCCATTACGTCAGGTTTGATCATTGTGCTCCGGTGATCAAAGGTTGGCGTACTGACCATCATGGTCATGTTTACCCCGAGCAGGCTCCCCCTCTGCCCGGGGTTTCTTTTGTGTGGTCAGTTCTTCTCGAACAGCGCCTTGACGTCTTCCAGGTAGCTTGCCCGTTGCTCGGGGTCCAGCCACTGCGCGTAAAAGCCCATCAAGCTGCTTTCGCGCAACACACGCATCTCGCGGTTGATCTGTGCGAGGGCTTTTTTGCCTTCAGGTGAGTCGCTGCAACTGATATAGACGAATTGATAGGCCGGGTTGCCTTTGATCGGCAAGAAGGCCAGTTCATCCGGCCTTATGCCTTGTTGCATGGCCTGATAGCGCGCTTCCGGCCAGAAACTGATAAAGGCTTGCAGGCGCCCCAGGCGTTCCATTTGCAGAAGGCTGCCGGTGGCATCGTTACCGTAATGGAGCACCAGCGCCTCTTCGTCGACAGCTTGCAGCGTATGGTCGATCAGTTCTCCATAGCTGCGCTCAGCAACTATGCCCAATTTGATCGTCCGGCTGGCCATCAGCGCCGCGAAGTCGATTTTTCCATCCTCGACATACGGCTCGAACGTCGACATGTCTTCCTTGCGTACAATGAGGCCGCTGCTGAATATGGCTCCGATCGGTATGGAGAAAAGCAGGGTTCTGGCTCGCTCCTCAGTCCACAGCATGGTGGGATCACAACTCAGAGACGTGCCGTCGTTAAGCATCTGCAGGCCCCTGGCACGGTTGACGCGCATCAGCACGTGATCGTATTCGGGCATTCGTGCCGTTAACAAAGGCATGAGCTGATCAATGGCACCTTGCCCGCGCATGACCCCGGAAAAGATCGTCGAAGGCGGTATGTCGCGCATCAGCCAGGTCAGTGTCTCTCTTGCCTGGCTGGCGCATGACAGGGCTGCCAGCGATAGGGCGAGCATCAATCGAGCCGTTGTGCAGTACGAGGCAGGAAGGGACATTCGCTGGTTTCATCCTCGAAAAAGATTCAGCAAACTGGAGTAGGGTGGCAGCTCTTTGAGTGGCGCTGCGCCTGTGGCGTCACATTCAAGTGCTTCGGCAGTCCCTTGCCGGGATCCAGGTACTCGGAGCAGATCGTCTATAAAGCCAATCTGTATCAGAATTTTGTTTCAGGCTATCGATTTTTGTATAGCCTGCAAGTCGGAGCAATTACATCCCCTGCGCGAGCAAGTTCGTTCACAGGCCCGGCATCGGTTAGACTTGCGGTCTTACCTCCAGACTCTAGAAGCCCGTTCATGGCCCAGCCGTCCACGACCTACAAATTCGAACTCAACCTCACCGACCTCGATCGCGGAGTGTATGAGAGCGTCAAACAGACCATTGCCCGCCATCCTTCGGAAACCGAAGAACGCATGACCGTGCGCCTGCTGGCCTATGCCTTCTGGTACAACGAACAATTGTCGTTCGGTCGCGGCCTGTCTGATGTGGACGAACCCGCACTGTGGGAAAAAAGCCTGGATGATCGGGTTTTGCACTGGATCGAAGTCGGGCAGCCGGATGCCGACCGCCTGACCTGGTGCTCGCGTCGCACCGAACGCACCAGCCTGCTGGCCTACGGCAGCTTGCGTGTTTGGGAAGGCAAGGTCATCCCGGCGATCAAGAACCTGAAAAACGTCAATATTGCCGCCGTCCCGCAGGACGTGCTGGAAGTGCTGGCCAAGGATATGCCGCGGGTCATCAAGTGGGATGTGATGATCAGTGAAGGAACGGTGTTCGTCACCGACGACCGCGGCCAGCATGAAGTCCAGTTGCAATGGCTTGCGGGCGAACGCGGCTGACAGCCGCCGGTTCCGATCGAAAAAACATTCATCGACACTGCAAAGAGAATCAGCTGACCCGCATGCGCATCGAACCTCGTCTATTGCCCGATACCTTGCCGTTTCTCGGCGACCTGCCGCCCTTGCTCACTCGTCTTTATGCCGCAAGGGGCGTGGCCTGCGAGGCCGAGCTGGACAAAAGCCTGGCGCGGTTGATCCCTTATCAGCAACTCAAGGGTATCGATGCTGCGGTAGACCTGCTGGTAACGGCGCTGCGCGAAGGCCAGCGCATGCTGATTGTCGGTGATTTCGATGCCGATGGCGCGACTGCCAGCACCGTGGGTGTTCTGGGGCTGCGCCTGCTGGGCGCGGCACACGTCGATTATCTGGTGCCTAACCGTTTTGAGTACGGTTATGGCCTGACGCCGGAAATCGTCGAAGTGGCGTTGCAGCGCGAACCTCAGTTATTGATCACTGTGGATAACGGCATTTCGAGCGTCGAAGGCGTGGCCGCTGCCAAGGCGGCAGGCTTGCAGGTACTGGTCACCGATCACCATTTGCCGGGTCACGAGCTTCCGGCGGCAGACGCCATCGTCAACCCCAACCAGCCAGGCTGTACCTTTCCCAGCAAATCGCTGGCCGGTGTCGGGGTTATTTTCTATGTGTTGATGGCCTTGCGTGCGCGTTTGCGTGACACCGGCTGGTTCGAGAGCAACCAGCGTGCCCAGCCCAATCTGGGTGAGCTTCTGGACCTGGTCGCGCTGGGCAGCGTGGCCGATGTCGTGCCGCTGGACGCCAACAACCGCATTCTGGTCCATCAGGGCCTGATGCGTATCCGTGCCGGGCGTGCCCGTCCGGGGCTACGCGCCATTCTGGAAGTCGCACGGCGTGAACCTTCGCGCATCACCTCCACTGACCTGGGGTTCATTCTCGGACCACGCTTGAACGCGGCGGGGCGCCTGGACGACATGAGCCTGGGCATTGAGTGCCTGCTCTGCGACGACCCGACACTGGCGCGAGAAATGGCCGTGCAACTGGACGAATTGAACCAGGATCGCAAATCCATCGAGCAAGGCATGCAGCGCGAAGCGCTCGCGCAGCTCAAGGACCTGCCGCTGGAGTCCATGCCGTTCGGCCTGTGCCTGTTCGATGCCGAATGGCATCAGGGTGTCATCGGTATCCTGGCCTCGCGCCTCAAGGAGCGCTACCACCGACCCACCATCGCATTCGCCAGTGCCGGGGAGGGCGTGCTCAAAGGCTCGGCTCGCTCGGTGCCGGGGTTTCACATTCGCGATGCGCTGGATGCTGTGGCTGCCAGTCATCCACATCTGATCAGCAAGTTCGGCGGGCACGCCATGGCGGCAGGTCTCTCGCTGCCCGAAGAGAATTTCCCGGCGTTTGCCGAAGCGTTCGACCTGGAAGTGCGTCGTCAGCTCGACGAGCAGGACCTGACCGGACGTCTGCTGTCTGACGGTTCGCTGGCCGTCGAGGAGTTTCATCTGGAACTGGCCCGCGCACTGCGCAATGCCGGTCCCTGGGGGCAGCACTTCCCCGAGCCGTTGTTCCATGGCGTGTTTCAACTGGTTGAACAACGGGTGGTGGGCGAGCGTCATTTGAAAATGGTGCTCAAGACCGAGTGCGGCAGCGTCAAGCTCGATGGCATTGCGTTCGGCGTCGACCGTGACATCTGGCCCAACCCCAACATTCGCTGGGTCGAACTGGCCTACAAACTTGACCTCAACGAGTTTCGTGGCAACGAAACCGTGCAGTTGATGGTGGTGCACATCGCGCCACGCTGACAATCAGCAGGAACCCCTCTCGCTATCGGGTTGTCGACAACAGACTGTCTGCAAAACCTGTTCATTGAATGAACGGTGCCTGGACACCTGAATTTTCATTACGAGAGGTTGCCATGAGCCTGCTGCTTGAACCCTACACCCTGCGCCAATTGACCCTTCGCAACCGTATTGCAGTCTCGCCGATGTGCCAGTATTCCAGTGTCGACGGCCTGGCCAACGACTGGCATCTGGTTCATCTGGGAAGCCGAGCGGTTGGCGGCGCCGGCCTGGTCATCACTGAAGCGATGGCGGTGACGCCGGACGGCCGCATCACCCCCGAAGACCTGGGGCTGTGGAACGACGAACAGATCGAGCCGCTACAACGTATTACCCGCTTTATCAATGCTCAGGGTGCGGTGGCTGGCATCCAGCTGGCGCACGCAGGTCGCAAGGCCAGCACCTGGCGCCCGTGGCTTGGCAAGCACGGCAGCATTTCCCTCAATGAAGGTGGCTGGACTCCGGTCGGGCCTTCGGCAATTGCTTTTGATCCGCAGCACACGGCGCCTGTGCAACTGAGCGAAACGCAGATTCAGGAGCTGATCAAGGCGTTTGTCGATTCCGCACGGCGCGCGCTGACCGCGGGCTTCAAGGTGGTAGAAGTTCACGCTGCCCACGGCTATCTGCTGCACCAGTTCCTGTCGCCATTGAGCAACCAGCGCACCGACCAATATGGTGGTTCATTCGAGAACCGCATTCGCCTGACGCTGCAAGTCACCGAAGCGGTGCGCGCAGTGTGGCCTGAAGAGCTGCCGTTGTTCGTTCGCGTGTCCGCCACCGACTGGGTGGAAGACGGCTGGAACGCCGATGAAACGGTAGAGTTGGCGCGCCGTCTGAAGGCGCTGGGTACCGACCTGATCGATGTGTCGTCGGGCGGCACGTCAGCCAACGCGGAAATTCCGGTTGGCCCAGGCTATCAGACGCGTTTTGCCGAACGGGTTCGCAAAGAGTCCGAAATCGCTACAGGGACGGTAGGAATGATCACTGATCCGGCCCAGGCAGAGCATATTTTGCGCACCGGGCAGGCCGATATCATCCTGCTTGCGCGTGAGCTGCTGCGTGATCCGTACTGGCCGCTGCGTGCCGATGAAGACCTGGGCGGGCGTCTGGCGACCTGGCCTGCACAGTACCAACGCGCCACACATCGGGATCAGCCGATTCATGAGTCTGATCTGCGGGATTGATGCCCGTTCGGTTTACGGAAGGAAGTAGCAAATAAGTGAGCGCCGCAGGGCGCTCATTTTTATTCGCCTTCCAGCAGTTCAGTGACGCGTCCGATCAGTTCGGCAATGGCAAAAGGCTTGGGCAGTACATGCATGCCAGGTTCTAGCGTATCGTGGGCCAGCGCCGCGTTTTCAGCGTAGCCGGTCACAAACAGTATTTTCAGGTCGGGCCGAACATCCCGGGCGGCGTCTGCGACCTGGCGACCGTTCATGCCGCCGGGCAGACCGACATCGGTAATCAACAGGTCGATGGCCGCTTTTGACTGCAGAATGGTCAGAGCATCGGCGCCTCGCTCGGCCTGCAAAATGGTATAGCCAAGGTCTTCAAGCAACTCGGCAATCAGCAGACGCACAGCGGGCTCGTCATCAACGACCAGAATGGTTTCATCGCTGATGCCAGGTGCGGGCACTTGTAGAGGGTTGTCTTCAAGTGCCACCGCTTCAGGCTCACCTTCATGCATCGGCAGCAGGATGCAGACTTTCGAGCCTTCTCCGACGTTTGAGGTGATGTTGACGCCGCCTCCGGACTGCCGTGCAAAGCCGTAAATCATCGACAGCCCGAGGCCCGTCCCCATGCCTAACGGTTTGGTGGTGAAGAACGGATCGAAGGCCCGTGCCATGACATCTTTGTCCATGCCCGTGCCTGTATCGCTGACGCATAACTCCACGTAACGACCTGCGGGCAACTGATACCTCGCCGCTGCGGCTGCATTCAGATGACGGTTGCCGGTCTGAATCAGCAGCTGCCCGCCGTCGGGCATGGCGTCCTTGGCGTTGATACATAAATTGAGCAGCGAGTTTTCCAACTGATGCGGGTCCACCAGGGTCGACCACAGCCCTCGTGACGCAATGACCTGCATATCGATGGCAGGGCCCACGGTACGCCGGATCAGTTCATCCATGCCCGCCACCAAAAGGTCGATATCCGTCGCCTTGGGGGCCAGTGTCTGACGGCGCGAGAATGCCAGCAGGCGGTGCGTCAGGGAGGCTGCGCGTCTTGAGCCTTCCAGTGCTGCATTGATATAGCGATCCAGCTCCGTGAAGCGCTCTTGTCTGATCCTCGACAGGAGCAACTCCATGTTGCCGGTCACGCCCATCAGCAGGTTGTTGAAGTCATGGGCCAAACCGCCGGTCAACTGTCCGACCGCTTCCATTTTCTGGGCCTGAATCAGTGCTTCTTCGGCAATACGCAATGCTTCGATGCGATCTTTCTCATGGGTCAGGTGCTTGCCCAGCGCAAAAATGATTCCATTGCCTGGCGCAGCGGTCCAGCCGAACCAGTGATAGGTCCCGTCCACATGCAGGTAGCGATTCTCGAACAGCGGCAAAACATGATTGATGGCGTGTTGCAGGGCATCCTCGGTATTACGGACATCATCTGGATGCAACAGGCTCATGATCGAACTGCCCAGAAGCTCTTGTTCAGTGCGGCCCAACAGCACTGTCCAGGCCGGGTTCACCCGCAGGAAAATGCCGTTGAAATCGAGTATCGCCAGCGGGTCCGGGGAAATCTCCCAGAATGTATCCAGCTCCAGGGTCCGCTGCGCCAGCCTGGCGGTCTGCCGTCGTTCCAGATTTACCAGATCGTCGATCAGTTTCAGGCGTTTGCGCTCACTGTCCTGCAACGCTTGCTGACTGAGGACATGCTCGGTGGTTTCGTTGGTGATGCAAAACATGCCAACGATCATCCCTTGCTCGTCGATCACCGGCGAGAAGGAGAATGACCACCATGTCTGCTCCACCTCTCCATAGCGCGCCATGCTCAGCGGCATGTCCTTGTAATGGCAGGGCTTGCCGGCGTATGCATCAATGACCAGTGGCGCGACCTGATCCCACACATCAGCCCAGAGGTCCGGAATAAGCGCGCCAATGGCGTTATCCTTACGCGGGCCGAGGATGGGGGTATAAGCATCATTGTGGAAAAACACCAGCTCCGGTCCCCAGAGCAGATACATCGATTCCGGCGAGTTCAGAATCAGATTCAGGGTGTTTTTCAGCGATACCGGCCAACGCTCGATGGGTCCGAGTGGTGTCTGGCTCCAGTCCTTTGATCGGATAATCCCGGCAGCCGTGCCGTTAGCTGTCGGGAAACCAGTGGGCGATATCACTTCAGGCAAGCTCCTGACGGTATGCGTCTTGCGTTCATATGGGTGTACTTAAGGTTGATCAATCTGGACGAGCAGTCTTTTTAACTGCTTTTCGTACCGGCTGCTCCACTATTGACCCCTTATCAGAGCCGCGCGTTGCACGTGTTTCGCTGATATCGGGAATGACTGGATGAATGGGGCTGGTCGGGAATCGTAACATCCGGAAGCACACCGGTAATCTTGAGTCAGTGACTTCCTGTCAACTTGTTGGTCAATGACTCATCTGACAAACCTTGTAGGAGGCTTTCTGTGAATACGCGTGGCTTACTCGATCAGTTGCTCAAATCCGGGCAAAGCATGTTGCAGGACAAGGCTAACGGCAAATCCGGCAAGCAGTCTTCGGGCAGCGATTCATTGATCAATGGTCTGGGCAGCCTGCTCGGCGGCGGCAAAGGCCAAGGGACCTCCCAGAGCGGTCTTGGCGGTCTGCTGTCCGGCGCCGGTGGCGGTGCACTGGCTGCAGGTGCCATGAGCCTTCTGCGCGGCAAACGCTCGCGCGGTATGGGCGGTAAGGTGCTGACTTACGGAGGCTTGGCGGCATTGGGCGTACTGGCCTATAAGGCCTATAACAACTGGCAGTCCAGTCAGGGCCTCGTCGGTCAGCGTGAGCCGCAAACCATTGATCGCTTGCCCGAGGCTGAAGCCGAGCAGCACAGCCAGGCCATCCTGCGTGCACTGGTTGCCGCTGCAAAAGCCGATGGTCATGTGGATGAGCGTGAGCGTGAACTGATCGAGGGGGAGTTCAGCAAATTGAACAGCGATCAGGCGCTTCAGCAATGGCTTCAGGGCGAGTTGAACAAACCGCTGGACCCGGCAGAAGTGGCTCGCGCCGCGACCACGCCTGAAATGGCGGCGGAAATGTATATCGCCAGTGTCATGCTGGTGGATGAAGAGCATTTCATGGAGCGCGCCTATCTCGATGAGCTGGCGCGCCAGTTGAAACTGGAGCCCGGTCTCAAGGCCGAACTGGAAGCACAGGTGCGGGGCGCCGAGTAAGCTGCCACGTCCGCTGCCGGGCCGCCTGGCGCACTGTGTGTCAGGCGGCCCATGCCATCAATGATGCTCCAGCCCCTCGGCGTTGGTCAGCTCCCTTATCAGCATTGTTTGCTGTTCCTTGAAGCTGGCTTCAAATTCCCGAATGCGTTTTTCGTATTCCGGATTGTCCAGACTGATGTTGCGCTGTTCGAATTCGTCGGTGAGTCGGGTCAGGTCAGTCCTGTAAATACGTTCGAGTGCATCGAACCGTCCAGCATGGGTTTCGCGCAGATAGTTGATCCAGTAATCCTGCTGCTGGGCGAAGCGCAGGAATGGTTCGCCTTGCTCTCCGGCCTGCACGCGAAGCAGGGCTGTCTCGAACTCTCCCGGCCTGATGGCGGCGTGAGCCTGGTACAACATGCCTTCCGGCGGCACAGGCAGGTCCAGCGCGCTTGCCCAGTGGGTGCGATACGCCAGGCGGACTTCGGCTTCATCGCGGTTCCCGGTTTGTTCGCGGGCAGCAGCATCCAGTTCGGACAGGCGATAAAGCCGGGTTGTCAGCCGATACAGCAGCGCACCTCGCTGCTCCGGCACCACATCGTGCAGTGACTGACGAATGAACACCATCACCTCCATCTGGTTGAACTCCAGCAGGATGCCGTCCGGGCAGGTGTTGTTGTCACGGAACAGCCTGAGTGGTTCTTCGGCGATAGCACTCAGGGTCATTCCCAGTTGAGGGTCCTGACTCACCGCGCCGAGTACTCGCCAGACGCGCTCCTGCAGTGCTGCCCGGTTGGCCGTATTGCGATAGTCGGCACTGTGGCGCAGCGAACCGATCAGGTCCAATAGCCTTCGGTTGTGGTCGCTGATTTCCAGTTGCTCCCAGAGCGCACGCCGCGCGGCGATGAGCGGGCTGCTGTCGTCCAGCCAGGGTTCGGCAGTCACTGGCTCTGGAGTCGATGCCCGACTGTCTTCTGACTCGTAGTCTGATATCGATGAGTCCGAATCATGCTGCTCCGTCCAGTCCATCGCTGCGAGTTCGGGTGGCAGGTCCATGTCAAAGGTGAAAGAGCGTCCATAGCTTTCTGAAAAGTGTGCTCGACGCATGCTGTCTTCGGAAAGCGGGTTGTTCAGCAAGCTTATTTCCGTGTGCGAAGATTCGCTGCCGGGATTGGCCAGAATATGCTCCGGCAAGTCAGTAATCAGATTGCCCTCCAGCAGGAGCGTCCCCAGATGTGCTGGAATCATGTCATTCACCCAGGTCGGCCATTCGGTTAATCCGACGTTATTGAGTGATAGCCAGTTGAGCGCGGTATTGCTAAGGGCAGACAGATCGCTGATCGCACCCATCCGGTTGCCATCCAGTTCCAGCCTTGCAAGCGTCGGAATACGGCTGAAGAAATCGATGTGCTTTTGCTCGATCACCATTCCCTGGTCAATCAGCAATAGCGAACGAAGTGATCGAAGTTCAAGCAGCGCCGGAGGCAGTTGCAGCAGCGGTGCGACATACCCGTTCATTTCCAGTGAGTTCAGATCAGTCATACGGCGCAGCAACTGGTCCAGATCAGATCCCGTGGCCGTGACTCTGCTCAGGTGCAGATAGCGTATCTGACGATAGAAGAACTCCGGCAGCTGGCGGGGAAAGTCGACCAGCGAAAGGTTTTCCAGGCGCAGTGGACGGTGGATTTGCCCCAGGCTGAACGCTCGCCAGTGATCAGTCAGTATCCTGCCGATCTCGCGGCGGGCTTCGATGGTCCGTTCACTCGTGATGGCCAGCGAACTTGAGGCGTGTGTCCACTGATCAAGGGTGGCAGATAACTCGGCACCTTCGCGCAATTGCATGTTTATAGCGGCTTGCACGGCGAGCGGCGTGTCCATGAGGAAGCGAAACGAACAGTCGGGTACAGCCTCATTGATGCGTGCGTGCATCACCGTATGCCTGGACAGGCTGTTGCCGCGCAAATCGATCAGGGTCTGATGCTCGGGGTTGAGGGGATTGTCGAGGATCCAGTCCGGCAGTTCGGTCAGGTTGTTATGAGCCACCGACAGCTCACGAATATTGTTCGGGATTATGTCCGTCAGCCAGGAAGGCCAGCGGTGCATGCCGACTCGTTCCAGTATCAACCGGTCAAGATGCAGCCAGCCAAGGTCCATGGGTAGCAAGCTGACCAGCCGGTTGCCGCTGAGGTTCAGCGACCTGAGATCAGGCATATCGCGCAAGTGCTCCATCTGCGCCTGATCCAGAAAAATGCTCTGGTTTATCAGTCCCAGTTCAGTAAGTTGCGGCAGCACACTGGACACCTGCTGGGGCAGGTTGAGGAAGGCCGATATCTCCGGATCCGCACCGGCGCCGGGTTCGCCGACCAGAATGAGTGAGCGCGTGTGGGGGAAGCGTTGCAGAAAGTGTCCAAGTTCGAAGCTGTTGGTCAACTGTCTGGGTAGATCCGTGGCTACCGGTGTTGAAAGCTCCGCGCCCGGGCGCACTCGGGGTTCGATCGAAATATTCTCCAGATAGAGTCTGCCCACCCGCGCGTAGACAAAATCTGGCAGGTGTCGTGGGAAGTCAGTCAGGGATACCTGCTGCAGATACAGTGGCTCAAGCGTTCGCCCGATTTCAGGCAGGTTATTGATGCGCCAATGGTTCCAGATCGCCTCACTGATACGCGTCCGGCTATCGATATGCGCCTGACTCATGGAGGGCATTGCCACGACCTCAGAGGTCCAGGCGTCAATACTTGCCCGCAGCGTCATTTGTTCGCCCAGCAAACTGTTGAGTCGTTCATCGATAGCCCGATTATCCCGGCCGGTGTGGCGCAGGCGGCTGAGAATGTCTTCGGGGAACGCGTCTTCCAGCTCCAGCAAACGGATCTTGTCCAGCAGACTTTCATCGGTCATATGCCAGTCGGTTCTGCCGTTACCGCTCAAGGGATAACCAAGGCGCCCATCGGCCAGACGCATGGGGGATTTGGAGCCGGGTTTGAGCGCCTGCATTTTCAGCAGTGGCGCGAGAGTCTGGCGAGGCAGAGGGGTTTCCTGAATCAGAGCCTCCAGCGCCTGCCCCTGGCCGGTATGGGCAAAACCCAATTGGCTGCGCTCGGCATCGGGCAGGGCGTGAAGTACGGATGAATACAGATCGTCCAGCCCGTGCAGGTGCTGATCGTCAGCGTCACGGGTCTCATAACGATTGCCATCTTTGATCAGTACCTTGCGAACAGGAGCCTCCTGGGCCCCGATGCTGTCGAGCAGTTGGCCGCCAAAGAAGCGATTGTGCACCTCCAGCCTGACGTTTGAAGGCCATTGCGCAAGGGCTTCAAGGCTGTGCAGGGCGAGGCAATCGGTATCTGCGCTGGATACCGAGGTCAGGTAAAGGCCCTCATAGGCCCGTGCCAGCCGCACTTGCTGCAAATAGGCACTGGCTTCTTCGGCCATTCGTAACGGTACGCGGCGCTCTGTAGTGAGTTGTATCCGCTCGGCTGGCGAGGCGTGGCTGGCCAATTCCTCGACGACCAGCGGCGGCAGGCCGGCAAACGCCTGCTGGAGGGTTTGCGCGCCGTCCGTATCGGTGACTTTCAGGGCGCGGTAATGTGATTCGAACAACCAGGCTCTGGTTGTTCGGGCACGCGCCACCAATTGCGTGCGTAAAGCGATCAGCCGCGGTGCGGTGCCCGGCTGACCCGCACCGAACTCTTCGTTGAGCAGAGTCCGGATTTCGATATTGTTCAGTTTTTCCAGGACCTGGCGCAGGGCATCTGGCTGATCGGCACGAATATGCATATCGAGGGGGGCAGCAGCGCCAGACTGCTGCGCCGCAACGAGCCGATGGAGCGTGTTGCCTTGGGCATCCACCAGCACCAGAGCGCGATTGTTCGGCCAGCCAGGGTCATGGCTCAGCAGTTCAAGTTGGAGGGGCGCTGCTGCGTCTGCATCGTTGGCTTCCATCTGCTCTATGAAACGATCAATTTCCTGATCAAGCCTGAAACGGCGCGCTGTGTCTTCGAGCAAGGCCGGTGGGCGGCGCTGATCAGCCAGTGCCTGGCGCATCACGGATTCAGGCGTATTGCTGACCTTCAGGATGCGTCTGGCTGCGCTGTCGGAAAACGCTTCGCTGGAATACCCCAACCGTCGAAACAGTGTCAGACCTTCCATCTCCAGCGGGCGATCAAGTTCATGCAGCCATGCTCCCGCGCCATTGTGGCGCAGGGCGGGTTGATAGCCGTGCGGGTTGGCTGGGTGCTCTATCAGATAACCATCGCCGGTCGGCTCAGGTCTGACCGAGTACGTTCGCCCTTCAAGTGGCAACCATTGCTTGTCTTGCCAGGTGTACAGGCCTGTGGCGTCGGGATGCAGACCCTTTGGCAGCACGACGTCATGGGCAAAGGGTGCCAGGTCAGGCTTCCAGAGGCGAGTCATTCCACCCGGTAATTCCACGGGTTTGAGTCCGTTTACGAACTCGGGCACTTGTATCGCCGGGATGCCTGCTGCTCCCGTCATCGCAGCGCCAAGGGCCGACATCAGGGCAATGTTCTCCACCACATCGAAAAGGTAGGCGAACGCCTGCTGTCTCTCGTCTTTGGCCCAGCTCTCCATACCTTCATAAACCTCATGGGCCAGCTGAATGGCGGTGACGGCCATCATCACTTCGCCCAATACCGGAACGACAAAAGCGGCGATGTTCAAGACGTCGAAGGCTTTGTCCTTGAAGTACTGCACACGCTCGTCGAAGGTTTTCTGGTCCTGCGCCGCTGTTGGCACGCCATGAAACAGCGCATTGTCCTTCAACGCTGCCCGTTTGCGATCGTACAGGGCCTCCGGCAAGAGACCTTGCAGCGGGATTTCTCTCAGGTCCAGCCGGGCGTTTCGGTCAGCTTCACGTTCCAGCCACTGGCGCTCGAAGAACCCCCCTTTCTTGACTTTGGGGTGCAGACGCTCGGACAGCTTTTCAAACAAGGCACTTCGATGGCGCGCCGGTATGAAGCGCATGAAAAAATTCAGATACCCATCGATGAACATCCGGTCGCGCAACGAGTTTATAAACGCCTCGACCGAGTCGTATTCCTTCAATGGCGCAACCGGATCGTCCGGAATGTAGACGACAATTTTTTCTGCCTGAGTTGCCATGTCGCGGTCTTTGCCAATAACGAACGGGCCGTCAAGTTCGACATCCCCAAGGCACAGCACGCTGCAGGTGACTGGCCTGTTATCAAGCCGGACGTTTTGCTTGCCTTCGAGAATATCCAGTAACGCGCCCTGCAATGGCGGGCTGACCAGTTTCTGCAGCGAGGCAATCTGCAGTTGAAGCCGGATGGACGATGACTGAAGTTTCAGGAAGTCCTTGCGCAGCCTGGATGCCGCAGCGTCCGCTGTTTCTTCGGGTGTTGAAGGTGCATTGAAGACGGACTCCAGGTGGGTCTGGTATTTACCGCCCAGGTCCAGCTCGCGGCACATTGCTGCGAGCCCGGTTGCAGATATCGGCAAGGACTGGCCGGCGATCTGTTGACCGATGATTTCAAAGGCGGAAAACACCTGAGCCTCTATGCCCGAGTCCGAATCCATCGCGCCAGGCGCGGTTTCCCACGTTTCGAAATTCTGCAGTGCAGCCTTTAGCAGGCTCTGACAGGCGGCCCTCAAGGCAATGTTGGCTTGAGTGATGGGGTCTCGGGATGCCGCCAGGAACGACTGGTCGACCCTGGCCCGGCTGGCGTGAAACAGCGAGGTTCGGGCGACGTCCACGTCCAGCCCGAAGCGGTCCTTGATCGCCGCCGTCAGAAGAGGTGTCGCAAATTCTTCCAGTGTAGAGAGGCGATCAAGCGTCGGACGAACCTTTTGTTCATTCTGGCGATGCTCGGCATAGAGCTGCTGAAGTTTATCGACTTGCTCCGGGCTGGATGCGCGCGCGCTCGTCAGCCATTGCAAAGGGCGTCCGGAGGTTTTGCGCAGAGCCGCATGGGTTGCCGATTCTGCGTCAAGCAGCCACCCGGGTGATTTATCTTTTATAAGTTGCACATGCGGGGCGGTAGATGCCTTGCCCGGCGAAGTTTGATCCAGCATTGAAGTGCCTTGTCGTGAGTGAGCAGGCGACAAAGCTTACGTTTGAGGTCGGGACAGCAAGTGCTAACTATTTATAGCCTGCACAGGTTCCTGAGACCTTGTGCTCAAGTAGTGGTGACAAGTGCCGACAAGAAGGCAGGAAAGCGGGTTAATGAGCAGGTGCCATGATTTGGTTTTCATTCCCCGTGTACCGGTTGACGGCTGGGCTATACTCACGCCGCTTGGACCGCTCGTCGGTCCGCTTCTTGAACACGGCCCGATGCCGTCGTTGAACTCTTGAGGGCTGACTGTGAAGAACTGGACCTTGCGCCAACGGATTCTGGCGAGTTTCGCCGTCATCATCGCAATCATGCTGTTGATGGTCGTTGTATCTTATTCACGACTGTTGTCCATCGAGTCCAGCGAGGAAGATGTCCGTCTTGATGCGTTACCCGGTGTCTACTACAGCACGCTGGTGCGCAGCGCCTGGGGCGAAAGTTACATCCGCACCCTGGAGCTGATTGCCGAAGGGCAGGGGCGTGCGCTGACCAAGCAGGAAAGGGACCAGTTTCAGGGGTTTGACGAAAACCTGCAGGCGCAGATGGACGGCTACAAGAAGTCCATCTTCGATGACGCGGACAGAGACAGCTTTGCGCTTTTCGAAAAACGCCGCGAAGCCTATTCGCGCATGCTTGCCGATGTCCACGCCAAGTATGATCGCGGCGATTACGCCGGTGCGCGCGCCGAGTTCTATGGCGAGGTCAACCCGGTCTGGCTCACGGGCCGCAAGCAGCTCAACGACCTGATTGTCGCCAACAAGCAGCTGGCTGATCAGGCCACTGCCAATATCGTCAATGCCGTGCTGGCTGCCAAGGTCAGCATGATCCTGTCTTTGCTGGTGGCAGTGCTGGCTGCAGCGGCCTGTGGGCTGTTGCTGATGCGTTCGATCATGGCACCGATGCAATTGATTGTGCGGATTCTGGACATCATGCGTACCGGAGATCTGAGCACCCGCCTTAACCTGTCCCGCAAGGACGAGTTCAATGCGGTCGAAACCGGCTTCAACGACATGATGACCGAGCTGACTGCGCTGGTTGCGCAGGCCCAGCGTTCTTCGGTGCAGGTAACGACTTCTGTCACTGAAATCGCTGCGACTTCCCGTCAGCAGCAGGCCACCGCTACCGAGACCGCGGCAACCACCACCGAGATCGGCGCGACCTCGCGGGAAATTGCTGCCACCTCGCGCGACCTGGTGCGAACCATGACCGAAGTCACCTCGGCAGCAGATCAGGCGTCGATTCTCGCCGGTTCCGGCCAGCAGGGGCTGGCACGCATGGAAGACACCATGCATCAGGTGATGGGCGCTGCCAACCTGGTCAACGCCAAGCTGGCGATCCTCAACGAGAAAGCCGGCAACATCAATCAGGTCGTTGTTACCATCGTCAAGGTGGCCGACCAGACCAACCTGCTGTCGCTTAACGCAGCCATCGAGGCCGAGAAGGCGGGTGAGTACGGCCGTGGTTTCGCGGTGGTCGCCACCGAAGTGCGCCGCCTCGCCGACCAGACTGCTGTCGCCACCTATGACATTGAGCAAATGGTGCGGGAAATCCAGTCGGCGGTTTCCGCAGGCGTTATGGGCATGGACAAGTTTTCCGAAGAAGTGCGCCGTGGCATGTTCGAGGTCACTCAGGTCGGCGAGCAGTTGTCGCAGATCATTCAGCAAGTACAGGCGTTGGCGCCCCGTGTGTTGATGGTCAATGAAGGTATGCAGGCTCAGGCTACCGGTGCCGAACAGATCAATCAGGCACTGGTGCAACTGGCGGATGCCAGCAGCCAGACCGTCGAGTCTCTGCGTCAAGCCAGTTTCGCCATCGACGAGCTGAGTCAGGTCGCGGTCGGGCTGCGCGGTGGCGTTTCGCGATTCAAGGTCTGAACACTCCAATGACGGATCAATCGCCGAGGCGCAACGGCACGCCACTGACCACCAGCAAACTCTTTCTGCTGTTTTGCATCGGCGAAGACCGCTATGCGCTGGACGCGACAGAGATTGCTGAAATCCTGCCTCGGGTGAAACTCAAGGCAATTGCCCAGGCTCCGCACTGGGTGGCGGGGATCTTTGCCCATCGCGGCGAGATCGTGCCGGTGATTGACATCAGTGCGCTGAACTCGGGTCAGTCAGCGCGCTTGCGCACCAGCACACGCATGGTTCTGGTGCATTATCGGCACGACGACGCGCACCCGGCGCAGTTGCTCGGGCTGATTCTGGAGCAGGCCACCGAAACGCTGCGTTGCCCGGTGTCACAGTTCAAGGCGTATGGGCTGGACAATCGCCTGTCACCTTACCTGGGGCCGGTTCGCGAGGATGAGCAGGGGCTGCTGCAATGGATTCACGTTCAGGAGCTGTTGAGCGAGCCGGTTCGAGATTTGTTGTACCCGGTGCCGCCAATCGACCTCGAATTGCTTGAGGACGCGCCATGAAGGTCGACGATTCACGCTTCTTCAGCTTCCTCAAGGAGCGCATCGGGCTGGATGTGACCTCGGTCGGCGAGGCGATCATCGAGCGTGCCTTGCGTCAGCGTGCGACGGCCGCCCATTGCCCCGACAGTGATGCGTACTGGCACCTTCTGGTGTCGTCGCCTCAAGAACAGCAGGCGCTGATCGAGGCGGTGATCGTTCCTGAAACCTGGTTTTTTCGCTACCCGGAATCTTTCGTCACACTGGGCATGCTGGCCCGTGAACGTATAGCCAGCCTTGCCGGTGTGCGCCCGTTGCGCATTCTCAGCCTGCCATGCTCGACCGGCGAGGAACCCTATTCGATTGCCATGGCGTTATTCGATGCGGGGGTCGATGCCAGGCAGTTCAAGGTCGATGCCATTGATATCAGCCCTGTTTCGATTGCCAAGGCCGAGCACGGCATCTATGGCAAGAACTCGTTCCGGGGCAGCGACACCGGTTTTCGCGAGCGGTATTTCAACCCGGTCGCTGACGGGTTTGAAATCGCCGACAGTGTGCGCGCTTGTGTGAGTTTTCAGGCTGGCAACCTGCTCGATCCGAAACTGGCTTCGCAGGTCGCGTATGACATCGTTTTCTGCCGCAACCTGGTGATCTATTTTGATCGGCAGACCCAGCAACATGTGTTCAAGGTCCTCAAGCAGCTGACCCGGGAAGACGGCCTGCTGTTCATCGGGCCGGCGGAGGGCAACCTGCTGGCAGGTATTGGCATGCGTTCGATCGGTATTGCGCAATCATTTGCCTTCCGGCATGCGCCAGTCGAACCGACGGCTCCGGCTCCGGCTCCAGTCCAGGCTCGCACTCCGGCGCCGGTAGCCGCGCCGGTTGCACCGCGCCCGGTCCCTGATGCACCTGCCAGAGCGCCTGCGCCACGACCTGCCACACGAACGTCCGCAGCATTTGCGCCCATCGTCAAGCCGGTTGCTGTCACTGGCAATAGCGAGGTTTCGGCGCTGCTCGACAGGATTGCCGGCCTGGCCAACGAAGGCAAAAGTGTCGAGGCGCGGGCTGCCTGCGAACGCTATCTGCAACAGCATGAGCCGGTTGCACAGGTGTTTTACTGGCTGGGCCTGCTCAGCGAAGTAGAAGGTAGCGTGGCGCAGGCTCAGGGTTTCTATCGCAAGGCGTTGTACCTGCAACCGCAGCATTCCGAATCGCTGGCCCAACTGGCGGCGTTGCTGGCCGCCCAGGGTGACAGTACCGGGGCCCGGCGCTTGCAGGACCGCGCTGCACGTGGCGCGAATAAACAAGGAAACCATTGATGACGGGTGTGTCCGGTTTTTCCAGTCTTACCCATGACCAAGCCCTGGATATCGATGACTGCTGGAACCGTATCGGTATTCACGGTGATCGTTCCTGCCCGTTGCTTGAAGAGCACATCCACTGCCGCAACTGCGCGGTTTATTCCGCAGCGGCCACCCGTCTGCTGGACCGCTACGCGCTGGCCCAGGAGTCGCATGAACAGTTTCAGGGCTCTGTGTTGCTGCGCGACATCAAGACCCGCTCCATTCTGGTATTCCGTCTTGGTGAAGAGTGGCTGGGGCTGGCCTCCCGCTGTCTCTCGGAGGTCGCCCCCAACCAGACCATCCATTCGCTGCCGCACCAGCGCTCGCGTGCGATGCTGGGTGTCGCCAACGTACGGGGTGCTCTGGTAGCGTGCATATCGCTGGTCGAGCTGCTAGGGCTCGACAGCAATGCAGCGAGTACCCAGTCGGCACGGGTGGTGCCGCGCATGTTGATCGTTGCCGCTGAAGGCGGCCCGGTCGTGGTGCCGGTGGACGAGGTAGACGGCATTCACGCCATTGACGAGCGTGAGCTGGAAGCCGCTTCTGCGTCCGGTACTCATGCCAACGCCCGTTTCACTCGCGGCGTTTTGCAATGGAAGGGCCGCAGCCTGCGTTGGCTGGACGAAGAAGAGTTGTTGTCGGCGGTGCACCGGAGCCTTACATGACGCCAGATCAAATGCGTGACGCCTCACTGTTTGAACTGTTCACGCTGGAAGCCGATGCGCAGACTCAGGTATTGAGTGCGGGCCTGCTGGCACTTGAGCGTAACCCGACCCAGGCGGATCAGCTGGAAGCCTGCATGCGCGCGGCACATTCGCTCAAGGGCGCGGCGCGCATTGTCGGCGTCGATTTCGGGGTGAGCGTTGCGCATGTGATGGAAGACTGTCTGGTCAGCGCCCAGGAAGGCCGTCTATTGCTGCAGGCCGAGCACATCGATGCGCTGCTGTCCGGCACTGACCTGTTGATGAGTATCGCTACGCCAGGCGGTAACAGCGTCGGTCAGCCCGATATCGACAGTTATGTTGAAAGGCTCAACGCGCTGCTGGCGTCCGGTGCTGGCGCAGCGCGCACGGTCAATACGCCGCTGCCTGACCCTGCTTCGGACGCATTGCTGGCCAGCGCGATGCAGCAGCTTGAGTCTTCAGCCCAAGGGGCTGAGCCAATAATCAACCCTGCACCTGATCCGCTGCCAGCAGAGTCGCGTCCGCCATCCAGGCCCGCAGCCACGTCGGCGCCGGAACCGGAAGCACCTTTTACCCCCTTGCGTGAACGTCGAGTGGCCGAAGGCGGCGAGCGTGTATTGCGGGTCACTGCCGAGCGTTTGAACGGGCTGCTGGACATGTCCAGCAAATCGCTGGTCGAGACCCAGCGACTCAAGCCGCTGCTGGCCGGTATGCAGCGCCTCAAACGCTTGCAAAGCAGCAGCGACCGCGCGCTTGAAGTGTTGGGTGCGAGCTTTGGCGAAGAAGGCCCCCCGGCTGATGTGCAAAAAGCCCTGGAAGATGCACGCAACCTGTTGTCCCAGGCGCAACAGGTGCTGGTCCAGCAAACCGCAGAGCTGGATGAGTTTGGCTGGCAGTCGGCGCAGCGCGCGCAGCTGCTGTATGACACCGCACTGGCCTGCCGCATGCGGCCCTTCGCTGATGTGCTGAACGGTCAGGCGCGCATGGTCCGAGATCTGGGGCGTGAGCTGGGCAAACAGGTCCGCTTGCAGATCGAAGGGGAGAAGACCCAGGTCGACCGCGATGTACTGGAAAAGCTTGATGCGCCGTTGACCCATCTGTTGCGCAATGCTGTGGACCACGGTATCGAATCGCCAGAGAAACGCGCGGCGTCGGGCAAGGATCCTGAGGGCCTGATTCGTCTACAGGCTTCGCATCAGGCCGGTTTGCTGGTGGTCGAGTTGAGTGACGACGGTGGCGGCGTAGACCTGGAGCGTTTGCGCCAGAGCATTGTTGAACGCAAGCTTTCGCCAGCAGAAACCGCCGCGCAGTTGAGCGAGGAGGAACTGCTGAGTTTTCTGTTTCTGCCGGGTTTCAGCATGCGCGACAAGGTCACGCAGATTTCCGGTCGTGGTGTCGGGCTTGATGCTGTGCAGCATATGGTTCGCCAGATGCACGGCAGTGTCGAGCTGCAGCAGTGGACGGGCGAGGGCAGTCGTTTCAGGATTGAAATGCCGCTGACGCTTTCAGTAGTGCGCAGCCTGGTGGTGGAAGTGGGCGGAGAAGCCTATGCCTTCCCTCTGGCCCATATCGAGCGCATGCGCGACTTGCAGCCGGATGATATTTTGCAACTGGAAGGGCGTCAGCACTTCTGGGATGAAGAGCGCCATGTCGGTCTGGTCTCGGCCAGTCAGTTATTGAATCGGCCGCCCGCCCAGAATGCCGGCGAAGCGCTCAAGGTTGTGGTTATTCGCGAGCGTGATGCAGTTTATGGCGTAGCCGTCGAACGCTTCATCGGTGAGCGTACGCTGGTGGTGATGCCGCTTGATGCGCGGCTGGGCAAGGTTCAGGATGTTTCGGCAGGGGCCTTGCTTGATGACGGTTCTGTAGTGTTGATCGTTGATGTAGAAGACATGCTGCGCTCGGTGGAGAAGCTCCTGAATACCGGACGCCTGGAGCGTATTGACCGGCGCAACCGTCAGGTCGACCATGTATCGCGCAAACGGGTTCTCGTGGTCGATGACTCTTTGACTGTTCGCGAGCTGGAACGCAAGCTGCTGGTCGGTCGCGGTTACGAAGTATCGGTTGCCGTGGACGGGATGGACGGCTGGAATGCCCTGCGTGCCGGGGACTTCGACCTGCTCATCACCGACATCGACATGCCGCGCATGGACGGTATAGAACTGGTGACGTTGCTGCGCCGTGATACCCGTTTGCAGTCATTGCCGGTCATGGTTGTTTCCTACAAGGATCGTGAAGAAGACCGACGCCGCGGCCTGGACGCCGGAGCGGATTACTACCTGGCCAAAGCCAGTTTCCACGATGATGCCTTGCTCGACGCTGTTGTCGAATTGATAGGAGACGCGCAAGGATGAAGATTGCCATCGTCAACGACATGCCCATGGCCATCGAAGCCCTGCGTCGCGCGCTGGCCTTCGAGCCCGCGCACCAGATCATATGGGTGGCGTCCAATGGTGCCGATGCCGTGCAGCGCTGCGTCGAGCAGACCCCGGACCTGATCCTGATGGACCTGATCATGCCGGTGATGGATGGCGTAGAGGCCACCCGTCGGATCATGGCCGAAACACCCTGCGCTATTGTCATCGTAACCGTCGACCGCGAGCAGAACATGCGCCGCGTATTCGAAGCGATGGGGCACGGTGCGCTGGATGTGGTGGATACGCCTGCCATCGGCGGTCCCAACCCCAAAGAGGCGGCGGCGCCCCTGCTGCGCAAGATACTCAATATCGACTGGCTGATCGGTCAGCGCGTCGGCCGAGAGCGCGTGGTGGCTGCGCCGAGATCGGAGCCGGCGAGGCGCGACAGGCTCGTTGCAATCGGCTCTTCGGCGGGCGGTCCCGCGGCGCTGGAGATCCTCCTGAAGGGGCTTCCGGTGAGCTTTCCGGCAGCGATCGTCCTGGTGCAGCATGTTGATCAGGTATTTGCAGCCGGTATGGCAGAGTGGCTGACTTCCGCTTCCGGCTTGCCCGTGCGGTTGGCAAAGGAAGGCGAAACGCCGCAGCCTGGGGTGGTGCTGCTGGCCGGAACCAATCATCATATTCGTTTGCTCAAGGACGGTACGCTGGCGTATACCGCAGAGCCAGTGAATGAAGTCTACAGGCCCTCGATCGATGTGTTTTTCGAGAGCGTAACCCGTTATTGGAGTGGTGAGGCAGTCGGCGTTCTACTGACCGGCATGGGGCGCGATGGTGCGCAGGGACTCAAGGCAATGCGGGAGCGAGGCTTTCTGACCATCGCCCAGGATCAGGCCAGTTCTGCTGTGTATGGGATGCCCAAAGCGGCCGCAGCCATTGATGCTGCTGTTGAGATCCGTCCGCTGCCCGCCATTGCCCCTCGCTTGGTCGAGGTATTTACTCAATGACCGTTCAGGTGCATTCACCTGTGGTCGGCGATCAGGAGAAACACTATGCATGACCTGCAGACGGATGAGATCAAGACCCCGGATGAGAACACCGCCATGGTGCTTCTGGTTGATGATCAGGCCATGATTGGCGAGGCTGTCCGGCGTGGACTGTCTGGCCACGAATCGATCGACTTCCACTTTTGCGCCGACCCGCATCAGGCAATTGCCCAGGCTGTGCGGATCAAGCCGACCGTGATTCTTCAGGATCTGGTCATGCCGGGCCTGGACGGTCTGACGCTGGTTCGCGAGTACCGCAGCAACCCGTTGACCCGCGATATCCCGATCATCGTGTTGTCCACCAAGGAAGACCCGCTGATCAAGAGCGCCGCGTTCTCGGCCGGGGCCAACGATTATCTGGTCAAACTGCCGGACAACATCGAACTGGTGGCGCGCATTCGCTACCACTCGCGCTCCTATATGACACTGCTGCAGCGTGACGAGGCCTATCGTGCCCTGCGGGTCAGCCAGCAACAGTTGCTTGACACCAATCTGGTGCTGCAACGCCTGATGAACTCCGATGGCCTGACGGGACTGTCCAACCGCCGCCATTTCGATGAGTACCTGGAGCTGGAGTGGCGGCGTGCCACTCGCGATCAGGCGCAGTTGTCGCTGCTGATGATCGATGTCGACTACTTCAAGGCTTACAACGACAATTTCGGGCACCTGGAGGGCGACGAGGCCCTGCGTCAGGTGGCGAAAGCCATCCGCAACAGTTGCAGTCGCCCGTCGGACTTGCCCGCGCGCTACGGCGGCGAGGAGTTTGCCATGGTCCTGCCCAATACTTCTCCAGGCGGGGCGCGTCTGCTGGCTGAAAAACTGCGTCAGAGCGTGTCAGGCATGAATATCCCGCATATCGCTCCAACGCCTGGTTCCAGCCTTACCGTGAGTATTGGTGTCGCTACCCTGACGCCGCAGGTCGGGATGCACAGCCGCCAGCTGATTCTGGATGCCGACAAGGGGCTTTATCAGGCCAAGAACAACGGACGCAATCAGGTCGCGGCAGGCTGACGCCGCCAGTGGCCGGTAAAATAGGCCTCACAACGCCTGCTCGACGGGCTGCTTTCGTGGCCTTGCCTGGGGTATACTCGTCGGCTTTGAAAATTTCGCCTGCGAGTGCTGCCTACCATGGAAATCAACCCGATCCTAAACAGCATCAAGGATTTGTCCGAGCGCTCCGAAACCATTCGGGGGTATCTTTGACTACGATCACAAACATGATCGTCTGACCGAAGTCAACCGCGAGCTCGAAGATCCAAACGTCTGGAACAACCCGGCCTACGCTCAGGAACTGGGGCGCGAGCGCTCCCTGCTGGCGCAGATCGTAGAAACCCTGGACGAAATGTCCTCGGGTCTGGCCGATGCCAAAGACCTGTTGCTGATGTCTGCCGAAGAAGAAGACCAGGCCGCCGTCGATGACGTCGCTGCCGAAGTCGAGCGCCTGCGCGAATCGCTGGAAAAGCTCGAATTCCGTCGCATGTTCAGTGGCGAGATGGACCCCAACAACGCCTACCTGGACATCCAGGCCGGTTCCGGCGGCACCGAAGCGCAGGACTGGGCCAACATCCTGTTGCGCATGTACCTGCGCTGGGCTGACAAGCGCGGTTTCGACGCCACCATCATGGAACTGTCTGCCGGTGAAGTCGCCGGTATCAAGGGCGCTACCGTGCACATCAAGGGCGAATACGCCTTTGGCTGGCTGCGTACCGAGATCGGCGTTCACCGTCTGGTGCGCAAGAGCCCGTTCGATTCCGGCAACCGTCGCCACACCTCGTTCTCGGCCGTGTTCGTTTCGCCGGAAATCGATGACAACATCGAAATCGACATCAACCCGTCGGACCTGCGCATCGATACCTACCGCTCCTCCGGTGCCGGTGGTCAGCACGTAAACACCACAGACTCTGCGGTACGTATCACCCACGTCCCGACCAACACCGTGGTCAGTTGCCAGAACGAACGTTCCCAGCATGCGAACAAGGACACCGCCATGAAAATGCTGCGGGCCCGTTTGTATGAGCAGGAAGTGCAGAAGCGCAACGCAGCGTCCCAGGCGCTCGAAGACACCAAGTCCGATATCGGCTGGGGTCATCAGATTCGCTCCTATGTACTTGACGCGTCGCGTATCAAGGACCTGCGGACCAATATCGAACGCAGCGACTGCGACAAGGTGCTTGATGGCGATATCGACGAATACCTGATCGCGAGCCTCAAGCAAGGGCTGTAAACCGTCAGCCGACACCTCAAGCCCCTCGTCGCAAGACGAGGGCGAACCTGTGATGGAATATTTAAAGACATGAGCGACCAACAACTCGACCCGCAAGCCCTGCAACAGGAAGAAAACACCCTGATCGCCCTGCGCAAGGAAAAGCTTGCTGCAGGCCGTGCCAAGGGTCAGGCCTTCCCCAACGACTTCCGCCGCGACAGCTACTGCAACGACCTGCAGAAACAGTACGTCGACAAGACCAAGGAAGAACTGGCAGAGGCAGCGATTCCGGTCAAGGTAGCCGGTCGCATCATGCTCAACCGTGGCTCGTTCATGGTGATCCAGGACATGACCGGGCGCATCCAGGTCTATGTCAACCGCAAGACCCTGCCTGAAGAAACCCTGGCTGAAGTGAAAACCTGGGACCTGGGCGACATCATTGCTGCCGAAGGCACCCTGGCACGCTCCGGCAAGGGCGACCTGTACGTCGAGATGACCACCGTTCGCCTGCTGACCAAGTCGCTGCGTCCGCTGCCCGACAAGCACCATGGCCTGACCGACACCGAGCAGCGCTATCGCCAGC
This sequence comes from Pseudomonas syringae group sp. J254-4, assembly GCF_032586855.1. Lineage (NCBI taxonomy): Bacteria > Pseudomonadati > Pseudomonadota > Gammaproteobacteria > Pseudomonadales > Pseudomonadaceae > Pseudomonas > Pseudomonas syringae group sp. J254-4. The sequence goes on along the minus strand of NZ_JAWHOO010000003.1, from coordinate 115,334 downwards.
GTTACGTCGACCTGATCGTCAACGAAGACGTGCGCGAGACCTTCCGTGTGCGCTCGCAGGTTATCGCTCACATTCGCAGCTTCCTGATGAAGCGCGACTTCCTTGAAGTCGAAACGCCGATGCTGCAGACCATTCCCGGCGGTGCGGCAGCCAAGCCGTTCGAAACCCACCACAACGCGCTGGACATGGAAATGTTCCTGCGCATTGCGCCGGAGCTGTACCTCAAGCGTCTGGTGGTCGGTGGTTTCGAGAAAGTCTTCGAGATCAACCGCAACTTCCGTAACGAGGGCGTTTCGACCCGGCACAACCCCGAGTTCACCATGCTCGAGTTCTACCAGGCCTACGCTGATTACGAAGACAACATGGACCTGACCGAGGAGCTGTTCCGTGAACTGGCTCAACTGGTTCTGGGCACCACCGACGTGCCTTACGGCGACAAGGTGTTCCACTTCGGCGAACCGTTTGTGCGCCTGTCGGTGTTCGACTCGATCCTCAAGTACAACCCGGATCTGACCGCTGCCGATCTGCAGGACGTCGACAAGGCACGTGCCATTGCCAAAAAGGCCGGTGCCAAGGTGCTCGGCTTCGAAGGCCTGGGCAAATTGCAGGTGATGATTTTCGAAGAGCTGGTCGAGCACAAGCTGGAACAGCCGCACTTCATCACTCAGTACCCGTTCGAAGTCTCTCCGCTGGCTCGTCGCAACGACGAAAATCCGAGCGTAACCGACCGTTTCGAGTTGTTCATCGGCGGCCGTGAAATCGCCAATGCCTACTCCGAGCTCAACGACGCCGAAGATCAGGCCGAACGCTTCCAGGCTCAGGTGGCCGACAAGGATGCCGGTGACGACGAAGCCATGCACTACGACGCCGACTTCGTCCGTGCGCTGGAGTACGGCATGCCGCCCACTGCGGGCGAGGGGATCGGCATCGACCGGTTGGTGATGCTGCTCACCGACTCGCCTTCGATCCGCGACGTCATTCTGTTTCCGCACATGCGCCCGCAAGCGTAATCAATGAAAAAACAGCCGCCTTCAATGGGCGGCTTTTTTTTAGGTGTTTTTCAGGACGATTTAAAAAGGAAGCTGTCGTGACGATTGCCAGAGAAGGGGCCGCCGGAGTAGCGAGCGCGGTGGCCAAAAGTGTCAAGTATCAAGGCCGCAAGGCGGCCCGCGAAGGCAGTGAACAGCGCAGGCAGGTCATTCTCGATGCGGCCATGCGTATCGTGGTACGCGACGGCGTGCGCGCTGTACGTCATCGCGCAGTGGCCGCTGAGGCCAGCGTACCGTTGTCGGCAACCACCTATTACTTCAAGGACATCGATGACCTGCTGACCGATGCCTTCGCCCAGTATGTACAGCGCAGTGCCGATTACCTGGCGCGGCTTTGGCAGAACACTGAAGGTATTCTGCGTGAGATGATGAGCCGTAGTTCGGGCAGCCCGACCGATCGATTTCGGCTGGCTGACGATATTGCGCGTATGGTGATGGAGCATATCCGGCATCAATTGCTGACCCGGCGCGACTACCTGATTGCCGAACAGGCGTTCTACCACGAAGCGCTGATCAACCCGCGTCTGACCCCTCTGGTGATGGCCCATCAGGAAATTCTGTTGCAGGGCAGTTGTCAGTTCTTTCAGGTGATTGGTTCGTTGCAGCCCTATCAGGACGCTCAGGTGTTGACGGGGCTTATCCGGCGCATTGAGTATCAAGGCCTGCTGCATGGCCCACAGCGTCAGGCGGACGAAGAAATGCTCTGTATTCTGACCCGGCAGATGCGTCTGGTTCTGGGGACGCCGCAGCCGGTTCGAGGGTGACTATACTTCGTTCGACGTGCTCTGGGTCGGCGGTTCAGACGGCTTGACGACCCTGCCAATTTCGATATTTTCCAGCGGTGGCGTGTTCTCATGCCGCCGAGCAGTAGCGAAACAGCCAGCCAAGGAGTACCGGTGGACGAGTATCAACAGACTATTCGTGCGTTATCGGATCGGATCGTCGTTGCACAGACGCCGATTCGCATTCTGGATGCAGTTAAATGGGATGAGACAGTCCGCAAGGACTTTCTGGCCGCCAAGGGCAAGGCGCTTCCTGCCGTGGACCGTGCCTATTACGAAAACCGCCCGCTGGGCTTCGATTCGGTTGCCTTGAAACAAGAGTTTCAGAACATCGAGCGCGATGTCACGCGTCAACTGGGGCAGTTCAACCCGGTCGGGCAGATCATGCGCCGCATGTGCCGTGAGTACCGCATGGTGGTGCGTATGCTCGAAGCGCGTGGCACGCCTGACTTCGGGCTGATCTCGCAGGAGCTGTATGGCGCTGCGTCCGATGCCTTTCACGCCGGTGACCCGACGCTGGCCGATCTGGGCCTGATGCTCTCGGATTACCTGAACAACATCGCCGGGCGTGGTGATCTCAAGGACGAGCCGAAAACCCTCACGGCCAAGGACGCTGTTTCGCTGCTGCAATCGCGTTTGAACCGTGTGTTCGGTGAAGCCGAGGAGACCATCCGGGTTTTCGAGTCCGACGGTATCGTCGCCGACGCGGCTGCGGGTGCCGACTATATCAAGATCCGTACCGACGCAATGTTCAATGAGCGTGATGTACGGGCGCTGGAGGTTCACGAAGGGCTGGTACACGTCGGCACCACGTTGAACGGGCAAAACCAGCCGATCTGTACGTTCCTGTCCAAAGGTCCGCCTTCATCGACGGTGACTCAGGAAGGCCTGGCGATTCTCATGGAAGTCATTGCCTTCGCCTCCTACCCCAGCCGTTTGCGCAAGCTGACCAATCGTACCCGTGCCATTCACATGGCCGAGCAGGGCGCTGATTTTCTGCAGGTGTTCGAGTTCTACCGCGAGCAGGGTTTTGGCATGTCGGAGAGCTACGGCAACGCCAGTCGCGTATTCCGCGGCTCGGTGCCCAACGGCTTGCCGTTCACTAAAGACCTGTCCTATCTGAAAGGCTTCATCATGGTCTACAACTATATTCAGCTGGCCGTGCGCAAGGGCAAGCTTGAACAGGTGCCGCTGCTGTTCTGCGGCAAGACCACGCTGGAAGACATGCGCAGCCTGCGCCAACTGGTGGATGAAGGGCTGGTGGTGGCACCCAAATACCTGCCTGAGCAGTTCCGTGACATGAACGCGCTATCGGCCTGGATGTGCTTCTCCAACTTCCTCAACCACCTGAGCCTGGACCGTATCGAAGCGGACTACTCGAATATTTTGTAGGCCGAACTGACTATCGTGCCAATGCTCCGCGTTGGCACGCAGTGGGTGACGCTCCGCGTCACAAATCTGCGCCGCGCTGCACAGTCAGGATCGGACGCAGAGCGTCCAGAACGGCATTCCCACGCTGGGGCGTGAGGAACGATAATCTTGTAACTATCGTGCCATTGCTCTGCGCCAGCACGGCGGTGATGTGGCGATGAAAACAGCAAGGAAACCCCATTTGAAACTGCTCGGCATCTTCACCCTGTTCCTCGCACTCACCGGTTGCAGTTCGATGCTGTTCTACCCCGAGCAAGGTGTTCCGTTCACACCCGACAAGGCGCGCCTGCAGTATCAGGATGTGAACCTCACCGCCGCCGATGGTACGCGCCTGCATGGCTGGTGGCTGCCCGCGAAAGAGGGTGTGCCGGTCAAGGGTACGGTGCTGCATCTGCATGGCAACGGCGGCAACCTGTCCTGGCATCTTGGTGGCGTCTGGTGGTTGCCCGAGCAGGGTTATCAGGTGCTGATGGTGGATTACCGCGGTTATGGCGAGTCGCAGGGCGAGCCGAGCCTGCCGGCGGTCTATCAGGATGTTCAGGCCGCTTTTGACTGGTTGAACACTGCACCGCAAGTGCAAGGCAAACCCCTTGTGGTTCTGGGGCAAAGCATTGGTGGAGCACTGGCGGTGCATTACCTGTCAGAACACCCGCAGGAGCGCTCGCGGCTCAAGGCGTTGGTGCTGGACAGCGTGCCGGCCAGCTACCGTAGCGTCGCGCGAAACTCGCTGAGCAAGTCGTGGCTGACCTGGCCGTTGAAGACGCCCTTGTCCTGGCTGATCCCGGAGGCCGACAGCGCCGTCAACGGCCTGCCACGATTGGCCGGCACACCGATGCTGATCTTTCACAGCATGGACGACACACTGGTGCCGCTCGCCAATGGCATCGAGCTGTACAAGGCCGCGCCTCCACCGCGGGTATTGCAATTGACCCGTGGCGAGCACGTACAGACGTTCGCCGACCCTCTCTGGCGTCAGGTGATGCTGCGCTATCTGGACGACCCGACGCATTTCAACGGCCTGCGTCGCCTTGCGCAAGTGCCCAACTATCCGACACCTGCTACACCGCCAGCGCCATGAGTCGCGAGCGTAACCTCAACGGCATGATCCTCAGCGCTGTCGGTGCAGTCATCGGCACCGTCGGCTGCCTGTGGTTTTACGGCTATCTGCATTTTGCGAAGCCTGAAGATGCGCTATTGCTCAGTGAGTTCACCCTGCTCAAGACCGTGCCTGGCGAGGACTACAAGATCGCCGCGACGCCAGCGGACGAGGTGGCGCAATGCGTTGATGGCGTGCTGGTGCTGTTCGACACGTCGCGAAAGGGTTTGTCAGGCGTTTTGATTGATGACCACAGGCGAGCGGTGCGGTGCGTCGGCCAGCAGACGCCACAGCAATAAAGACGGCGATAATTTTCGGCATTAAAAAGCCCCGCCTGTATGCGCAGGCGGGGCTTGAGTGCAGCGGCTCGGTCGCTTATTTCATCGACGAGCGCGGTGCAACAGGCTGGTTGTCGTTGGAGATAGTAACTTCCACACGACGGTTCATGGCACGGCCCGAGTTGCTGGTGTTGTCAGCAACCGGATATTCCTTGCCGTAGCCCATGGTCACAACGCGCGCTGGATCTACACCCATGCGTACCAGTGCCATGCGAACCGAATTGGCGCGGCGCTCGGACAGCGACTGGTTGTAGGAAGCAGAACCTGTGCTGTCGGTGTAGCCTTCAACGATCACTTTGCGATCAGGGTTTTCCTGAAGGAAAGCAGCCAGCTTGCCGATGTCGCCTTGAGCGGTCGGCTTCAGATCGGCCTTGTTGTAGTCGAACAGCACGTCACCGAACGTTACCAGGGTACCGCGTTCGGTCTGCTTGGCGTTCAGGCTGTTTTTCAGCGCAGCGATCTGAGCGTCACGAGCTTCCAGGCGTGCCTTGGCGCGGTCGGCAGAAGCGTTCTGCAGAGCCGCTTCGGAGGTGCGCAGGGCAATGGTCTGCTTGGCCAGTTCTACACGCTGGTTGGTCAGGTAAGACAGTTGGTCAACTTTCTTGACGTCATCATCGTTACGGAAAGCCTGTTCTGCCTTGGCCAGCCATTCGCTGGCGTCCTTGGTTTCAAGCGCCGCTACTTTAGTGGCTTCCGGGTTAGTCTGCAGCGCGGTGAAGTTGCTGCGAGCCTGTTCCAGGTTAGGGTTTGGCTTGGTTGCACAGGCTGCCAGGGCAACACTCATGGCCAGCAGAGCAGGGATCATCAATTGTTTACGCATAATATTGTCGTCCTTTAATCAGTTACGAATTCATGAAAACAGAAAGGGTTCAGGGCAATCACTGCACCTGACGCAGGCCTTCTTCACGGAGTTCGTTGACGCCCTGACGAGCATCCTGCACAGCTTTGGCAGCCTTGGCGGCCTGAGATTTGCGTTCTGCTACACGAGCGTCCCACTCGGCTTGTTCAGCGAGACGGCGAGCTTCGTCGTACTTGTGATCCTGCATGGCCAGATCAGCTTCTTTGAGCTTGTCCTGAGCCGACTTCATTTCCACCGCTGCGAATTCGGTACCGCCAGCGCTGACAGCGCTGTTGACGGCCGATTGCGAAACTGCATATTGCTCGGATGGCGGGTTACCTGCGCAACCGGCGAGGATAAAGGTGCTACCGAGCGCCAGCGCAGCCAGCTTGAGACCGCGCAGGCCTTTGAACTTGGTTTTGGCAGTTAAGGTGTTCATGGTGATCAACTCCATTGTCTGACTCCGAACGTGGTTATCCATGACAGTTGTTGCATCAAGTCCGGGCATGAGGTCGTACAACCGCCTGCTGCCTTTCGGGCTTTCCTGTAATGGTTAAAGGCTCCGACCTGCGCGGTTTTTGAATAGTTCAGATAAATATCTACTGCGTGGTCAGGAATTTTCAGGGGGCTTCAGAAAGCGGTCAGCATGTTGGTCGACATGTGAACGGACGTCGCTGCAGGATTAATCAGGCGTTGAGGCGCGGCTTTTTGTTGAACCATTTGTCCAATTGCAGGCTTTTGGTGCACTGTTGGCAATGCGGATTCGAATTCACGTACGCCCGCGCTGTTTTGCGGGTACGCAACTGAGCCCAGACAAAAAACGGGAGAGGAACGATGGCCGATATCGATGCGCGTCTGCGCGAAGACGTTCACCTGCTGGGTGAGCTGTTGGGTAACACGATTCGTGAGCAGCGAGGCGCTGAATTCCTCGACAAGATCGAACGTATTCGCAAAGGCGCCAAGGCGGGCAGGCGCGGTTCTGCAGAAGGTGCCGAGCAACTCAGCGCCAGTGTCGACGGGTTGGGTGATGACGAACTCCTGCCTGTGGCCCGTGCGTTCAACCAGTTTCTCAACCTGGCCAATATTGCCGAGCAGTATCAGCTCATGCATCGCCGTGACGATACCCAGCCTCTGCCCTTTGAGTCGCGGGTGCTGCCCGAGCTGCTTGACCGCCTGAAAACGGAAGGTCACACGCCTGAAGCTCTGGCGCGTCAGCTGAGCAAGCTGGAAATCGAGCTGGTGTTGACGGCTCACCCCACCGAAGTTGCACGCCGTACGCTCATTCAGAAATACGACGCCATCGCTGCGCAGTTGGCCGCGCTCGATCATCGCGACCTCAACAGCACCGAGCGCGCACAGATTACCTCGCGCTTGCAGCGTCTGATCGCCGAGGCCTGGCATACCGAAGAGATCCGGCGTATCCGGCCCACGCCGGTTGATGAGGCTAAATGGGGTTTTGCGGTTATCGAGCACTCCCTCTGGCACGCCATTCCGAATTACCTGCGCAAGGCTGACCATGCATTGCACGCAGCCACCGGCCTGCGTTTGCCTCTGGAGGCCGCGCCGATCCGCTTTGCCTCGTGGATGGGCGGAGACCGTGACGGCAACCCGAATGTCACGGCCGCGGTTACCCGTGAAGTGTTGCTGCTGGCGCGCTGGATGGCGGCTGACCTTTATTTGCGTGATGTGGATAACCTGGCCGCAGAGCTGTCGATGCAGCAGGCCAGCGACGCCTTGCGGGCCAGCGTCGGTGACAGTGCCGAGCCTTATCGGGCAGAACTCAAGCGTCTGCGTGAGCGCCTGCGCGCGACGCGCAATTGGGCCAATGCCTCATTGAGCGAGACCTTGCCTGCGCCTGAAGCGGTGCTGCGAGACAACCGCGAGCTGCTGGACCCGCTGCTGCTGTGCTTCCAGTCGCTGCATGAGTGCGGCATGGGCGTGATTGCCGACGGGCCGCTTCTGGATTGCCTGCGCCGTGCCGTCACGTTCGGCCTGTTTCTGGTGCGTCTGGATGTCCGCCAAGACTCCAGTCGCCACTGTGCGGCGATGACTGAAATTACCGATTATCTGGGGTTGGGTCGCTACGAGGAGTGGGACGAGCAGACCCGCATCGACTTTCTGTTGCGCGAACTGAACAACCGCAGACCGTTGCTGCCAAGCTACTTCAAACCGGCAGCCGACACCGCAGAAGTGCTGGCAACCTGCAGGGTAGTGGCCGCAGCTCCGGCCGCGTCGCTGGGCTCTTACGTCATTTCGATGGCAGGTTCGGCATCCGACGTGCTGGCCGTGCAGTTGCTGCTCAAGGAGTCCGGGCTGCAACGACCGATGCGTGTGGTGCCGTTGTTCGAGACCCTGGCTGACCTGGATAACGCCGGGCCGGTGATCGAGACGCTGCTCGGCTTGCCTGGCTATCGCTCGCGTTTGCACGGCCCGCAGGAAGTCATGATCGGTTATTCCGACTCGGCCAAGGACGCGGGCACTACGGCGGCGGCCTGGGCCCAATACCGCGCGCAGGAAAAGCTGGTGGAGATCTGTCGCGAGCAGCAGGTCGAACTGCTGCTGTTCCACGGTCGCGGCGGTACGGTTGGTCGTGGTGGCGGTCCCGCGCATGCGGCGATTCTGTCGCAGCCGCCAGGTTCGGTAGCCGGGCGCTTCCGGACCACCGAGCAAGGGGAAATGATTCGTTTCAAATTCGGCCTGCCGGACATCGCCGAACAGAACCTCAATCTCTATCTGGCAGCGGTGCTGGAAGCGACCCTGCTACCGCCACCGCCTCCGCAACCGGCGTGGCGGACAATGATGGACCAGATGGCCGCTGACGGGGTCAGTGCCTATCGCGCGGTAGTGCGCGAGAACCCTGAGTTCGTCGAGTATTTCCGTCAGGCAACGCCCGAGCAGGAACTGGGGCGCCTGCCACTCGGCAGTCGCCCGGCCAAGCGCCGTGAAGGTGGCGTGGAAAGCCTGCGCGCCATTCCGTGGATTTTCGCCTGGACGCAGACGCGTCTTATGTTGCCCGCCTGGCTGGGTTGGGAAGCCGCGCTGAGCAAGGCTCTGGAGCGCGGCGAGGGGACGGTGCTGGCGCAGATGCGCGAACAGTGGCCGTTCTTCAGAACCCGCATCGACATGCTGGAAATGGTCCTTGCCAAAGCCGATTCGGACATTGCCCGACTCTATGACGAACGTCTGGTCAGTGCTGAGCTGCAACATTTAGGCGCACATTTACGCGACCTATTGTCGCAGGCGTGCAATGTGGTTCTGGGGCTGACCGGGCAGAAGCAACTGCTGGCGCATAGCCCTGAAACGCTGGAATTCATCAGTCTGCGCAACACCTATCTCGACCCGTTGCATTTGCTCCAGGCCGAGCTGTTGTCCCGCTCCCGCAGTCGCGAAGCCAGTCTGGACAGCCCTCTGGAACTGGCGCTGCTGGTGTCTGTAGCCGGGATCGCTGCCGGTCTGCGTAACACTGGTTGAACACGCGCATTACTTTAATTGCCGGGCCGTTTTGGCCCGGCATTGGCAATGCCGGGTTTGCGGGCTGGCCTGCCGGAAACGTTGATACAGATCACGCCGCTCGACAATCGGGGCGCGCAAGCCGGTGCGCACGCGGTTAATGCGACTTTTGGCGGCTTGTGCGGCCTCGGTCGGCTGTGTATCTTGATCAGCCTTTCGGCCTGTTGGCCTGATTATTTTTAGATTGGCCCCCGAGGCGAATCCGTTGATTTCACTATAAAAATTTTGAGGAGCATGACGATGCGCGTGATTCTGCTAGGAGCTCCCGGGGCCGGTAAAGGTACTCAGGCAAAATTCATCACTGAAAAGTTCGGCATCCCGCAGGTTTCGACAGGCGACATGCTGCGCGCTGCAGTCAAGGCTGAAACCGAGCTTGGCCTGAAGGCCAAGAGCGTCATGGACTCGGGTGGTCTGGTTTCCGATGACCTGATCATTGGTCTGATCAAGGATCGTCTGGCCCAGCCGGATTGTGCGAACGGCGTTCTGTTCGACGGCTTCCCGCGCACCATTCCTCAGGCCGAAGCCCTGTTGAAAGCAGGTCTGGAAATCGACCACGTGCTGGAAATCGCCGTTGATGACGAAGAAATCGTCAAGCGCATGTCGGGCCGCCGGGTTCACGAAGGCTCTGGTCGCATCTATCACACCATCTTCAACCCGCCGAAAGTCGAGGGTATCGATGATGTGACTGGCGAACCGCTGCTGCAGCGCAAGGACGACGTCGAAGAGACCGTGCGCCATCGCCTGTCGGTCTACCATGCCCAGACCAAGCCGCTGGTCGAGTTCTACAGCAAGCTGGAAGCGAAGGATGGCAAGCCCAAATGCAGCCATATTCCTGGCGTCGGCTCGGTTGAAGAGATCACTGCAAAAGTACTGGAAGCCCTGAAGTAAGACTTTCAGTCTGAACAATAAATGGCCCGCTTGCGGGCCATTTGTCATTTATACTGCTGCACTTTTCACCCTGACCATGACGGAAACACCGATGACCACCTTGCTGGCCCTGGACACCGCCACTGAAGCCTGCTCGGTCGCTTTGCTGCACGATGGCAAAGTGCTGAGCCACTACGAGGTGATCCCGCGCCTGCATGCCCAGCGGCTGCTGCCCATGATCAAAAGCCTGATGGCCGAGGCAGGCATTGCGATGTCGGCGCTGGATGCCATCGCGTTCGGGCGCGGCCCTGGCGCTTTCACCGGCGTGCGCATTGCCATTGGTGTCGTGCAAGGCCTGGCGTTCGCGCTGGAGCGCCCGGTATTGCCTGTTTCCAATCTTGCCGTGCTGGCCCAGCGTGCCTTTCGTGAGCATGGCGTGTCCCAGGTGGCATCGGCCATTGATGCGCGCATGGATGAGGTGTATTGGGGTTGCTATCACGAGACAGCCGGGGAGATGCGTCTGCTCGGCAACGAGGCGGTCATGGCGCCCGAGTTGGCGACACTGCCTGCGCACACCAGTGGACAATGGTTTGGAGCCGGTACTGGCTGGGGCTATGCCGAGCGCATCCCGGTCAGTCTGGCCGGTCATGACGCAGGCATGCTGCCCCATGCGCAGGACTTGCTGACGCTGGCGTCCTTCGCCTGGGCGCGTGGCGAAGCCCTGCCGGCAGACGACGCCCAGCCGGTCTATCTGCGCGATAAGGTTGCAACGCCCAAAGCGCGTTGATGTGATTGGCTTCAAGGCACGCCACAGTGTTCTGCTGTCGTGCCTGTCCAAGTCATACTATTCCGTCTATAGCTGGAAAAATATCAATTCGCCATCTACCGTTTATCGTCTGAATGGTCTTTAATCTCATTTGGCGAAAACAATTTGCAATATGTGTGGTCTAGTTATCGTTAAGCAATTTGCGAACTACAAGGCAGTAACGCTAAATTGCCACTATCGACGCCGAGTATATAATCGATGCGCATAGACGGAACCTCATCACGCTCTTACCCCATCAAGCGAAAGCCGCAGAAGACGCCTTCGACCGTTGAAGGTTCTTTCGAGGAAGTCGTAGTTGATGCCGAGTTGCCGCCGCCTCCGGCGCAGGCTCGTCGCGACGCGGGTGATTCACCGATTGGCAGCACTGCCAACGTGCCTGCGCGTCCACAAGACATCATTTTCCCGCGCTCCATGAGCTCTCGTGTCGCTCACGCGCTGGCCAGCTACCTGACCACCGCCAGCTTTGTCGATTGGGACCTTGAAGTATCGGGGCTCGATCTTCACGTTTGACCGTGTCTCGCCTGCCTTACTACCTAGGTTGTCCGTCATGGAGTGAAAACGCCTGGCGCGATTCGCTGTATCCCGAAGATGCCCGCCCGAATGATTTCCTGGATCTCTACACTCAGGTATTCAACGCTGTCGAAGGCAACACCACATTTTACGCCCGTCCCGCCGCCACTACAGTGCAGCGCTGGGCAGAAACGATGCCCGATGATTTTCGTTTCACCGCCAAATTCCATAAAGACATCAGTCATAACGGCGACCTTCGTGAGCAGGTGGGCGCAGCTGAGGAATTCATCCGTCTGCTTGCGCCTCTGGGTGGGCGGATCGCACCGTTCTGGCTGCAGTTGCCCGCCAGCTTTACACCGCAGCGTCTGGCCGAGCTGGCCGGTTTTCTTGATGAACTCAATGTGCCGCTCGCCGTAGAAGTACGCAACATCGCGTTTTTCATGAAGGGTGATGAAGAGCGCATGCTCAATCGCCTGCTGCTGGATCGAGGCGTCGAGCGCATCTGTCTCGACTCCCGGGCATTGTTCAGCTGTGTCTCGAGCGATCCCGCAGTCCTGCACGCGCAATCGAAAAAGCCCAAGGTGCCGCCTCGTCCTGCTGCGCTGACGCTGTTTCCCCAGGTCCGTTTCATCGGCGGTCCTGACCTGAAGGCCAATGATCAGTTTTTGGTGCAGTGGGTGGAAAAGGTCGCCGTGTGGATCGAAGAGGGGCGCACGCCTTATGTCTTCCTGCACACCCCTGACAACATCAAGGCTGCCGAGCAGGCCATGCGCTTTCACCAGCAACTAATGGCGCGATTGCCTGGCTTGCCGGCATTGTTCGAGCTGGATCGCGGGCCTCAGGTGGAACAGTTGGGCTTGCTCTGAGGTCTTCCAGGTGTGGGTTGACAGAGCCCGACCTTGTGGAGAGCCCGCTAATGGATTCGCAACTGCGCTGTTTGCTTGCCATTTACAAACCCTTCTTCAAATTCACCCCTGTTGTCTGGGGCATGGGCTGAGCATGCGTGTGCTTCTGGTATTCCTGCTGATCTGTGCAATGGGGGCGTTCGCAGTCTGGCGCGGCTGGGTCGATGTACCTGCGCGCTGGAACCCCTGGACGCCGCTGGATGTGCGGGCCGAGCCCAACTTCCTGACGTCTTACAAGCTGTCACGACTGCAGAACGACCCTGCGCTGTGCGACCAGGTGCTGAGTACGTCCGGGCTGCGTTTCAGTCGTCAGGCCGACAGTGAACCTTCTGCTCGCTGCCCTCTGGAAAATACCCTGCGCATTCAGGGCGGCGACGTGGCGCTGAGCAGCAGCTTCCTGGCCAGTTGCCCGTTGGCGGTCGCCTATGCGCTGTTTGATATTCACACCTTGCAACCCGCCGCCCAGGCTGTTTTCGGCCAGCGGGTAGCGCGGATCGATCATTTGGGCAGCTTTGCCTGCCGCAACATCTACAACCGCGCCAATGCTCGGCTCAGCCAGCACGCGACCGCCAATGCACTGGATATGGCAGGTTTTCGCCTCGCAGACGGTCAGCGCATCGGGGTTCTCAAGGATTGGGACGACGAAGGGGACAAGGGGCGTTTTCTGAGGCTGTTACGTGACGGCGCCTGCAAAAACTTCAGTACGGTGCTCGGGCCTGAGTACAACGCGGCGCATCGTGATCATTTTCACGTCGACATGGGGCGCTGGTCGGTGTGTAGGTAGCGAGCCTTTAAGCTGCCGGCAAGAGCGTTGGGGCTTATGCCGCCATCCGCAGGTTCTGCAGGATCAGCGGGCGAGCCCAGCCGTTCTCGTAGTCGAACTGGCGTTGTTGGGCAGCAATGGTCTGCTCATCCAGGGGCAGGGCAGGCTTGTCGGCCAGTTCCCATTCGAATTCGGCGATTGGCAGGTGCAATGGGCGTGGTTGAGGGCCGGGGCCCGGGTTGACGCTGTCGCTGTACGGGTTCAGAACTGTAGGGCGTACCCAGTGGCTCTCGAATTCCAGATGACGTTGTTGTTCGATCAGCTCAGCCATGCTGAAGGGCTCGGCAGGCGGCGGCAGCAAGTCAAGGTCGAACTCCGCAATTGGCAGGAACAGCGGCTCAGGTGGTTTGACCTCGGTGTCGGTGACCGGGCAGGCCCGTTGCTCGACAATCTTGCTCAGGGTTTTTGCGCCAGCGACCGGTTCGCCTGTTTCAACATCCACTTCAACGGCCGTCGGGTGCACCGGCACTGGAGTGCTTTCGCTGACCTGATCCGCCATCGCTCGGGCAAATGCATCCGACCACAGCTGCGTCACACCACCCAGTGTGCGGCTGTTGCGAACGCTATAGTCGCCTGAGTGCGACAAATAGCCGATGGATGATTGAACAATCTCTGACATAGCGATCAGTACTGGCCTTGGGTCTGGCAAAATGCCGGATACTTGGTTATCGGCAGACTTTGCCGATCATTAACAATTTTTGAGTGTGTGGGCGTAATGATTGAGCAGCAAACAGGCAGTCGTATCCGGGTCGAAGCGCTCGCGGTCGCAGGGCAGGAGCAGGCGGAGCATTGGGCGCAGCGTCTAGGCTTGCCGTTGCACGACGCTGAAGCTGATTTTGCGTTGCAATCAACCGACGATGGCCTGCAATTGCAGCAGTTGGGCGACGATGCGCCTGGCGCTGTGCGAGTTGATTTTGTCGAGGGTGCAGTGGCACATCGTCGTCTGTTTGGCGGTGGCACCGGGCAAATGATTGCCAAGGCCGTCGGTATTCAGCCAGGCGTTCGTCCCAGCGTGCTGGATGCTACGGCAGGTTTGGGCAAGGATGCGTTCGTGCTGGCGAGTCTTGGTTGCGAGCTGAGCCTGATCGAGCGTCAGCCGATTATTGCTGCACTGCTGGAAGACGGTCTGGCGCGCGGACGCGATGATCGTGACGTGGGTTCGATCGTTGCGCGGATGCAGCTGTTGACCGGCAACTCCATTGAAATCATTCGTGGCTGGACAGCGGAGCCGCCGCAGGTCATTTACCTCGACCCGATGTTCCCGCATCGGGAAAAAACCGCTCTGGTCAAAAAGGAAATGCGCCTGTTCCGGCCTCTGGTCGGCGATGACATGGATGCGCCTGCGTTGCTGGAAGCGGCTCTTGCGCTTGCCACTCACCGTGTTGTGGTCAAACGCCCGCGCAAGGCCCCATGCATTGACGGGCCCAAGCCAGGTTATGCGCTGGATGGAAAATCCAGCCGCTACGACATCTACCCGAAGAAGGCCTTGAAGCCTAAGGCAGTCACAGACGATAGCGGTGCATAGCGCTTGTAGCGTCGACGGCCTGAGCCCGAATCAAACGCAGATGCGCCCGTGAATACAGGCGCTAACCCTGCACTCAAAGCGCGCCAAATACCTTCTTCGCCAGGCCTGTAGCGGCTGCCGCGGGGTTGGCGCGAATACTTTCTTCCTGTTTTGCAATCATCTCGAACAGCCCGTTCAGCGCTTGTTCGGTCACGTAGCTTTCAAGGTTGGCATTTTTGCTGTCCAGCGCGCCAAGTGCCGCCGCCTTGCCAGCGAATGCGTTGTACTTCTGTGCCAGACCGACTTGATCGGTAGATTTCTTGACGATAGGCAGGAACTTGGCGCGGATCTGTTCGCGGCTGGTGCTGTTGAGGTACTGGGTTGCCGAGTCCTTCCCGCCGCTTAAAATGGCCTTGGCGTCGGTCACGCTCATCTTTTTCACGGCGTCTACCAACAACGCCTGAGCCTGAGGCACTGCAGCTTCGGCGGCCTGGTTCATGCTGGTTTCCAGCTGATCGACCTGAGCACCCATGCCAAGCATTTTCATTTTTTTCGCGACCTGACCGAGTTTGCCTGGCAGCTCGATACGCACCGCTTCATTCTTGCTGAAACCGCCGGGAACTCCGAGCTGTTTGACCGCGACCTGTGCGCCTTGGGTCAGCGCGTCTTTGAGACCACCGGTCGCATCCGATTGCGAGAGGTCGTTCAGCGACAGGGCGAAGACGTTGGCCGACAGCAGCAGACCGGCGCATAGACCAGCGAAGGTGAACGAAAAGCGAGGCATGAGAGCGTCCTTGTGAGAAGTGGGTACGGGATCAAGCGTATCAGGAACTTGCGGTATCCACCCGAAGCCCGAAAGGAAACAGTGCTGTTTAGTGCCGATGGAAATGATGCGGTGCGCAGCAACAAAAACATCAACGGCGCGCTGAAAACGCGCCGTTGATGAAAGCCTTTGCAGCGAAGAACAATCAACCGTTCACTTGAATGACCTTGATCTTCAGACCGCTCTGGTCCTGCGGCATAGCCCAGTTCAAACGGCAATGGCACTTGCTGGGTAATCTGTTTTTCGCGGGCTTCACTTACCAGGGGGTCGCTGGACATTTCAATTTCTTATTGAGTGTGATGAGTACCAGTCATGGGTACAAACCACACCTTAGCAGCGGCCGGGGAGCATAAAACACGTGTCTAAAGATCCCCGGCTAATTGCGGAAAAGCCCTACGCTACCCCTTCACCATTTCCCGCATCCTGCTCTTCTTCATTGCTGTGTAACGCCACTTGCCGTATCGACAGACGGATTTCGGCCGGCAACACCCGCTTGGCCGCACCTTCTGCCAGTTCGCCCAGCATCGGGTGATAGCTCAGCTTGCCGGCGCTGTCCTTGCGCAGCACGCCCAGGTCCAGCAAGGTCTGGATGAAGTGCCTGAATAGACTCTTGTCGAAGAACTCTGGTGCATTAAGGCCATGCAGAATAGACAGGCGCTGGGCCATGACCGTGCACAGGTCTTCCAGCTGTTCGGCGCTCAATGTGTTCTGTCCACTGTTGAGTAACAAGGCGATTGCCATGTAGAAGCGCTGCAGGGTCTGCGCGATGGCCCGTGACAACAGGGTCAGCAGCACGAACTCGCGGGAGCTGGGCTCCGGACGCACATAGACGTCCTTTTTGAAGCGCAGCAAGCCTTGCTCGACGAACGCAGCCAGCCATTGATCGACCACCTCATCCAGCTCGCTCAGCGGCCAGCGAATGAACAGTTCCGATTGCAGGAATGGATACAGCGCACGTGTGTAGCGCAGAATCTGGTCGCGGCTCATGCGCGACGAGCTCTGGAAAAAGCTGGCCAGCAGTGAGGGCAGGGCAAAGATGTGCAAGACGTTGTTGCGGTAGTACGTCATCAGGACTGCATTCTGTTCGTTGAGGTACAGAATTTTGCCCAGTGCATCTTTTTGTTCGGCGAGCAGGTCCATGCCTTTGACGTGCTCGATCAGTGAGCGCCCGTCGCCTTCCGGCAATGTGGTGTGTGGTGAGTAAGGTACGGCGCGCAGCAACGTCAGGTAGAGGTCGAGAACACGCTCCATGGCCTGATCGTCCAGCGCCAGCCTTTGCGTTGACAGCAAGGCCACAGCAACCAGGTTCATCGGGTTGACAGCGGCGGCTTCATTCAGGTGCTGGGCCACACGCTCACCCAGCCGATGAGTGGTTTCGCTCAGCCATTCCGGGCGAAATTGCGGTGCCAGCGACTGTTCGCGCCAGTCCGGTTGTTCGCCGTCAAGGAATTCGGCCAGCTTGATGGGGGCGCCGAAGTTCACCGATACCTGGCCGAAACGCTGCTTCAGCGCACCGATGACTTTGAAAATGTCGAAGATCGACTCTTTCTTCTTGGTCGCTCCGCGCAATTCGCCCAGATAAGTACGGCCTTCCAGCACGCGCTCGTAGCCGATGTACACCGGAACGAACACAATCGGCATCCGCGAGTTGCGCAGGAAGCTGCGCAGGGTGATGGCGAGCATGCCGGTTTTGGGCTGCAACATTCGCCCGGTCCGCGAGCGACCGCCTTCGACAAAGTATTCGACCGGGAAACCCTTGATGAACAGCGTGTGCAGGTACTCGGTGAAAACCGCTGTATACAGCGGGTTGCCCTTGAATGTGCGGCGCATGAAAAACGCCCCGCCACGGCGCAGCAGGCTGCCGACGACCGGCATGTTCAGGTTGATGCCAGCAGCGATGTGCGGCGGCGTGAGCCCGTTGCGAAACAACAGATAGGACAGCAGCAGGTAATCGATATGGCTGCGGTGGCAAGGGACGTAAATGACTTCATGCCCTGGTGCCACTTCCTGCACGCCTTCGATGTGGCTGACTTTGATGCCGTCGTAAATCTTGTTCCAGAACCAGCTGAGGACGACTTCCATGAAGCGGATGACGGAATAGGTATAGTCCGAGGCGATCTCGTTGCCGTAGCTCAGCGCCCGGTCCCGTGCCTTGTCCTGGGTGATGTTCTCCCGTTCGGCTTCTTCGATGATCGCCTGCTTGACCAGCGGCTCGTCCAGCAGTCCTTTGACCACCGTGCGCCGGTGCGAAACGTCCGGGCCGATGACCGCGCTTTTCAGGTTGCGAAAGTGCACGCGCAGCAGACGCTGGGTCATGCGCAGGGTCAGTTCGTAACCTTTGTTTTCACCCACCAGCTCGCGGATGTGAATGGGCGCGGAAAACTGTACACGGGTCTTGCGGCCCAGAATCAGGATGCTGACCAGACGGCGCAACCGGCCGGTTACCGCCCAGCTGTCGGCGAACAACAGTTTCCAGGCGCTGGACTCGCGGTCTGGCGACTGGCCCCAGAACACGCTGACCGGGATGATCTGCGCATCTTCGCCGGGGTTCTGGCTCACGGCTGCGACCAGACGTTCCAGTGTCGGCGGTGCGCCGCGTTTGTCCTGGCGGCCAAGCCAGTCAGGCGCCGGGGTCAGGTAAAAGAATGCAGCTGGCTCTATCAGGTTGCCGACCGCTACCGACAATACGGGGCGAGGCAGGCCAGCCTTGCGACATTCAGTGTCGATCACCGCCAGATCGCTTATAGACGGCGACTGCAAGGCATAGAACACCGGACGGCTACGGTCCAGGTTGAGCGTAAAAGACGACTGATTGATGGTTTCCGAGCGCACCCAGAGATACAACAATCGGCGCAGGGTGCCGAACACAAGACGACGGAACGGAGAACGGGTCATACGGCTTCTGCTGAGTAAGGGACGGGCGACTGCCCGAGATGGGTGTCAGTGTGACGTATCCCGAAGCGATCGGCAAAAAGCCTGGTGTCTGTAGAAGAGTAAAGACTGAGCGGCCACCTTTGAGAGCCGCGACGGCACATCCTGATACCGTCGCTGCGAAAGGCTTACGAAGTGCGCCAGGTGATTTCTTCCTCGCCGTCGGCACTCACGCGTATCCAGCGGTCGGCAGTCTCGTCGCTTTCTTCTTCAACCCAGGTGCCCGGGGCGCAACGGACTTCGACGTTCAAGGCCTTGAATGCGGCGCGGGCGCAGGCGATGTCGTCTTCCCACGGGGTCTGATCGCTGTCCAGATGCAGACTGTTCCATTTGCCGACTGCTCTGGGCAGCCAGGTTACGGTCACATTGCCGGCCTTGCACTTCCAGGTCTGGCCTTTCTGGTTCCAGTCGCTGCACGGGCCCAGGGCGACGCTCAGCCATTGGGCGATAGCCTTGTGGTCGACGTCTTCGTCTTTCAGGTAAATCTCGATATCGGGTTGGCGCATGGGTGCCTCTGTTGAATGCTTATTGCAGCACGAAATAATCGTAGCGCATGGAAACGGTGACCTTGAAAGGTCCTGATTGCTCAATGACGGCAGTCCGGCGCTCGGCGCTGGCGCGCCACCCGTGAGGCGTCATGGCCAGCAAATCGGCACGGGACTGGCCGTCGATCAGCTTCAGCGTATAGCGCAGGGTTTCGCTGTGTTGCAGCTGCATGCCGGGTGGCACCAGAGACAGGTGCTTGTCGTCGGCATAATCGCGGACCTCATCGTAAAGCTGCTGACGCAGCTCCATGAGATGTTCGCTGGTCGGACCAACCCTCATCAGTCCGCCGCCTGGCGTCAGCAAGCGTTTGGCTTCAAGCCAGTCCAGCGGGCTGAACACACTGGCCAGAAACTGGCAACTGGCATCCGGAAGTGGCACACGCGCCATGCTGGCGACCATCCAGGTCAGCGTCGGGTCACGACGGCAGGCGCGCTTGACCGCTTCACGGGAGATGTCCAGCGCATAGCCATCGGCATGAGGCAAGGCTTCGGCAATCTGCGCGGTGTAATAACCTTCGCCACAGCCGATGTCCAACCAATGCGCGGGGGATCGCTCGGCGGCCAGTTCAGCCAGACGCCGGGCTACCGGAGCGTAGTGCCCGGCGTTGAGAAAGTCGCGTCGCGCCTCGACCATGGCCTGATTGTCGCCAGGGTCGCGGCTGTTCTTGTGCTGCACCGGCAACAGGTTCAGATACCCCTGACGTGCACGGTCGAAGCGGTGGTTGGCCGGACATACCACGCCGTTGTCGGCGGTACTGAGCGGCGCAGAGCAGATCGGGCAGGTCAGCATCAGGCGAGCAACTTGACCAGGGTCTGGTAGTAGATCTCGGTCAGCACATCGAGGTCGCTGGCCAGAATCCGCTCGTTGACCTGGTGAATCGTCGCGTTGACCGGGCCCAGCTCAACCACTTGCGTACCCAGGGTTGCGATGAATCGGCCGTCGGAGGTTCCGCCGCTGGTCGAGGCTTTGGTGTCGCGGCCCGTGACGCTTTTGATGCTGGACGACACGGCATCCAGCAATGCGCCCGGCTCGGTCAGGAACGGCAGGCCGGACAGCGCCCAGTTCACATGCCAGTCCAGCTCATGCTTGTCGAGGATGGCGGCGACACGCTGCTGCAAGCCTTCGACGGTCGACTCGGTCGAAAAGCGGAAGTTGAAAACCGCTACAAGATCGCCCGGGATGACGTTGGTTGCACCCGTGCCGGCGTTCAGGTTGGAGATCTGGAAGCTGGTCGGCGGGAAGAAATCGTTACCGTGGTCCCAGTGCTCTGCGGCGAGTTCGGCAAGTGCCGGCATTGCTAGGTGAATAGGGTTCTTCGCCAGATGCGGGTAAGCCACATGGCCCTGTTTGCCGCGCACGGTGAGGGTGGCGCCCAGCGAGCCACGACGCCCGTTCTTGACCACATCGCCCACCAGCGTGGTGCTCGAAGGTTCGCCGACGATGCACCAGTCCAGACGCTCCTTGCGCGCTGCCAGACGTTCGACGACAGCCTTGGTGCCGTGGTGCGCCGGGCCTTCTTCGTCACTGGTGATCAGGAATGCCACCGAACCCTTGTGATTCGGGTGATCGGCTACAAAGCGCTCGGCGGCCACGAGCATGGCTGCCAGGCTGCCTTTCATGTCCGCTGCACCGCGTCCGCAGAGCATGCCGTGCTCGTCGATCAACGCATCGAACGGGTCGTTCTGCCAGTTCTCAACCGGGCCGGTAGGGACCACGTCCGTATGACCTGCGAAGCACAGTACCGGGCCGTCGGTAGTGCCGTGTGTGGCCCAGAAGTTATCGACGTCTTCGATACGCATGGGCTCCAGCTTGAAGCCGGCATTGCCCAGGCGTTGCATCATCACTGCCTGACAGTCGGCATCGACCGGCGTCACTGACGGGCGGCGGATCAGATCGCAGGCAAGTTGAAGGGTGGGCGACAGGTCGGTAGGGGCAGTCATGTACAGAACTCCGGTAGCAAGACTTTGGGCGCGAAAAGGCGGATATCTTAAAGCAAAACGACGACCTGGGGCCGTCGTTTATTGTGCGCTGTGGATAGGTCAAGCAGTCGACAGGGGAGGGCGGGTCGTGCGAGCAGACAGGACGGCAATAATGATGGCTGCCAGATAAGGGATTAATTGTGCGAACAGCATGGCTATCCAGAATCTCAGGCCCGGACCTGACGTCTCGTCTCTTATTTGCTCGCTGCTCGGACAAATATGTTTGTAGAGGCTTTGTGCGGAGCGAAAGGGTTATATGAGAGGCCCGAGATAGTTTTTGCCCCGTCAGCCCTGATTTCGACGGGGCGACAAGCCGGGTGCCTTAACCCCCGACAACCCCCTATAATGCGCGCCGGTTTTTGAGGTATTGATCATGAGCGCAGAAGATCCACGTTTCGCTGGCATCGCCCGTTTGTACGGCATTGAAGGGCTGGCGCGCCTGCGCGCGGCTCATGTGGCGGTGGTCGGTATCGGCGGCGTGGGCTCGTGGGCGGCCGAAGCCATGGCGCGCAGTGGCGTCGGCGAGATTTCGCTGTTTGACATGGACGACGTCTGTGTCAGCAACAGCAACCGCCAATTGCATGCACTGGACAGCACGGTCGGTCGCCAGAAGGTCGAAGTGATGGCCGAGCGGATTCGCGCGATCAATCCTGATTGCATCGTGCATGCGGTGTCTGATTTCGTGACCCGCGATACGATGGCTGAGTGCATCACCCCGGACATGGATTTCGTGATCGACTGTATCGACAGCGTCAACGCCAAGGCAGCACTGATTTCGTGGTGCAAACGGCGCAAGATCCAGATGATTACCACCGGTGGGGCCGGTGGGCAGATCGATCCGACCCTGATTCAGATCGCCGACCTGAACCGCACGTTCAACGACCCGCTGGCTTCCAAGGTCCGTTCCACCTTGCGTCGCGACTATGGCTTTTCACGCACACCGAACCGCCACTACAGCGTGCCTTGCGTGTTTTCCAGCGAGCAACTTCGCTACCCCAAGCCTGATGGCAGCATTTGCCTGGAAAAGAAGTTCGTCGGTGAGGGCGTAAAGCTCGACTGTGCAGGCGGCTTCGGCGCGGTGATGATGGTCACTGCCACGTTCGGCATGGTCGCCGCCACGCGTGCAGTGGACAAGCTGGTTGCAGGTGCGCGACGGCCTTCGGAGCGGGTCAAGCCAGCGGTTGCAACGCCCGATCAGGCTTGAGTCAGCTGGCGCATCTGCTGCAGTACGGCATTCAGGCCGTTGCTGCGTGACGGCGAGAGCTGGCGACCAAGGCCTAACTGACTGAACCAGTCAGGCAAGTCCACGGCTTCCAGCTCCGGGGCCGACAGACCGTTAACGCGGGCCAGCAGCAGCGCCACCAGACCGCGAATCAGCCGGGCGTCGCTGCTGGCCCGGAACAGCCAGGCACCTGCGCTGACTTCGCCGGTCAGCCAGACCTTGCTTTCGCAGCCGTGTACCAGATTGTCGCCCGTCTTTTCTTCGTCGCTCAACGAGGGGAGGCGATCCCCCCATTGCATGAGCAGGCGTGCGCGCTGTTCCCAGCTCTGTGGCTGGGAAAAACTGTCGAGCGCGGTCTGCGCCAATGCGGGAAGGCTCATCGAAGCAGCTCCAGTGCCTGATCCAGTGCGCTGAAAAACCGCAGCAAGTCATCTGAATCATTGTAGAGCGCCAGCGAAACACGAATTGCGCTGGGCAGGCCGAGCGTATCGAACAGTGGCATCGCGCAGTGACGACCAGCGCGCACGGCAATACCCTGTTCGGTCAGCAGATGAGCCAGATCGGCGTTGTGTATGCCGTCCACGACGAAACTGGCCAGTGCCAGGTCCGGAGAGCCTAATACCTGAATACCTTCACGCCTTTGCAGGCCTTCAAGCAGGCGCCGGTGCAGATTTGCTTCGTGTTCCGCGACCGCCTGATGATCAAGGCTTTCCAGGTAAGCCAGTGTAGCGCCCAAACCGATCACGCTGGCGATGGGCGGGGTGCCCGCTTCAAAGCCCAGCGGTGCCGGGCGAAATTTCGCGTGTTGATAATCGGCGGTCAGTACCATCTCGCCGCCGAACTGCCAGTGCGTCAGGCTCGGTAGCGCGTCGTTGCGTCCGTACAGCACACCAAGCCCTTCAGGGCCATAAAGCTTGTGGCTGGAAAATACATAAAAGTCGCAGCCCAGTGCTTGTACATCATGGCGTCCATGCACCACACCTTGTGATCCGTCCACCACCGTGAGCGCACCTTGCGCCTTCGCCAGTGCGATAAGGCGGGCGAGCGGCTGCCAGGTGCCGAGCACGTTGGACAACTGACTGACTGCGAGCAGACGCGTGCGAGGGCCGATCAGGCTGGCCGCAGCATGGCAGTCGATCACGCCATCGGGATCGAGTGGCAGTATCACCAGTTTCAGGCCGCGGCGCTGAGCCAGTTGCTGCCACGGCAGCAGGTTGGCGTGATGTTCCAGTGCGCTGATGGCGATCTCGTCGCCCGCAGTGAAACTATGTTCCAGCCCATAGGCCAGCAGGTTGAGCGCAGAAGTGGCCCCGTGGGTAAAGATGATTTGTCCGCTCTCGCCGGCATTCAACCAGTGCGCGGCCTTGCCACGGCTGGCTTCGAACGCCTGGGTGGCGTGTGCGCCCGGCAGATGCTGGGCACGATGCACGTTGGCGGCACCGTTGACGTAGTAATGAGTCAGGGCATCGATCAGCGCCTGGGGTTTTTGCGTGGTGGCGGCGTTGTCCAGATAGGTCTGGCCTTGCCGTTGCAGGGCGGCGATAGCGGGGAAGTCGCCACGCCAGGGAGAAATGAGGGGCATTGTTCGTCCAGCGTGTGGAGGCGGGGTCAAGGCCGCAGCCTTGAACCCGCACACAGCATCAGTTGTGAGCGTGCAGTGCTTCGTTCAGCTCGATGGCCGACTTGTGGGTTTTGCATTCCACTGCGCCGGTCTGCGAGTTGCGACGGAACAACAGGTCGTTCTGACCTGCCAGCTCGCGTGCCTTGACGATCTTGACCAGTTCGTTGTTTTCATCGAGCAGCGCGACCTTGGTACCGGCGGTCACATACAGACCCGATTCCACGGTATTGCGATCACCCAGCGGGATGCCGATGCCGGCGTTGGCACCGATCAGGCAGCCTTCGCCAACCTTGATGATGATGTTGCCGCCACCCGACAACGTGCCCATGGTCGAGCAGCCGCCACCCAGATCAGAGCCCTTGCCGACGAATACGCCTGCAGAAACGCGGCCTTCGATCATGCCCGGGCCTTCGGTGCCGCCATTGAAGTTGACGAAGCCTTCGTGCATGACGGTGGTGCCTTCGCCGATGTAAGCGCCCAGACGTACGCGAGCACTGTCAGCGATACGAACGCCGCTCGGTACGACGTAGTCGGTCATTTTCGGGAATTTGTCGACCGAGAACACTTCCAGCAGTTCGCCTTTAAGGCGTGCTTCAAGCTGACGTTCGGCCAGTTCGGCGAGGTCGACCGCGCCCTGGCTGGTCCAGGCTACGTTTGGCAGCAACGGGAAGATACCTGCCAGGTTCAGGCCGTGTGGCTTGACCAGGCGATGCGACAGCAGGTGCAGCTTGAGGTAAGCCTCTGGAGTCGACGTCAGGGTTGCGTCTTCAGCCAGCAGGGTGGCAACCAGCGGCTTCTGGCTTTCCGCCAGACGAGTCAGCAGCGCGGCCTGGGTCGCGTCCACGGATTTGACCGCCTCGGCCAGCTTGTATGCCAGGTCGACATTGAAGGTGATTGCCTGATTGCCGTTGGTGTAACCCAGAACAGGCGCGATGGCCGCGACCAGTTCTACGGAAGGATTGATCAGCGGCTGAGCGTAAAATACTTCGAGCCATGAGCCTTGACGATTTTGAGTGCCGACGCCGAAGGCCAGGCTGAACAGGGTAGTGGACATGTAAATACCTCTTGGCTTTATCAAGGGGCTTTCAGTAGCGCTCTGGCTTACTGTAAAGCCGCTGCATACAGGTCGGGCTTGAAGCCGATCAGGGTTTTATTGCCCAGATCAAGCACCGGACGCTTGATCATGGACGGCTGCGCGAGCATCAGTTCTATGGCTTTCGCTTGATCGAGATCGGCCTTTTGTCCGTCATCGAGCTTGCGAAAGGTAGTACCTGCGCGGTTCAGCACGACCTGCCAGCCGTGTTCATTGCACCACTGCGCGAGGTGTTCCCGGTCGATGCCCTGTGTCTTGTAGTCATGAAAATCGTAGCTCACGGAATTATCGTCGAGCCAGGTGCGGGCCTTCTTCATGGTGTCGCAGGCTTTGATGCCAAATAGAGTGTAAGTCATCGTTTTGGGGTGGGGTGGCTGATCTTGCTCGATACTCCCCACTTTCTCTCCTCGCAATTTAGCCGGGTATTATGCCACGTCAGACCGCATCGTGTTGTGACAGCGCTGGTACAAAGACTGAACAAAAACTAGATAATAACCCTAACTGTCATTAAGAAAACTTCACCCTTCCACGCTTGAGTGGCAAGCCCGGGCGGGCAATTATTGCTTTCCATTTAAAGGCTGGGTGCGTTATGTCTGAACAAGAGAGAAAGCGTCAAGAAGCGCTTGTCCGGCAACGTTATTACAGGGAACGTCAACGTGCCGAGGGGTTCAAGCAAAGTACGATCTGGATTCATGGTGAGGCTGAGACGCAAGGCAGGCTGGCCGCCCGTGAAGGAAAGCCGTTGCTGCCCATGCAGTCCCATGACCCGGTAAGCTGGGCGGTCGGGTGGGTTGCGGAAAAATTGCGAACACGACAGTGACCGGTATCGCTGTAAAGCCATCGCGCCACACGGGGTGAAGTACGTGGCGCGATGGCTCAAATCCGGTTACTGGCGAGTTCCGCAGGGCTGTCGGCCAGCGCCCTGCAGGCACTGCTTGCGCGTCACTGCCTGACGATCAGTATTTTCTTTGCGATGTCCTGTCACCGCGTTTCAAACTTTGAGTTCTTCCGGTCCCCGTATATGGAGCCCATCACTTCGATGTCGTCAGGGCTGAGCGTCTTGCCTGTGTTGATAATTTCAAAGTCGCCAAGGGTCAGGCCGTTGGGAATATCGTAATGCATGACAGAATCACGGTCGTAAGCCGAATGGTAGAAATCAGCAGCTTCGTACTTGTCGAAAAAATTGGTATTGATTTCTTCGTCAGTCAATCCGGATTGCAAAAGCAGGGGGCGTAGAAGCGATTCGTTCCAGGGGATGTTTGCCTGAGGATGCTGGTGCTCGTGAACTGCTCCCAAGGCGTGCCCGAATTCATGGAGCACGATACGCGTCAAGTCCGGCATGGGTTTCAGCTCTGCCGTGTACAGCTCCTTGACGTTGAATTCCATGGTGGTTTCATTCTGCTCGGCCAACAGGGCATCAGGCCTATGGCGCTCCAGTTCAGATGTTCGTTGAAGCCGATTCGAATATCGCTGGCCCCGCCTGTCACAAACTCGAATTTCAGACTTATGTGAGGCAGCCACTTCTTCGCAGCGTCGACGATGGGTGTCGTCAGAATGGCAGGAGGGTCTTTCTGGAAAAGAATTTTCAGAGTCCGACCGCGTGCCCAGTATTTGCTGAACGACACCAGAAGACGTGCCATGCGCGTTGACTCCTCGGTGTCATAGCCTGTTTCTGATTCGTAAGTGGGAGTGATTGCCGCGTTGGCTGGGTTTTCGCGAATGGCGGTTTCGTACGAGGCTTGATGATTCGTTGCACTGCGCATGGCGCAGGATGCAGGCAGCTTTATGCCCTGTGTGGTGGGTGCGGACATGGGGTTGACCTTCATCGTAGTTCGCTTCCTTTCAGGAAGCCTGAAAAATGAAGGTTGAAGGTACGTTTGTGCAGGGTGTAGCAGGTGGTAACTAATTACCCCGCCGCACAACGCAGGCGGCGGGGCTGTATTCCTGAAGCTTGGCTTTTTATTTGCTCAGGAATGCGCGGATACGTTCGGCGGCTTCGACGCACTCGGCCAAAGGTGCCACGAGCGCCAGGCGAACCCGGCCGGCACCCGGGTTGACGCCATCCACTTCGCGGGAAAGGTATGAACCCGGTACTGCAGTCACATGCTGATCGATGAACAGGTCTCGGCAAAATGCAGCATCATCGGTGCCGACATTCGGCCATAGGTAAAAACCCCCGTCCGGGCGCTGGACGTCGAGCACTGGCGCGAGGATGTCGAGCACGGCATCGAATTTTTCACGGTACAAGTCCCGGTTCGCGCGTACGTGATCCTCGTCATTCCAGGCAGCGATGCTGGCCAGTTGAGTCTGTACCGGCATGGCGCAGCCGTGATACGTGCGATACAGCAGGAAGGCCTTGAGAACGTCGGCATCACCGGCCACAAAACCTGAACGCAGGCCTGGCAGGTTGGAACGCTTGGACAGGCTGTGGAACACCACGCAACGCTTGAAATCCTGGCGACCCAGCTCGATGCAGGCGCTGAGCAAGCCAGGCGGTGGGGTCTGCTCATCAAAGTACAGCTCGCTGTAGCATTCGTCCGCAGCAATGACAAAGTCATGTTCATCGGCCAGGGCGATGAGTTTTTTCAGGGTTTCAACCGGAATCAGTGCTCCGGTCGGGTTACCCGGCGAGCACAGGAACAGGATCTGGCAGCGCTTCCAGGTGTCCGCGCTGACTGCGTCGAAATCGGGGTTGAAACCGTTATCGCTCAGGCATGGCAGGTAGTGAGGCTGGGCTCCGGCCAGAAAGGCGGCGCCTTCATAGATCTGATAAAACGGGTTCGGGCTGATCACCAGGCCGTCATCGCTACGATTGACCACTGTCTGGGTGAAGGCGAACAGCGCTTCGCGTGTGCCATTGACCGGCAATACATTGCGTGCCGGATCGATCCAGCCCTGTGGTACGCCGAATCGACGGTTGCACCAGCCGGCAATGGCTTCGCGCAGCGCCGGGATACCCAGCGTGGTCGGGTAAACCGCCATCTGATCGAGGTTGTCTGCCAGTGTCTTGGCGACGAAATCGGGTGAGCGGTGCTTAGGCTCACCAATCGACAATGCAACAGGGCGCTTTTCCGGGTTGGGCGTTACGCCGGCCAGCAAGGCGCGCAGCTTCTCGAAAGGGTAAGGCTGAAGCAGTTGCATCGCGTTATTCATGTGGGGTGTTCCTCAATGGGCTGCGTTGAGTCGATTCGTTTGGCCGAGTGCTCATATGCTGATCCGCAAGTCATGGCCGGGCTCTGAGTTGACGCTCAGTTGCTTGACGATTGCGTCCTGCAACTGGCTGCACAACTGTGGGTCGGACAGCGGATGATTGTTCGCGTCGGTGATGAAGAACACGTCTTCCACGCGTTCGCCCAGGGTCGCAATCTTGGCATTCTGCAATGACAGATCGAACTCCAGGAAGATCTTGCCGATGCGCGCCAGCAGGCCGGGGCGGTCAGGTGCCAGTAGTTCAAGTACCGTCACCGGGCGCTGGGCGTCATTGTGAATGGTGACTTGCGGTGCGAAAGCAAAATGCTTGAGCTGGCGAGGCACGCGGCGCTTGATGATCGTCGGGTAATCATCCGGGTTGCGCAGCGCTTCGGTCAGGCCGTTGCGGATTTCCTGAACGCGTTCCGGATTGTCGCCGATCGAACCACCTTCGTTGTCGAGGACGATATAGGTGTCGAGGGTGAATTTGCTGCTGGACGTGATAATGCGCGCGTCATGAATGTTCAGGTTCAACTGGTCCATCGCCGCCACGGTCACAGCGAAGAAATCATGCTGGTCCGGGGCGTAAATGAATATTTGCGTGCCGCCCTCGAATTCCCGTTGTGTGGTTTCCTTGATCAGCACCAGCGGGCCGCCGTCGGCTGGCTGCTGCAGGATGGCATCGCTGTGCCAGGCGACGTCGCCAGCGGTGTGGCGCAGGAAATAATCGTCTCCCAGCGCTGACCAGAGTTGCTCGACATCGTCAGGGTCGGTGCCGTTACGTACCAGGATGTCCAGCGCTGCGGTCTGGGTGCGACGGATCTGCTCCTCGCGATCAACCGGGTTTTCCAGGCCACGGCGCAAGGCGCGCTTGGTCTCGGTGTACAACTGGCGCAGCAGGCTGGCGCGCCACGAATTCCAGAGGGTCGGGTTGGTCGCGTTGATGTCGGCAACGGTCAGCACATACAGATAGTCCAGATGCACTTCGTCGCCAACGAACTGGGCGAAATCGTGGATGACCTGTGGATCTGAAAGGTCCTTGCGCTGTGCGGTGGTCGACATGACCAGATGGTTGCTCACCAGCCAGACAATAAGGCGGGTGTCCCAGTCGGGCAGATGATGGCGCGTACCGAACGCCTGTGCATCTATTGCGCCCAGCTCAGAGTGATCGCCGCCGCGGCCCTTGCCAATGTCGTGGTACAGCCCGGCCAGGTAGATCAGCTCCGGCTTTGGCAGGCGAGCCATGATTTTGCTGGCCAGCGGAAATTTTTCGGAGACTTCGGTGTATTGCAGCTTGCGCAGGTGCTTGATCAGATTCAGCGTGTGCGCATCGACGGTATAGATGTGGAACAGGTCGTGCTGCATCTGCCCGACGATATGGCCGAATTCCGGCAGATACAGCCCGAGAATGCCGTAGCGGTTCATTCGGCGCAGGTTGCGATGAATGCCTATCTCGCACTTGAACAGCTCGATGAACAGGCTGGTGTTACGAATATCGTTACGGAAATCATCGTTGATCAGGTGCCGATGTTCACGCAGCAAACGAATGGTGTCGGCGCGCACGCCCTTTATCTCGGGATGCTGGGCCATGAGCACGAAGATCTCGATCATGGCAAATGGGGTGCGCTTGAAGACGTTCGGGTTGGTGGCTTCTATATAGCCGTCGTGCAGCTGGAAGCGCGAATTGATCGGCTGTGCTGTGCCGCTGTCGTCGGAAAGAATCACTTCTTCGAAATGCTGGATGATCAGATCGCTGAGTTCGGCGATGCTCATGACCACGCGGTAATACTTCTGCATGAAACGCTCTATGGCCAGCTTTGCATCGTTGTCTTCATAGCCCAGCAAGCCTGCGATGCGGACCTGATAATCGAACAGAAGCCGGTCCTCGGAGCGTCCCGCCAGCATGTGCAGCGCGTAACGCACCTTCCACAAAAACTCCTGAGAGGAGGCGAGCAGGGCGTTTTCGCTGCCCAGCAGGAAGCCTTCGCCTGCCAGTGCGTGCAGATTCAGCGTGCCATACTGGCGTCGCGCAACCCACAGAATGGTCTGAATGTCGCGCAGGCCGCCGGGCGATCCCTTGACGTTGGGTTCCAGGTTGTATTCGGTATCGTTGTACTTGTGATGACGCTTTTTCTGTTCGGCGTGCTTGGCAAGGAAGAACTCCTTGCTAGGCCACATGTGCTCGGTGCTGGTGACTTCCAGCATGCGCTGGCGCAGATGCTCGGGGCCGGCGATGGTGCGGCTTTCCATCAGGTTGGTGATGACAGTCAGGTCGGCACGGCCTTCCTGCGCACATTCATTGACGGAGCGCACGCTTTGCCCGACCTCCAGGCCGATGTCCCAGAGCAGCGTCAGAAACCGCTCGATAGGTTCGCGAAAAACTTCGTGGTCATCACTGTCCAGCAGGATCAGCAGATCAATGTCAGAGTACGGGTGCAGCTCGCCGCGCCCGTAGCCGCCCACTGCAAGCAGGGCGATATCGGCGTCTTCGCTCCATTCGAACTGATCCCAGGCCTTCTGCAGGATGTTATCCACAAACCATGCCCGGTCTTCGATCAGTCGCCGAATGTCGCGCCCCGACTTGAAGCGATCATCGAGGACGTCTTTCGCCCTGCGGATAGCCTTCTTGAACGCAGCGATGGGGCTGGCTTTCAAGGCCAGTTCGGCCTGGAACTGGCCACGATCGAACAAGTCTGGATCTACTTGCGGCATGGAGCAGTATTCCTCACGTCGGGTCGGGTGTTCAGTCGTGCAGCCTCCGGTCAGGGGGCTTTTTGTGCAATAGTGTCGTCGCTGCGTAAAGTGAAGATTTCGTAACCGTCGGCGGTTACCAGCAGCGTGTGCTCCCATTGCGCCGAGAGCTTGCGGTCCTTGGTGATCGCCGTCCAGCCATCGCCAAGAATCTTGGTTTCAGGGCGTCCCTGGTTGATCATCGGCTCGATGGTGAAGGTCATGCCTTCCTGCAGCTCGATACCGGTTCCGGCCTCGCCGAAGTGCATGACCTGCGGCTCCTCATGAAACACCTTGCCGATGCCGTGACCACAGAACTCCCGAACAACGGAGAAGCCGTTCTTTTCAGCGTGTTTCTGAATAACCGCGCCGATGTCACCCAGGCGAGTGCCGGGTTTGACGATTTCGATGGCCTTGTACAGGCATTCCTGAGTCACTTTCGACAGGCGCTCGGCCCATACCGGAACGGTGCCGACATGGAACATTCTGCTGGTGTCTCCGTGGTACCCGTCCTTTATGACGGTAACGTCAATGTTGAGCGAGTCGCCGTTCTTCAGCTTCTTGTCGCTCGGGATGCCGTGGCAGACCACCTGATTGATCGAGGTGCAGATCGACTTGGGGAAGCCTTTGTAGTTCAGCGGGGCAGGGATCGCCTGTTGCTCGTTGACGATGTAATCGTGGCAGAGGCGGTCCAGCTCTTCGGTGGTCACACCGGGCTTTACGTGAGGCGTTATCATTTCCAGTACATCGGCGGCCAGGCGACCGGCGATGCGCATCTTTTCGATGTCTTCCGGGGTTTTGAGGGTGATGGTCATACAGAATCTCTCGGCGTGGCTGGCACGCGGTTGGTGCGCAAAGGCGCAATTCTATCAGACCGCCAGTGCCGGGTAATCATCGCTTCCTTCTATAGGCAACGGATGCCGCTTTAAAAGCACCGCAAAACAAGAACTTGATGGGAGTTCCGTTCTCTTCCCTTTTGTGATATAAAATGCGCCGCTTTCCAAGGTCCGCCCTTGAAGCACAAACCCACACACGTGTCGACACGATGACCTGGGTGCCCTTGGCAGATGCCATTGGTTGGTCATTGGGATACGTGGAGGCCTAACCCGACTTATCAAGGAACTATCATGTCCCAAGTCAATATGCGCGATATGCTGAAGGCCGGTGTGCACTTCGGTCACCAAACCCGTTACTGGAACCCGAAAATGGGTAAGTACATTTTCGGCGCGCGTAACAAGATTCACATCATCAACCTTGAAAAAACCCTGCCTATGTTCAACGAAGCTCTGACTTTCGTTGAGCGCCTGGCTTCGGGCAAAAACAAGATTCTGTTCGTCGGCACCAAGCGTTCCGCTGGCAAGATCGTTGCTGAAGAAGCAGCACGTTGCGGTTCGCCGTACGTCGACCATCGCTGGTTGGGTGGCATGCTGACCAACTTCAAGACCATCCGTCAGTCGATCAAACGTCTGCGCGAGCTGGAAGTACAGTCCGAAGACGGTACTTTCGCCAAGCTGACCAAGAAAGAAGCCCTGATGCGCACCCGTGATCTGGAAAAACTGGATCGCAGCCTGGGTGGTATCAAGGACATGGGCGGTCTGCCAGACGCACTGTTCGTTATCGACGTTGATCACGAGCGCATCGCGATCACTGAAGCCAACAAGCTGGGCATCCCGGTTATCGGCGTTGTCGATACCAACAGCAGCCCGGAAGGCGTTGACTACATCATCCCGGGCAACGATGACGCCATTCGCGCCATCCAGCTGTACATGGGTTCGATGGCTGACGCTGTTATCCGTGGCCGTAACAATGTTGCTGGCGGCACCGACGTATTCGTCGAAGAAGCTCCAGCTGCAGCTGCTGTAGAAGGCTGAGTACAAACGCCTGGCGTTTACTCAGTACGCGAAAAGGGGGCTTAGCCCCCTTTTTGCCACCTAGGAAATGATTTGTCGGTCTGTAGCCATGACCTTGCTGTCATGTGTTGCTGCCACCCTGATTTTTCAAGAATTGCACGCCCGGCGAACCGGGTGGAATGGTTGAAGACCTATCCAAGAGGATTTTGAAATGGCAGAGATTACTGCAGCGTTGGTCAAAGAACTGCGCGAGCGTACCGGCGAAGGCATGATGGATTGCAAAAAGGCCTTGACCAAGGCTGGCGGCGACATCGAAAAAGCAATCGACGATATGCGTGCTTCCGGCGCCATCAAGGCCGCCAAGAAAGCAGGTAACGTGGCTGCTGAAGGCGCTATCGCCATCAAGGACGACGGTAAAGCCGCTGTCATCATCGAAGTCAACTCGCAGACCGACTTCCTGGCCCTGCAAGACGACTTCAAGGCTTTCGTTGCTGCAAGCGTCGAAAAAGCCTTCGCTGAGAAGATGACTGATGCCGCTCCGTTGATCGAAGCTCAGGAAGCTGCGCGTCTGGTACTGGTCGGTAAGGTTGGCGAAAACGTCAACATCCGTCGCCTGAAGCGTATCGAAGGTGATGTTGTAGGTACTTACCTGCACGGCAACAAGATCGGCGTAGTTGTTACCCTCAAGGGTGGCGACGTCGAGCTGGCCAAAGATATCGCCATGCACGTAGCGGCAAGCAACCCCGAGTTCCTGTTCCCTTCGGAAGTGTCTGCCGAAGCGATCGAGCGCGAGAAGAATGTCTTCCTGCAACTGAACGAAGACAAGATCAAAGGCAAGCCGGCTGACATCGTTGAGAAAATGGTTGGCGGTCGTATCACCAAGTTCCTGGCAGAAGCCAGCCTGGTCGAGCAAGCCTTCGTCAAGAACCCGGAAGTCAAGGTCGGTGATCTGGCCAAGAAAGCCGGTGCTGAAATCGTTTCCTTCACCTACTTCAAAGTAGGCGACGGCATCGAGAAGCCAGTTGATAACTTCGCTGACGAAGTGGCTGCACAGCTGGCTGCTGCCAAGCAGTAAGACGGTTTTTCAACTGTCGCCCCAAAGAGGCTGCCCGCTCACGCGTGCGGCCTCTTTGTCGAAAGAGAAAAGGAAATTTTCCTTGGAGATTGTGCTCACAAGGCTGCATTCTCCCGACGCTCGCAGAGCGTCAAGCTAAAGTAAGCGCAGGCTTGAAATAGCCGGCACAGATTTTTTTCAGAAAACGCCGCAGGAGAGATTCGCAATGGCTCAGCAGGGCAGTGGTTATCAGGCTCGCTATAAACGCATTCTACTCAAGCTCAGCGGTGAGGCCCTCATGGGCTCGGAAGAGTTCGGCATTGACCCCAAGGTGCTGGACCGTATGGCGCTGGAAGTCGGCCAGCTGGTCGGTATCGGCGTTCAGGTCGGTCTGGTGATCGGCGGCGGCAACCTGTTTCGTGGCGCGGCCTTGAGTGCTGCGGGCATGGATCGGGTGACAGGCGATCACATGGGCATGCTGGCCACTGTGATGAACGCCCTGGCAATGCGCGATGCGCTGGAGCGCGCTAATATCACCGCCATCGTGATGTCGGCCATTTCCATGGTAGGCGTGACCGATCATTACGACCGCCGCAAGGCCATGCGCCATCTCAGCTCGAAGGAAGTGGTGATTTTTGCTGCCGGCACTGGTAATCCGTTCTTTACGACCGACTCGGCTGCCTGCCTGCGAGCGATCGAGATCGACGCCGATGTAGTGCTCAAGGCCACCAAGGTGGATGGTGTCTACACTGCAGATCCGTTCAAGGACCCGAATGCCGAGAAGTTCGATCATCTGACCTACGATGAAGTGCTGGATCGCAAGCTGGGTGTGATGGATCTGACCGCAATCTGCCTGTGTCGCGATCACAAGATGCCATTGCGCGTCTTCAACATGAACAAGCCGGGTGCTCTTCTGAATATCGTCCATGGTGGCGCTGAAGGGACCCTGATCGAGGAAGCACAATAATGATCAACGAAATCAAGAAAGACGCTCAGACCCGCATGCAGAAGAGTCTGGAATCGCTGACCCATGCGTTCACCCGTATCCGTACCGGCAAAGCGCATCCGAGCATCCTCGGTGGTGTCATGGTTCCTTACTACGGTGCCGATACCCCGCTCAGCCAGGTGGCCAACGTCACCGTCAAGGACTCGCGTACCCTTCAGGTCGTAGCGTTTGAGCGCAATATGCTTGCCGCTGTCGACAAGGCTATCCAGAGCTCCGGTCTGGGCTTCAACCCGACTAACCTGGGTGAGCTGTTGCTGATCTCCATGCCGGCCCTGACCGAGGAAACCCGCAAGGGCTTCACCAAGCAGGCACGCGATGCCGCTGAAGACGCTCGTGTTGCTGTACGCAACATTCGTCGTGACGCCCTGAGCCAGTTGAAAGATCTGGTCAAGGAGAAGGAAATCAGCGAAGACGAAGAGCGTCGTGCGGCTGACGACGTGCAAAAGCTGACCGACAAGTTCGTTGCGGAAATCGAAGTTGCGGTCAAGCAGAAAGA
The DNA here is from genome assembly GCF_032586855.1 of Pseudomonas syringae group sp. J254-4. NCBI lineage: Bacteria > Pseudomonadati > Pseudomonadota > Gammaproteobacteria > Pseudomonadales > Pseudomonadaceae > Pseudomonas > Pseudomonas syringae group sp. J254-4. The sequence goes on along the minus strand of NZ_JAWHOO010000003.1, from coordinate 80,315 downwards.
AGCTGATCTGATGGCTGTTTAAGGTTTCGGACGCTTTCATGGAAAAGATAAAACCGGCCGTGCCGTCTTCGGTACCGCGCCATGTCGCGATTATCATGGATGGTAATAATCGCTGGGCCAAGAAGCGCCTGCTGCCAGGCGTCGCTGGCCATAAGGCGGGCGTCGACGCTGTGCGTGCCGTTATCGAGGTGTGTGCCGAAGCCAAGGTCGAGGTGCTGACACTGTTCGCGTTCTCCAGTGAAAACTGGCAGCGCCCGGCCGAAGAGGTTGGTGCGCTGATGGAGCTTTTCTTCACGGCGCTACGCCGCGAAACCAAGCGCCTGAACGAGAACGACATCAGCCTGCGGATCATTGGCGATCGCTCGCGCTTTCATCCCGAGCTGCAGGCTGCAATGCGCGAGGCGGAAGTGCGCACATCCGGCAACAGCCGTTTCGTGCTGCAGATCGCTGCCAACTACGGTGGGCAGTGGGACATCGCACAGGCTGCCCAGCGGCTGGCGCGCGAGGTTCAGGCCGGGCACCTGCAGCCGGAGGATATTACTCCCGAGCTGCTGCAGACCTGTCTGGCAACGGGCGATCTGCCGTTGCCGGACTTGTGCATCCGCACCGGTGGCGAACACCGCATCAGTAATTTCCTGCTTTGGCAGCTGGCCTATGCCGAGCTGTACTTCTCCGACCTGTTCTGGCCGGACTTCAAACACGATGCCATGCGCGCCGCGCTGGCAGATTTCGCTTCTCGCCAACGTCGCTTCGGTAAAACCAGCGAACAGGTAGAGGCTGGGGCCCGGGCTTAATGCTGAAACAACGGATCATCACGGCACTCATTTTGTTGCCGATCGCCTTGTGCGGTTTTTTCCTGCTGACCGGCATGTACTTCGCCCTGTTCATCGGGGTGGTTGTCGTGCTGGGTTCCTGGGAATGGGCGCGGCTCGCAGGTTTTGCTGCGCAGTCGATGCGCATCGGTTATGCGGCTGTGGTCGCAATTCTGCTATTCCTCATGTATCTGCTGCCAGGGCTGGAGCCCTGGGTGCTCGTCGCAGCCGTCATCTGGTGGGGCGTGGCGACCTTTCTGGTCCTTACCTATCCGGACTCCAGCAACCACTGGGCAAGCGCGGCCTGCAAGCTGGTGATCGGTCTTTTGATTTTGCTGCCTGCCTGGCAGGGGTTGGTGCTGATCAAGCAGTGGCCGCTGGGTAACTGGCTGATTCTGTCGGTGATGGTGCTGGTATGGGCTGCCGACATTGGTGCCTATTTCTCCGGCAAGGCGTTCGGCAAGCGCAAGCTGGCCCCCAAGGTAAGTCCGGGCAAGAGTTGGGAAGGCGTATACGGCGGTCTGGCAGTCAGTCTGGGCATTACGGCCGCTGTGGGTGTTTCTCGCGACTGGACCGTTGCTCAGTTCATCGCCGGGCTGCTTGGCGCTGCTGTGATTGTGTTCATCTCCGTAATTGGCGACCTGACTGAAAGCATGTTCAAGCGCCAGTCAGGGGTCAAGGACAGCAGCAACCTGCTGCCTGGGCACGGCGGCGTGCTGGATCGTATCGACAGCCTTACTGCGGCCATTCCGGTATTTGCGGTTCTGCTCTGGGCCGCTGACTGGGGTGTCATGTGAGTGGGCCGCAACACATCACCATTCTGGGTGCCACAGGCTCTATCGGTCTGAGCACTCTGGATGTCGTCGCACGTCATCCTTCTCTTTATCAGGTATTCGCGCTTACGGGCTTCAGTCGTCTCGATGAGTTGCTGGCCCTGTGCGTCCGGCATACCCCGCAATACGCTGTGGTTCCCGATCAGGTCGCCGCCCGTAAATTGCAGGACGACCTCGCTGCGGCCGGGCTCGACACCCGGGTACTGGTAGGCGAGGGTGGTCTGTGTGAAGTAGCCGCGCACCCGCGCGTCGACGCAGTCATGGCCGCCATTGTCGGCGCTGCCGGTCTGCGCCCGACCCTGGCTGCGGTCGAGGCGGGCAAGAAGGTCTTGCTGGCCAACAAGGAAGCGCTGGTCATGTCCGGTGACCTGTTTATGCAGGCTGTTCGGCAGAGCGGCGCAGTGCTGCTGCCCATCGACAGTGAGCACAATGCGATTTTCCAGTGCCTGCCCGGCGATTTTGCTCGCGGGCTTGGTGCTGTGGGTGTCCGGCGGATCATGTTGACGGCCTCGGGCGGACCGTTCCGCGAAACCCCGCTCGAACAGTTGCAGAATGTGACGCCCGAACAGGCCTGCGCGCATCCTGTCTGGTCGATGGGTCGCAAGATTTCCGTTGATTCGGCGACCATGATGAACAAGGGCCTTGAGCTGATCGAAGCCTGCTGGCTGTTCGACGCACGTCCGGATCAGGTCGAGGTGGTCATCCATCCGCAGAGCGTGATCCACTCGCTGGTCGATTATGTTGATGGCTCTGTACTCGCTCAATTGGGCAATCCCGACATGCGTACGCCCATCGCCAATGCACTGGCCTGGCCTGCACGTGTAGACTCTGGTGTTGCGCCTCTGGATCTGTTCCGTATCGGCCAGCTTGATTTTCAGAAGCCCGACGAGGAGCGTTTCCCCTGCCTGCGGCTGGCGCGTCACGCGGCAGAGGCTGGAGGCAGTGCGCCTGCCATGCTTAACGCAGCCAATGAAGTGGCCGTCGCTGCATTCCTTGATGGGCGTATCCGTTACCTGGAAATCGCCGGTATTATCGAGGAGGTTCTGAATCATGAGCCTGTGACTGCGGTCGAAGGGCTCGACGCGGTGTTTGCCGCGGATGCAAAAGCGCGTTTGCTCGCGGGCCAATGGCTTGAAAGAAACGGGCGATAGCGATCTGATGACCCGTCAGGATTTGAATGAAAGGGTCGATGTGGTGCGTCAACGGCAGCTTTTGAAGTCTGCGATGATTAACACACTGGCCGACCAGTCGGTACCCGGAGAAGGCTGATGAGCGCTTTATACATGATTCTCGGCACCCTGATTGCGTTGGGCGTGCTGGTGACCTTCCACGAATTCGGCCACTTCTGGGTGGCCAGGCGTTGTGGCGTCAAGGTGCTGCGTTTTTCAGTGGGCTTCGGCACGCCTCTTCTGCGTTGGAGTGATCGTCAGGGCACCGAGTATGTGGTCGCTGCAATTCCGCTGGGTGGCTATGTCAAAATGCTCGACGAGCGCGAAGGCAATGTCCCGCCCGAGCTTGCCGACCAGTCGTTCAATCGCAAGACCGTCGGGCAGCGTATCGCAATCGTGATCGCAGGCCCGACAGCCAATTTCCTGCTGGCCATCGCGTTTTTCTGGGTGCTGGCGATGATGGGCAGCGAACAGGTTCGTCCGGTTATCGGCGCCGTCGAGTCCGGAAGCATCGCTCAACAGGCGGGTCTGACTGCCGGGCAGGAAATCGTCGCAGTCGATGGCGAGCCGACGTCGGGCTGGGCCGGGGTGAATCTGCAACTGGTCCGCCGCCTGGGTGAAAGCGGCACCATCGCTTTGAAGCTCAGGGATCAGGGTTCGACGGTCGACACGTCTCGTGAACTGGTACTCAATGACTGGCTCAGGGGGGCTGAAGAGCCTGATCCGATCAAGTCGCTGGGTATTCGTCCGTGGCGCCCGGCCTTGTTGCCCGTGCTGGCAGAGATCGACCCGAAAGGTCCGGCGCAGAGTGCCGGGCTTAAAACCGGAGATCGCCTGATTTCGATGGACGGTCAGCCGCTCAATGAGTGGCAGCAGGTTGTTGACCGGGTGCGCGAGCGCCCTGAGGCAAAAGTATCGCTGCGCATCGAGCGTGACGGTGTACAAATGGACGTCCCTGTAACCCTCGCCGCGAAAGGCGAAGGCAAGGCGGCCGCGGGTTATCTGGGGGCTGGCGTCAAAGCTGTCGATTGGCCACCGGAAATGCTGCGCGAGGTCAGCTACGGTCCTTTCGCCGCGATGGGCGAGGGGATAAAGCGCACGTGGAACATGAGTGTGCTGACCCTGGACTCACTGAAGAAAATGTTGTTCGGCGAGCTCTCGGTAAAAAACTTGAGTGGACCGATAACCATTGCTAAAGTGGCGGGCGCTTCGGCCCAGTCGGGCATCGGAGATTTTCTGAACTTCCTCGCTTATCTGAGTATTAGCCTGGGTGTTCTGAATTTGCTGCCCATTCCCGTCCTGGACGGGGGGCATTTGCTGTTTTATCTGATCGAGTGGGCGCGTGGTCGTCCCCTTTCGGAAAAGGTTCAAGGTTGGGGGGCGCAGATCGGTATCAGTCTGGTGGTGGGCGTAATGTTGCTCGCGCTGGTCAACGATCTGGGCCGACTGTAACGCTTTGCCGAGTTGCGAATCTGCCGCATTTTGCGGCAGTTTGTTTATTGCCAGTTGGAATAAGAAAGGACTTCATGAAACGTCTGCTGCTAACTGCGGTTCTTTCCGCACTGATGATCGCTGAAGTTCACGCCGAGTCCTTCACCATCTCCGATATTCGTGTCAACGGCCTCCAGCGGGTATCCGCCGGCAGTGTCTTTGGTGCGTTGCCGCTGAACGTAGGCGAGCAGGCGGACGATGGTCGTTTGGTCGATGCTACCCGTTCGCTGTTCAAAACCGGTTTCTTTCAAGATATCCAGCTGGGTCGCGATGGCAACGTACTCGTCATCAACGTCGTCGAGCGTCCTTCGGTTGCAAGTATCGAAATCGAAGGCAACAAGGCCATCTCCACCGAAGACCTGATGAAGGGGCTGAAACAGTCCGGTCTGGCCGAGGGTGAAATTTTCCAGCGTGCAACCCTTGAAGGTGTACGTAACGAGCTGCAACGCCAATACGTTGCCCAGGGCCGTTACTCTGCCGAGGTTGACGCCGAGGTCGTTCCACAGCCGCGCAACCGCGTGGGCCTGAAAATCAACATCAATGAAGGCACCGTCGCCTCCATTCAGCATATCAACGTGGTGGGCAACACGGTCTTCTCCGACGAAGACCTGACCGACCTGTTCGAGCTCAAGACCAGCAACTGGCTGTCGTTCTTCAAGAATGATGACAAGTACGCCCGTGAAAAGCTGTCGGGTGACCTTGAGCGTCTGCGTTCGTACTACCTCGATCGCGGCTATATCAACATGGATATCGCCTCGACCCAGGTCTCGATCACGCCGGACAAGAAGAACGTGTACATCACGGTCAACATCAACGAAGGCGAAAAATACAGCGTCAAGTCGGTCAAGCTCAGCGGTGACCTGAAGGTTCCTGAAGACCAGGTCAAGTCCCTGCTGCTGGTACAGCCGGGTCAGGTGTTCTCGCGTAAGGTCATGACCACCACGTCCGAGCTGATCACCCGTCGTCTGGGTAACGAAGGCTACACCTTCGCCAACGTCAACGGCGTGCCGACCCCGAACAACGAAGACCACACGGTTGACATCACCTTCGTGGTCGATCCCGGCAAGCGTGCCTACGTCAACCGCATCAACTACCGCGGCAACACCAAGTCGGAAGACGAAGTGCTGCGTCGCGAAATGCGTCAGATGGAAGGCGGCTGGGCTTCGACCTACCTGATTGACCAGTCGAAAACCCGTCTGGACCGTCTGGGCTTCTTCAAGGAAGTCAACGTCGAGACGCCACCTGTTCCAGGCACCGACGATCAGGTCGATGTGAACTACGCCGTTGAAGAGCAGGCGTCCGGTTCGATCACCGCCAGCGTCGGCTTCGCGCAAAGCGCCGGTCTGATCCTCGGTGGTTCGATCAGCCAGAACAACTTCCTCGGTACCGGTAACAAGGTCAGCATCGGCCTGACCCGCAGCGAATATCAGAGCCGTTACAACTTCAGCTACGTCGATCCGTACTACACGCCGGACGGTGTCAGCCTGGGTTACAACGCGTTCTACCGCACCACCAACTACGATGACCTTGACGTTGATGTTGCAAGCTACGCAGTGGATAGCCTGGGTGCCGGTATCAACCTCGGCTACCCGATCAGCGAGACCTCGCGCCTGACCTACGGCCTGACCGTGCAGCAGGATGAGATCAAGACCGGCAAGTACACCGTTGACGAGATCTTCGACTTTGTCGAAAAAGAAGGCGATAAGTACCTGAACTTCAAGGGCTCGATTGGCTGGTCTGAATCGACTCTGAACAAAGGCGTACTGGCGACCCGTGGTCACTCGCAAAGCCTGGTGTTTGAATCCACCTTGCCGGGCAGCGACCTGTCGTTCTTCAAGCTGGATTACCGTGCTCAGTACTTCCACCCGATCACCGATAACTACACCCTGCGTCTACACACCGAGCTGGGTTACGGTGACGGCTACGGTTCGACCTCGGGTCTGCCGTTCTACGAGAACTACTATGCCGGTGGTTTCAACTCGGTTCGTGGCTTCAAGGACAGCACGCTCGGTCCGCGTAGTACGCCGAGTAACGGTTCAAAACCCGGCACGTTGGCTGATCCGGACCAGGATCCACTGCCGTTCGGTGGTAATGCCCTGGTGCAGGGTGGCGTAGAAGTCATGTTCCCGTTGCCATTCGTCAAGGACCAGCGTTCCCTGCGCACCTCCGTGTTCTGGGATGTCGGCAACGTATTTGATACAAACTGCGATTCCAGCAGGAAGACAGCCAGTGGTAAAAACGTCGAATGCAACAACATCGACCTTTCCGGCATGGCCAGCTCTGTGGGTATCGGTGTCACCTGGATCACTGCGCTCGGTCCTTTGAGCTTCGCCTTGGCGATGCCGATCAAGAAGCCGGACGACGAAGCAGAAACACAGGTCTTCCAATTCTCCCTGGGTCAGACTTTCTAAGCGTCTGATCTTTGATAACGCAACGAATTTTGTAGGAGTTGTATTGTGCGTAAGTTGACTCAATTGGTACTGCTGGCAACCGTTCTGGTTGCAAGCCCTGCATTTGCCGACATGAAAATTGCTGTACTGAACTATCAGATGGCCTTGCTGGAATCTGACGCTGCCAAGAAATACGCTGTTGATGCCGAGAAAAAATTCGGTCCGCAACTGACCAAGCTGAAAAGCCTGGAAAGCAGCGCCAAGGGTATTCAGGACCGTCTGGTCAGCGGCGGCGACAAGATGGCTCAGCCTGAGCGCGAGCGTCTGGAGCTTGAATTCAAGCAAAAGGCTCGGGACTTCCAGTTCCAGTCCAAGGAACTGAACGAAGCCAAGGCAGTTGCTGACCGTGAAATGCTCAAGCAGTTGAAGCCAAAGCTGGATCAGGCTGTTGAAGAAGTCATCAAGAAAGGTGGTTTCGATCTGGTCTTCGAGCGCGGTGCAGTGATTGACGTCAAGCCTCAATACGACGTTACTCGCCAGGTCATCGAGCGCATGAACCAGCTGAAGTAACCATGAGCATAACCATCAAGCTCGGCCAATTGGCCGAGTTCCTTGGCGCTACGCTACGTGGCGACAAGGACAAGGACATCACCGGGCTGGCCGCTTTACAAGAGGCCGGCCCTGGTCAAATCAGTTTCCTGGCAAAATCTCAATACCGTAAATTTCTGGTTGATGCCCAGGCTGCTGCCGTGCTGCTCAAGCCCGCAGATGCCGACAGCTACACCGGAGATGCGCTATTGGTCCCGGATCCTTACCTGGCCTATGCGCGCATTTCGCACTTTTTCGACCCCAAGCCCAAAAGCGTGGCGGGCGTTCATCCGACGGCAGTGATTGCCGACGATGCTCAGGTTGATCCTGCCGCCAGTATTGGCGCTTTCGTAGTTATCGAGAGCGGTGCCCGTATTGCAGCCGGTGTCACCATTGGTGCGCACAGCTTCATCGGTGCTCGTTGCGAAATTGGTGAAGGTGGCTGGCTGGCACCGCGTGTAACGCTTTATCACGATGTGCGCATCGGCAAGCGTGTGGTCATTCAGTCGGGCGCGGTGCTGGGCGGTGAAGGTTTCGGCTTTGCCAATGAGAAGGGTGTCTGGCAGAAAATTGCACAAATCGGTGGCGTCACCTTGGGTGATGACGTCGAGATCGGCGTCAACACGGCGATCGATCGCGGTGCTTTGGCCGATACGCGAATTGGCAACGGCGTGAAACTGGATAACCAGATTCAGATTGCCCACAACGTACAGGTTGGCGATCACACAGCGATGGCTGCGTGTGTCGGCATCTCCGGAAGCACCATAATCGGCAAGCACTGCATGCTGGCCGGCGGTGTAGGGCTGGTGGGGCATATCGAAATCTGTGATGGTGTTTTCATCACCGGCATGACGATGGTGACGCATTCCATTACCGAGCCGGGTTCCTACTCGTCGGGTACGGCAATGCAGCCCGCTGCCGAGTGGCGCAAGAGCGCAGCCCGTCTGCGCAAGATCGATGACATGGCGCGGCGTCTGCAAAAGCTCGAAAAGGCTGTAGAGACAGTGACCTGCTCCGATAATCGCTCATCTGATGGCTGATACCTTTTTAATATCAAGCGTGCACAGTCGATAAACTGCCTCCTTGATGTAGAGGGGTGCTGCGCAGTCGCGACGCACCCCTAATCTTTACTACAGGCTTCCCCTCGAAATGATGGACATCAAAGAAATTCGCGAATATCTGCCTCATCGTTACCCGTTCCTGCTGGTGGACCGCGTGACCGAGCTGGATATCGAGAACAAGAACATTCGCGCCTACAAGAATGTCAGCGTCAACGAGCCTTTTTTCAACGGCCACTTCCCTGAGCATCCCATCATGCCGGGTGTGTTGATCATCGAGGCAATGGCACAGGCTGCGGGTATTCTTGCGTTCAAGATGCTCGACTCCAAGCCGTCAGACGGTACGCTCTATTATTTCGTGGGCTCGGACAAACTGCGTTTCCGTCAACCGGTTCTGCCGGGCGACCAGCTGGTTCTTGAAGCGAAGTTCCTGAGCAGCAAGCGTCAGATCTGGAAATTCGAATGCAAGGCTACAGTTGACGGCAAGGCGGTATGCTCTGCCGAAATCATCTGTGCGGAACGTAAACTATGAGTTTGATTGACCCTCGCGCAATCATCGATCCGACGGCCATTCTGGCCGACAACGTGGAGGTTGGCCCTTGGTCGATCATCGGAGCCGGTGTGGAAATTGGCGAGGGTACAGTCGTCGGTCCTCATGTTGTCCTCAAGGGACCAACCAGGATCGGCAAGCACAATCGCATCTACCAGTTCTCATCGGTGGGCGAAGACACGCCTGATCTGAAGTACAAGGGCGAGGAAACCCGTCTTGTCATCGGCGATCACAACGTGATCCGTGAAGGCGTGACCATCCACCGCGGGACTGTTCAGGACCGTGCTGAAACCACGCTCGGCGATCACAACCTGATCATGGCTTATGCGCACATCGGCCATGACAGTGTGATCGGCAACCACGTGATTCTGGTCAATAACACCGCACTGGCAGGCCACGTTCATGTCGATGACTGGGCCATCCTGTCCGGTTTTACCCTTGTGCATCAGTTCTGCCACATCGGTGCGCACAGCTTTTCCGGCATGGGTACGGCCATTGGCAAGGACGTTCCGGCGTTCGTGACGGTGTTTGGCAACCCTGCCGAGGCGCGCAGTATGAATTTCGAAGGCATGCGCCGTCGTGGTTTTTCCGAAGAAGCCATTCATGCGCTGCGCAGAGCCTACAAGACGGTCTATCGTCAGGGGCTGACCATCGCGCAGGCGGCGGCCGACCTTGCTGAGCCGGCGGCGCAGTTCCCTGAAGTGGCCGTATTCCTTCAGTCTATCCAGACGTCGACCCGCGGTATCATTCGCTAATCATGACCAAGCCATTATGTATCGCTCTGGTCGCTGGTGAAGCATCCGGCGATATCCTCGGGTCCGGCCTGATGCGTGCCCTCAAGGTGCGCCATCCCGATATCCGTTTTATCGGCGTGGGTGGCCCGCTGATGGAGGCTGAGGGCATGCAGTCCTACTTCCCGATGGAGCGCCTGTCGGTGATGGGGCTGGTCGAGGTGCTAGGCAGGCTGCGTGAGCTGCTGGCCCGGCGCAAGCTTCTGGTAGAGACCCTCATCAAGGAAAAGCCGGACGTCTTCATCGGCATCGATGCCCCCGACTTCACACTCAATATCGAACTTCAGCTACGCCGCGCGGGGATCAAGACCGTGCACTATGTCAGCCCGTCAGTCTGGGCCTGGCGTCAGAAGCGTGTGCTGAAGATTCGTGAAGGCTGTGACCTGATGCTGACATTGTTGCCATTCGAAGCCCGTTTCTATGAAGAGAAGGGCGTACCGGTACGCTTTGTCGGTCATCCGCTGGCAGACACCATCCCTTTGGAGTCAGATCGCGCCGCGACCCGCGCTGGGCTTGGTTTTGCTCAGGAAGCGCCCGTTGTTGCGCTGATGCCGGGCAGCCGGGGCGGCGAAGTAGGGCGTCTGGGCGGGTTGTTTTTCGATGCTGCCGAGCTTCTTCTCGCGCAGCGTCCTGGCCTGCGTTTTGTACTGCCTTGCGCCAGCCCTCAGCGGCGGGTTCAGATAGAGCAATTGTTACAAGGCCGCAATCTGCCAGTCACGCTGCTCGACGGTCAGTCACATGTGGCGCTGGCCGCATGCGATGCGGTACTGATCGCCTCCGGCACCGCGACCCTGGAAGCCCTGCTTTACAAGCGACCGATGGTGGTGGCCTACCGTCTGGCGCCGCTGACCTTCTGGATACTCAAGCGGATGGTCAAAAGCCCTTACGTGTCGCTGCCTAACCTGCTTGCCCAGCGCCTGCTGGTGCCAGAACTGCTGCAGGATGACGCCACCCCCGAAGCGTTGGCCCGGACGCTGCTGCCGCTGATCGACGACGGTCAGGCGCAAACCGCAGGCTTTGATGCCATTCACCGTATTTTGCGCCGAGATGCGTCCAATCAGGCCGCTGATGCGGTGTTGAGCCTGCTCGGCCAGTCGTCTTCACTGTGAGGTCGCCCATCATGCAAACAGGTCTGGATTTCACACTCGTCGAGGATCTGGTAGCAGGTGTTGATGAGGTAGGCCGCGGCCCGCTGTGCGGAGCGGTTGTGACGGCGGCAGTCATTCTCGACCCTGCCCGGCCTATTCTCGGGCTCAACGACTCAAAGAAGCTGACTGAAGCCCGGCGCGAAAAGCTCTACGTCGAAATTCAGGAGAAGGCCCTGTGCTGGTTCATTGCCCGGGCTGAAGTTGAAGAAATCGACGAATTGAATATTTTGCACGCCACGATGCTGGCCATGAAACGTGCCGTCGAGGGGTTGAGTATCACGCCGAAGCTGGCGCTCATCGACGGCAACCGTTGCCCGCAGTTGTCAGTGCCTTCTGCGCCGGTTGTAAAAGGCGACTCCAAGGTGCCTGCCATCGCGGCCGCATCGATTCTCGCCAAGGTTAGCCGGGATCGGGAAATGGCAGCGTTCGAACTCATCTATCCGGGTTATGGCATCGGTGGGCACAAGGGTTATCCTACCCCGGTGCACCTGGAGGCATTGGCCCGGTTGGGGCCTACGCCTATTCATCGACGCTCCTTTGCACCTGTGCGTGCAGCCCATGAAGCGCGAGCATCCATAATGATCGGCGGGTCGATCCCGCTGCCAGTCGGTTTATTGCAGGACTGACGTTTCATCCCGGGCCCGTTACAATCCTGCCCTTCGTTTTTTGTATTTTCGCGTTTTATAGGATCACCATGCCGGCTTCTTTCGTTCATCTACGCCTGCACACCGAATACTCGCTGGTTGACGGTCTGGTCCGGGTCAAACCGTTGATCAAGGCGCTGACCGGCATGAACATGCCTGCCGTGGCGGTGACCGACCAGAACAACATGTGTTCGCTGGTCAAGTTCTACAAGGCCGCGCAAGGCTCTGGTATCAAGCCGATCTGTGGTGTCGACTTGTGGCTGGCGGGCAGGGATGAAGACGCTGCGCTCAGTCGCATCAGCCTGTTGGCCATGAATGCCCAGGGCTACCGGAACCTGACCGAACTGATTTCCCGTGGTTTTATCGAAGGCCAGCGCAACGGCCAGATCGTCATCCAGCGCCAATGGGTCGCGCAGGCCAGTGAAGGCGTGATTGCGCTTTCCGCTGCAAAGGAAGGCGAGATCGGCATGGCGTTGCTCGGCGGCAACCCCGGCGAGGCGGACGAACTGCTGCGCGAATGGATGGCGGTATTTCCCGATCGTTTCTATATCGAAGTGCAGCGCACCAATCGCAACAATGACGAAGAGCACTTGCATGCCGCTGTTGCCTTGGCCGAACGTCACGGTGCGCCGCTGGTTGCGACCAACGATGTGCGTTTCATCAAGCAGACTGATTTCGAAGCCCACGAGACTCGCGTGTGTATTGGCGAAGGCCGGGCGCTGGACGATCCGCGTCGTTCGCATAACTACAGCGATCAGCAATACCTGAAAAGCCCGGAAGAAATGGCCGAGCTGTTCAGCGACCTGCCCGAGGCGCTGGAAAACACCGTCGAGATCGCCAAGCGCTGCAACATCGACGTCAAGCTGGGCACTCACTTTTTGCCCAACTTCCCGATTCCCGATGGCATGACCATCGATGAGTATTTCCGCAAGGTTTCGTTCGATGGCCTCGAAGAGCGTCTTGCCGTCCTGTTGCCCAAGGACACCACCGAAGATTACGAAGCCAAGCGTCAGGTGTATGTCGACCGGCTGAATTTCGAGCTGGATATCATCATCCAGATGGGCTTCCCTGGTTACTTCCTGATCGTGATGGACTTCATCCAGTGGGCCAAGAGCAATGGCGTACCGGTGGGGCCGGGTCGTGGTTCGGGTGCCGGATCGCTGGTTGCCTATGTACAGAAGATCACCGACCTCGACCCGCTGGAATACGATCTGCTGTTCGAACGCTTTCTGAACCCGGAACGGGTTTCCATGCCTGACTTCGACGTCGACTTCTGCATGGACGGCCGTGATCGGGTGATCGAATACGTGGCCGAGAAATACGGTCGCAATGCGGTTAGCCAGATCATCACCTTCGGTTCCATGGCGGCCAAGGCGGTGGTGCGTGACGTGGCGCGGGTGCAGGGCAAGTCTTACGGACTGGCGGATCGTCTGTCGAAGATGATCCCGTTCGAAGTCGGCATGACCCTCGAAAAAGCCTACGAGCAGGAAGAGATTCTTCGCGATTTCCTCAAGGTGGATGAGGAAGCTGCGGAAATCTGGGAGATGGCGCTCAAGCTCGAAGGCATTGTGCGTAACGTCGGTAAGCACGCCGGTGGTGTGGTGATTGCCCCGACCAAGCTGACCGACTTTTCGCCGATCTATTGCGACGAGGCCGGTGACGGCCTGGTAACCCAGTTCGACAAGGACGATGTCGAGGCGGCGGGGCTGGTGAAGTTCGACTTCCTCGGTCTGCGCACCCTGACCATCATCGACTGGGCGCTCAAGACTATCAATCGCGACCGCGCCAAGGTCAACGAAGAACCGCTGGACATCGCGTTCATCCCGCTCGACGACATGCCGACCTATCAGCTGCTGCAGCGCGCCGAAACCACGGCTGTGTTCCAGCTAGAGTCGCGCGGCATGAAAGAGCTGATCAAAAAGCTCAAGCCCGACTGTCTGGAAGACTTGATCGCACTGGTGGCGCTGTTCCGCCCCGGCCCGCTGCAATCGGGCATGGTTGACGACTTCATCAACCGTAAACACGGTCGCGCCGAGCTGTCCTACCCGCACGTCGATTATCAGTACGAAGGACTGAAGCCGGTACTGGCACCGACCTACGGCATTATCCTGTATCAGGAACAGGTGATGCAGATCGCGCAGGTCATGGCCGGTTACACCCTCGGCGGTGCAGACATGCTGCGTCGCGCAATGGGTAAGAAAAAGCCCGAGGAAATGGCCAAGCAGCGCGGCGGTTTCATTGAGGGTTGCAAGACCAACAACATCGATCCGGACCTGGCCGGTAACATTTTCGATCTGGTGGAGAAATTCGCCGGTTACGGCTTCAACAAATCCCACTCGGCTGCCTACGGACTTGTGTCATATCAGACCGCCTGGCTGAAGACTCACTACCCGGCACCGTTCATGGCTGCGGTATTGTCGGCGGATATGCACAACACCGACAAGGTCGTGACCTTGATCGAAGAAGTGCGCACGATGAAGCTGCGCCTCGACGCGCCGGACGTGAACACATCGGAGTTCAAATTCACGGTAAGCGATGATGGCCGCATTCTTTACGGGCTTGGTGCCATCAAAGGGGTGGGCGAGGGGCCGGTCGAGGCGATTACCGATGCGCGTCAGAACGGGCCGTTCAAGGACCTGTTCGATTTCTGCGCCCGCGTCGATCTCAAGCGGGTCAACAAGCGAACCCTGGACGGTCTGATTCGCAGCGGTGCGCTGGATCGTCTCGGGCCGTACTTCGAACTGGAACCCAAGGCCTATCAGGCCAACATTGATCGTAACCGCTCGGTGCTGCTTGCCGCGCTGGAAGAAGCGATTCAGGCGGCAGAGCAGACCGCGCGCAGCCACGACAGTGGTCACGCAGACCTGTTTGGCGGCCTGTTCGTTGAAGCGGATGCCGATGTTTACGCCAATCATCGCAAGACCCGCGAGCTGAGCCTCAAGGACCGTCTGCGCGGTGAAAAGGAAACCCTGGGCCTGTACCTGACCGGTCACCCGATCGATGAATATGAAGGCGAGATTCGCCGCTTCGCTCGTCAGCGCATCATCGACCTCAAGCCCGCCAGAGACACCCAGACGGTGGCCGGCCTGATCATTGCCTTGCGCGTAATGAAGAACAAGAAGGGCGACAAGATGGGGTTCATTACCCTGGACGATCGCTCTGCACGCATTGAAGCATCACTGTTTGCCGAAGCGTTTCATTCGGCTCAATCACTGCTGCAGACCGATGCTATGGTGGTGGTCGAAGGCGAAGTCAGTAATGATGACTTCTCCGGGGGGCTGCGGTTGCGCGCCAAGCGGGTCATGAGTATCGAAGATGCGCGCACCAATCTGGCCGAGAGCCTGCGAGTGACGGTACGCGCCGAAGCACTCAAGGGCGACCGGCTGCGCTGGTTGGGTGATCTGTGCAAGCGCCATCGCGGTGCCTGTCCGATCACAGTGGACTACACGGGGCAGGACGCCCGTGCATTGCTGCAATTGGGAGAAGCATGGCGGATTGATCCCGCTGACAGCTTGATTCAAGCTCTGCGTGACCAGTTCGGACGTGAGAACGTCTTTCTCCAGTATCGTTGAACGTCGCAGGCTCGACTTGCGCTCAACCCTGAATTTTAATTTCGACCTGACCGCGCCTGTTCCGAACAGGAAAGGCGCAGACGGATCAACCGGCCGGCCTCTTGGCCGTCGACCCAAGACGGATGCCTATGAACCCGAATTTTCTTGATTTCGAACAGCCTATCGCTGACTTGCAGGCCAAAATCGAAGAACTGCGCTTGGTGGGTAACGACAACTCGCTGAACATCGGCGACGAGATCTCCCGGCTGCAAGACAAGAGCAAGACGCTTACCGAAAGCATCTTCGGCAACCTGACCAGCTGGCAGATCGCGCGCATGGCACGCCATCCGCGTCGTCCCTACACGCTGGACTACATCGAAAACATCTTTACCGAGTTCGATGAGCTGCACGGTGATCGTCATTTCTCCGATGACGCAGCAATCGTCGGCGGTATTGCCCGTCTCGACGGCCAGCCGGTCATGGTTATCGGTCACCAGAAAGGTCGTGAAGTGCGCGAGAAGGTTCGTCGCAACTTCGGCATGCCGCGTCCCGAGGGCTATCGCAAGGCTTGCCGCCTGATGGAAATGGCCGAGCGCTTCAAGATGCCGATCCTGACCTTTATCGATACGCCGGGCGCTTATCCTGGTATCGATGCGGAAGAGCGTAACCAGAGCGAGGCAATTGCCTGGAACCTGCGTGTGATGGCCCGTCTCAAGACCCCGATCATCGCTACTGTTATCGGTGAAGGCGGTTCCGGTGGTGCGCTGGCGATTGGCGTATGCGACCAGTTGAACATGCTGCAGTACTCGACCTACGCGGTAATCTCCCCGGAAGGCTGCGCGTCGATTCTGTGGAAAACCGCCGAGAAGGCACCGGATGCTGCTGAAGCGATGGGTATCACCGCTGATCGCCTGAAAGGTCTGGGCATCGTCGACAAGGTTATCGCCGAGCCGCTGGGCGGTGCACATCGCGACCCGGTTGCTGCCGCTGCGTTGATTCGTGAAGAACTGAGCAGCCAGTTGGCGATGCTCAAGGCGTTCGATAACGATGAGCTGCTGGCCCGTCGTTATGACCGTCTGATGAGCTACGGTCTGTAAGCTGCGTCGCCCCGATTGTTTCCACGTCTTGCGGGCTTCTGCCCAAAGGACGTGGGAGCGAACCGCGCGACGCTTCGTTTGTTCGCGAAAGGGCTGGCTTGAGCACTGGACCGATCAGTGCGTGAATAAGCGAAGTCCGGTGAGAAACACCAATGACCACCTCCACATATAGCGGTCATGACCTTCCTGCAAGGCTCCTTCAGGCTTTGGCTCCCTGGCGCAACGCGCCAACCTGGCATATCGGCTTTTCCGGTGGCCTAGACTCCACGGTGTTGTTGCATCTTCTGGCTGAACTGGCCAAATGCGAAACCCTGCCTGTCTTACACGCCATCCACGTTCATCACGGCCTGCAGGCCGCTGCCGATGCGTGGCCTGAACATTGTCGGCAGGTTTGTCAGGCGCTGGGTGTGGCATTTGAGCTGGTTCGGGTAAGCGTCGATCCTGGCGCGAGCATCGAGCAGGCTGCCCGGCAGGCGCGTTACACCGCTTTCACTGGCAGGCTGGCTGAGGGGGATGTATTGCTCACCGGCCAGCACCGTGACGATCAGGCCGAGACCCTGTTGTTCCGCCTGCTGCGCGGCGCTGGTGTACGCGGTCTGGCTGCCATGCCCGATCAGCGAATTCTGGGGCGTGGGCATCTGGTGCGACCGCTGCTGGCAGTGTCTCGTGCCGAACTTGAAGGCTACGCGCATCAGCACGGCCTGAATTGGGTCGAAGACCCGAGCAACGACGACTCCCGATTCTCGCGCAACTTCTTGCGCAGTGACGTGCTGCCATTGCTGACCTCCAGATGGCCTCAGGCAGCGGCCAGTCTGGCGCGTACTGCGGGCCACCTTGGCGAAGCACAGCAATTGCTGGACGAGCTTGCCGTGCAGGATCTGGCCAGTGCCCAAGCCACGACGCCATTTGCCTGGCTTGGCTTTCCCGTGCTGAGCATTGGCCCGCTTGCCGTGCTGTCCGCAGCAAGGCAGCGCAATGCACTGCGCCATTGGCTTGCGCCGCTGACGCGGCTGCCGGATACCGATCACTGGGCTGGCTGGGAGGCATTGCGCGACGCGGCGCAGGATGCCCGTCCGCTGTGGCGGCTTGCCGATGGCGAGCTGCACAGGGCGCAGGGCTGCCTTTGGTGGGTGCCGGTTGACTGGGGACGCGACTGTCACCGGGTAACAGACTGGCCCGACTGCCGCACACCGCTGCACTTGCCGGGCAATGGCTGGGTAAGCCTTGAAGGTGATGCGCCGTGTGGCGCTCTGCAAATCCGCTACCGGCAGGGAGGAGAGCTGATGCTCCTCGGCGGACGCGGCAGTCGTGATCTAAAACGGCTGCTAAATGAGCAGGCTGTACCGGTTTTTCTGCGCGGCAGATTGCCGCTGCTCTACTGCGATAATGACCTGCTGGCCGTCGCCAACCTGCCTGGACTGGACGGTTCGCCCAATGAAAGCTGGCGTTTGCACTGGGTTGTACCGACCAGCGACCAAAGTTTGAGCTGAAAGGCCCTTTCAGGTAGACTACGCTCCCTTCTTGATACAACTTCTGTTGGTTCTTTTGAAACAACGCAAGTTGCCGGTTACCAACCAGTGTTTGCTGGGTAATTCTTAAAATGTAGCGCGCACCACACTGGCTTCGGCCGGTCGGTTTCAACGCAGCAGTTTCGGGAGTGCACCGTGAATTTTGTCGGTAATCGGGGGCTTCGGCCTTCCTTCGCTATCCCCGGCGGCTCTGACCGCTTTAACGCAGACTTCTAGGGTTTTTCATGACGCGCTACATCTTCGTCACGGGCGGTGTTGTTTCTTCATTGGGGAAAGGCATTGCCTCGGCTTCATTGGCGGCCATCCTGGAGGCGCGGGGACTCAAGGTCACCATGCTCAAACTGGATCCCTACATCAACGTGGACCCAGGCACCATGAGCCCGTTCCAGCACGGTGAGGTGTTCGTCACTCACGACGGCGCCGAGACCGACCTGGACCTTGGTCACTACGAGCGGTTCATCCGCACCACCATGACCCAGAACAACAACTTCACCACCGGCCGTGTGTACGAACACGTCCTGCGCAAAGAGCGCCGTGGTGATTATCTGGGGGCGACCATTCAGGTCATTCCGCATATCACCGACGAAATCAAGCGCCGCATCATCAAGGGTGCAGGCGATGCCGACGTGGCGCTGGTCGAAATCGGCGGTACGGTGGGTGACATCGAGTCGCAGCCGTTCCTCGAGGCCATCCGCCAGTTGCGTTTCGAAGTGGGCGCACGCCGCGCGATGCTGATGCACCTGACGCTGGTGCCTTACATAGCCACTGCCGGCGAGACCAAGACCAAGCCGACTCAGCATTCGGTGAAAGAATTGCGCTCAATCGGTCTGCAGCCTGATGTACTGGTTTGCCGCTCCGACCACCCGATCGACGTGTCCTCGCGTCGCAAGATCGCTCAGTTCACCAACGTTGAAGAGCGTGCGGTTATCGCCCTTGAAGACGCGGACACCATCTACAAGATCCCGGGCATCCTGCATTCGCAAGGCCTGGACGATTTTGTGGTCGAGCGCTTCGGCCTGCAATGCGAGGGTGCCGATCTGTCCGAGTGGGACAAGGTCGTCGACGCCAAGCTCAACCCCGAGCACGAAGTCACCATCGCGATGGTCGGCAAGTACATGGAGTTGCTCGACGCCTACAAGTCGTTGATCGAAGCCATGAGCCACGCCGGTATCACCAACCGTACCAAGGTGAACCTGCGTTATATCGATTCCGAAGACATCGAAAACCAGGGCACCGGCCTGCTGGAAGGCGTGGATGCGATTCTGGTTCCAGGCGGCTTTGGCCTGCGCGGCGTCGAGGGCAAGATCACTGCCGTCCAGTTTGCACGGGAAAACAAGGTGCCGTATCTGGGCATCTGCCTGGGCATGCAAGTGGCGGTCATCGAGTTCGCACGTAACGTGCTGGGCTGGAAAGACGCCAACTCCACCGAGTTCAACCGTACCAGCGCGCACGCCGTGGTGGGTCTCATCACCGAGTGGGAAGATGCCACCGGTGCAGTCGAAACCCGTACCGAAAGTTCCGATCTGGGCGGCACCATGCGTCTAGGGGCACAGGATTGCCAGCTTGAAGCCGGTTCGCTGGTACACGACTGCTACCGCAAGGACGTGATTGTCGAGCGTCATCGTCATCGCTATGAAGTGAACAACAACCTGCTGCCACAACTGATCGAGGCAGGCCTGAAGATTTCCGGTCGCTCCGGCGACGGTGCGCTGGTTGAAGTGGTCGAAGCACCGGATCATCCATGGTTCGTCGCTTGCCAGTTCCACCCGGAATTCACTTCCACGCCCCGTGACGGTCATCCGCTGTTCAGCGGTTTCGTCAAGGCGGCACTGGCTCAACATCAGAAAAACTCCTGACAGGGACTTCACACATGGCTCAGAAAACAATTCGCGTAGGTTCGATCGAGATCGCCAACGACAAGCCAATGGTGCTGTTCGGCGGCATGAACGTACTCGAGTCCCGGGATATGGCCATGCAGGTCTGTGAAGAGTACGTAAGGGTGACCGAAAAGCTCGGTATCCCTTACGTGTTCAAAGCCAGCTTCGACAAGGCCAACCGCTCTTCGGTGAATTCCTACCGCGGGCCGGGCCTTGAAGAGGGCATGCGCATTTTCGAAGAGATCAAGCGCACCTTCAACGTGCCGTTGATCACCGACGTGCACGAGCCTCATCAGGCTGCCGTGGTTGCCGAAGTGTGCGACATCATCCAGTTGCCGGCCTTCCTGTCGCGTCAGACCGATCTGGTCGTTGCGATGGCGAAGACCGGCGCAGTCATCAACATCAAGAAAGCCCAGTTTCTCGCACCTCAGGAAATGAAACACATCCTGACCAAGTGCGAAGAGGCGGGTAATGATCAGTTGATTCTCTGCGAGCGGGGTTCCAGCTTCGGTTACAACAATCTGGTGGTGGACATGCTCGGCTTCGGCGTCATGAAGCAGTTCGAATACCCGATCCTGTTCGATGTGACACACGCCCTGCAAATGCCGGGTGGTCGCTCCGATTCTGCCGGTGGCCGCCGCGCTCAGGTCCTGGATCTGGCCAAGGCAGGCATCAGCCAGAATCTGGCCGGCCTGTTCCTTGAAGCGCATCCGGACCCTGACAACGCCAAATGCGACGGCCCGTGTGCCCTGCGTCTGGACAAGCTGGAGCCGTTCCTGGCCCAGCTCAAGTCACTGGATGAACTTGTCAAAAGTTTTCCGATCGTAGAGACCGCTTGAACAGGGTTCTCCGGTAAAGTGCCGTTCCCCGTCATTCGTGACGGGGTTGTCGCATTCAGACCTGCCTTTTTCTGCGTCTGACTGCGAGCATTGTTTTCCCAGCTGCGTCGTTTTCGTCAATCTTGGAGTGTTTACAACAATGGCAAAAATCGTCGACATCAAAGGTCGTGAAGTTCTCGACTCCCGTGGCAATCCCACTGTAGAAGCAGATGTGGTCCTCGATAACGGCATCGTTGGCAGCGCCTGCGCGCCGTCTGGTGCTTCAACCGGCTCGCGCGAAGCGCTGGAGCTGCGTGATGGCGACAAGAGCCGTTACATGGGCAAGGGCGTTCTGAAGGCTGTAGCCAACATCAACGGCCCTATCCGTGACCTGCTTCTGGGCAAGGACCCGGTTGACCAGAAGGCTCTGGATCACGCGATGATCAAGCTGGACGGCACCGAGAACAAGGCAAGCCTGGGTGCAAACGCAATTCTTGCGGTCTCCCTGGCAGCTGCCAAGGCGGCGGCTCAGGATCAGGATCTGCCGTTGTACGCGCACATCGCCAACCTCAATGGCACACCGGGCGTGTACTCCATGCCGGTGCCGATGATGAACATCATCAACGGTGGCGAGCATGCTGATAACAACATCGACATCCAGGAATTCATGATCCAGCCTGTCGGCGCCAAAACCTTCGCTGAAGGCCTGCGCTGGGGCACCGAGATTTTCCATCACCTCAAGGCAGTGCTCAAGGCGCGTGGCCTGAACACCGCTGTTGGCGACGAAGGCGGTTTCGCGCCTAACCTGGCGTCCAACAAGGAAGCGCTCGACGCTATTGCCGAAGCCGTCGCCAATGCGGGTTACACGCTGGGCACCGACGTGACCCTGGCGCTGGACTGCGCGGCGAGCGAGTTCTACAAGAACGGCAAGTACAAACTCAGCGAAGAGGGCGAGTACAGCTCCGCCGAGTTTGCCGAATACCTTGCCGAGCTGACGCGCAAGCATCCGATCATTTCCATTGAAGACGGTCTGGACGAGTCTGATTGGGATGGCTGGAAAGTTCTCACCGACAAGATCGGCGAGAAAGTCCAACTGGTCGGTGACGACCTGTTCGTAACCAACACCAAGATCCTGAAAGAAGGCATCGACAAGAAGATCGCCAACTCGATTCTGATCAAGTTCAACCAGATCGGCTCCCTGACCGAAACGCTGGAAGCCATTCAGATGGCCAAGGCTGCCGGTTACACTGCGATCATCTCTCACCGTTCCGGCGAAACCGAAGACTCGACCATTGCCGACCTGGCTGTGGGCACGTCTGCCGGTCAGATCAAAACCGGTTCGCTGTGCCGCTCCGACCGCGTTTCCAAGTACAACCAACTGCTGCGCATCGAAGAGCAATTGGGCTCCAAGGCCGCGTATCGTGGTCGTGCCGAGTTTCGCGGTTGAGCCATAGATGGTAAAAAGACGCAGAGTGCTGCACAGACTCGAGTCACCTGACTTGCCTGTGCAGCTCTGATGCTGACGCTCCGCGGTAATCTGGAGTGATTGAGCCTGGCTTATGTCAGGCTCAATGCCCTCAGTCGTTTGTTGTTCACGTTGGCTCTGCTGTCTTTTTTACTGGGTACCTGATATTTCAATGCGCAGTCCTAACTGGTTGTTCCTCGTCCTGCTCCTGTTGCTGGCTGGCTTGCAGTACCGCCTTTGGGTCGGTAACGGAAGCCTTGCGCAAGTGGCCAGCCTGACTCAGC
The DNA here is from genome assembly GCF_032586855.1 of Pseudomonas syringae group sp. J254-4. Lineage (NCBI taxonomy): Bacteria > Pseudomonadati > Pseudomonadota > Gammaproteobacteria > Pseudomonadales > Pseudomonadaceae > Pseudomonas > Pseudomonas syringae group sp. J254-4. The sequence goes on along the minus strand of NZ_JAWHOO010000003.1, from coordinate 58,220 downwards.
AGATTGCCGACCAGCACGCTGAGAATGAGGTGCTGCTGGAGCGCAACCGCGTGCTTGATGCCGAGGTCATGGAGTTGAAAAAGGGTCTGGAAACCGTCGAAGAACGTGCCCGACATGAACTCGGCATGGTCAAGGACGGCGAAACCCTTTACCAGCTCGCGCAATAATCAAGTTGGTGCCATGAAAGACTTTCTTCCTGCCTTCTGGGCAGTGATACCTGCAGCGGGCATTGGTGCTCGCATGGCAGCTGACCGTCCCAAGCAATATTTGCAACTGGGCGGCCTGACAATTCTTGAACACAGCCTGCTTTGCTTTCTCGATCACCCTCGGCTCAAGGGCCTGGTGATCAGTCTGGCTGTGGACGACCCTTACTGGGCTGCATTGCCCTGCGCTAAAGATGCCCGCATTCAGCGAGTGGATGGCGGCAGCGAGCGTTCAGGCTCGGTGCTCAATGCGCTTCTGCACCTGCATGCTCAGGGCGCGAGCGACAATGACTGGGTGCTTGTGCATGACGCTGCGCGCCCTAATCTGGCGCGTAGTGATCTGGATAATCTGCTCGGAGAGCTGGCTGACGACCCGGTTGGCGGCCTGCTGGCCGTACCGGCCCGGGATACCCTCAAACGTGCCGACAGCAGTGGTCGCGTGCTTGAAACCGTGGACCGGAGCCTGATCTGGCAAGCATTCACGCCGCAGATGTTTCGTCTTGGGGCCCTGCATCGCGCCTTGGCGGACAGTCTGGTGTCGAATGTGAGCATCACCGATGAAGCATCGGCGATCGAGTGGGCAGGGCAGTCGCCGCGACTGGTCGAAGGGCGGTCCGATAACATCAAGGTCACTCGCCCCGAGGATCTTGAATGGTTGCGTCAACGCCGCACTGAGTTCGGCCGTTAGCTACTGGCGGTACTCATCACGCATCGCCAATCCTTCTTTAAGGTAGTCCACCAGCTTGCGTACCTTGGGCGACAGGTGCCTTTGCTGCGGATAGAGCGCCCAAACGGCAGTATTGGGCGGTTGATGGGCTTCCAGCAATGAAACCAGCGTTCCGTCATTGAGGTGTTTCTGCACGTAATAGTCTGGCAACTGACACAGGCCAACCCCATGTAGCGCGGCATCCAGAACCGCCTGACCGCTGTTGCAGCGCCAGTTGCCTTGCACTCTCTGAGAAAACTCGCGGCCATTCTGCTGAAGCTGCCAGGTATCGCTGCCCCCGACCAGACAGTTGTGGCGATTCAGTTCCGACAGGCTGTGAGGTCGCCCGTAGCGTTCAATGTAGGAAGGCGCAGCACACAGATACATTTGCCGTGGCGCGAGGCGGGTTGCAACCATGCGCGAATCCTGTAGCCGGCCAAGGCGAATCGCCAGATCCATTCCTTCATGCACCAGATCAAGCGTTTCGTTGCTCAGCTCAATGTCGACCCGCAAGTGCGGATACAGGTCCATGAAGCGTGTCACCAAAGGCGTGATGAAGCGCTCGCCATACGCCACCGCGCAGGTCATGCGTAGCAACCCTTTCGGTTCGCTGGCCAGATCGCCTACAGCGCGCAGTGCTTCTTCGCGGCCGTCCTGCAAACGTTGGCAGTGATGTAAAAACGTTTGACCAGCCTCTGTCAGCGCGACCTTGCGCGTGCTGCGATAAAGCAAACGGGTTTGCAGTCGTTCTTCAAGGCGCACGATCTGGCGGCTGATATGTGACGAGGAAACCCCAAGCCTTTGTGCAGCCGCTGTGAACTGGCCGCATTCAGCGACCGCAACGAATTCGTCCAGACCTTCCCAGCGATTGATGTGCATGGATTATCCCTGTACAGCATTAATGTTTTGCTTTTAGCCGTATTACTCGCCAATTGGCACTGTACTACACTGCAAACCTTGTTTTTACCCGTCGGAGAAGTTTGATGATCAAGTCGCGCGCTGCTGTCGCTTTTGAAGCCAAAAAGCCATTGGAGATCGTTGAAGTCGATGTCGCCATGCCCAAGGCGGGAGAAGTGCTGCTCAAAGTAGTGGCCTCCGGCGTCTGCCATACCGATGCCTACACACTTTCCGGTGCCGATCCCGAGGGGATTTTTCCGTCGATCCTCGGCCACGAAGGCGGTGCAATTGTCGAAGCCATTGGCGAAGGTGTCACCTCTGTCGCGGTCGGCGACCACGTCATTCCGCTGTATACCCCGGAATGCCGTCAGTGCAAATTCTGCCGCTCGGGCAAGACCAACCTGTGTCAGGCGATTCGTGCCACTCAGGGTAAAGGCCTGATGCCGGATGGCACCACGCGCTTTTCCTACAAGGGCGAGCCGATTTTCCACTACATGGGCACCTCGACTTTCTCCGAATACACCGTACTGCCGGAAATCTCGGTGGCCAAAATCGACAAACAGGCACCGCTGGAAAAAGTCTGCCTGCTGGGTTGTGGTGTCACCACCGGTATCGGTGCGGTGCTCAACACTGCCAAGGTCAAGCCTGGCGATACCGTAGCGATCTTCGGTCTGGGCGGTATCGGTCTCTCAGCGTTGATCGGTGCGGTCAAAGCCAAAGCGTCTCGAATCATCGCCATCGATATCAACCCGGCCAAGTTCGAGATCGCCAAACAGTTGGGCGCGACTGATTGCGTCAATCCGAAAGATTTCGACCGTCCTATTCAGGAAGTCATTGTTGACATGACCGATGGCGGGGTGGATTTCTCCTTTGAGTGCATCGGCAATGTACAGCTCATGCGTGCAGCGCTGGAATCCTGCCACAAGGGCTGGGGCGAGTCGGTCATCATCGGCGTGGCCGGTGCCGGTCAGGAAATCTCTACCCGTCCGTTCCAGCTGGTGACCGGGCGCGTTTGGCGCGGTTCGGCATTTGGTGGCGTGCGTGGCCGCACCGAATTGCCAAGCTATGTCGACATGGCGCAGACCGGTGAAATTCCGCTGGATACGTTCATTACCCATACCATGGGCCTGGAAGACATCAACAAGGCGTTCGACCTGATGCATGAAGGCAAAAGCATCCGCACCGTCATTCATTTTTGAGGAGCGGCGGCAAGCGGCAAGCACGAAGATTTGTTACATGCTTGTAGCTTGCCGCTTGCAACTGGAGGAAGCGACATGCCTTTGGAAAATATTTCCTGCCAGAAAAGCTTCGGCGGCTGGCACAAGCGTTACAAACACCACTCTCAAGTACTGGGTTGTGACATGGTGTTTGCAGTCTATCTGCCGCCGCAGGCAGAGCAGGGCGGCAAGCTGCCCGTGTTGTACTGGCTTTCCGGCCTGACCTGCACCGACGAGAACTTCATGCAGAAAGCCGCCGCTCACCGGCTTGCGGCCGAGCTGGGCATTATCATCGTGGCACCTGATACCAGCCCGCGCGGTGCCGACGTAGCCGACGACCCTGACGGCGCCTGGGACTTCGGTCAAGGGGCGGGCTTCTATCTCAATGCCACCGAACAGCCATATGCGCGGCATTACCAGATGCATGATTACGTCGTCAGGGAGCTGCCAGCCCTTATCGAAGAGCACTTCCCGGCGTCAGAGGCGCGCAGTATCAGCGGGCACTCGATGGGCGGGCATGGGGCGCTGGTCTGCGCACTGCGCAATCCTGGCCGCTATCGCTCGGTATCGGCGTTTTCGCCGATCAGTAATCCGATCGATTCCCCCTGGGGGCAAAAGGCATTTTCCCGTTATCTGGGTGAAGACCGTTCTCGCTGGCGTGAGTGGGATGCCAGTGTGTTGATTGCGCAAGCGTCGGAAAAACTGCCGACCCTGGTGGATCAGGGTGATCGTGACGACTTTCTGGTCAATCAGCTCAAGCCTGAAGTTCTGGTTCAGGCCGCCAAGGCTGCTAACTATCCGCTGACCTTGCGGATGCAGCCAGGTTATGACCACAGCTATTTCTTCATCGCCAGCTTCATCGAAGAGCATCTAAGGCATCACGCTGAAGCCTTGAACAGCTAACCAGCGCCAAAGCAGGTAGAATCACGCCCTGACTTTTTTCAGGGCGTTTTTTTATGCGTATTGGCCATGGCTATGATGTGCACCGTTTCGCTGAAGGCGACTTCATTACCTTGGGCGGCGTGCGGATTGCACACGGGTTCGGCCTGCTGGCCCATTCCGATGGCGATGTCCTGCTGCATGCCCTGAGCGATGCGCTTTTGGGGGCCGCGGCACTGGGCGATATCGGCAAGCACTTTCCTGACACCGATCCGCAATTCAAGGGTGCCGACAGCCGCGTGCTGCTGCGTCATGTCCTCAAGCAGATCCACGGCAAAGGCTGGAAAGTCGGTAATGTCGACGCCACCATCGTTGCCCAGGCACCAAAAATGGCACCGCATATCGATGCCATGCGCGCCTTGATCGCTGAAGATCTGCAGGTTGAGCTGGATCAGGTGAACGTGAAAGCGACAACGACAGAAAAACTCGGCTTTACCGGGCGCGAAGAAGGCATCGCGGTGCATGCCGTTGCGTTGTTGCTGCGCGCATGAATGAACTTGAACTGCTTGGCCCCAGGGCCTACGGCGATGCACTGGGTCGTGCAGCCCTCAAGGCGACTGCCGAAGACTTTCAGGTCGACGAGGTGCTGGACATTCCGCTTTCAGGCGATGGCGAGCATTTATGGCTGTGGGTCGAAAAACGCGGCCTGAATACCGAAGAGGCGGCACGTCGGCTGGCCCGGGCCGCGGGGGTGCAGTTGCGTACGGTCAGCTATGCCGGTCTCAAGGACCGCCAGGCACTGACCCGCCAGTGGTTCAGCATTCAACTGCCGGGCAAAGCCGATCCTGATCTGTCGGCCGCGCAGGACGATACGCTGCAGATTCTCAAAAGCACTCGACACAAGCGCAAGCTGCAACGCGGTGCTCACGCTGCGAATGGCTTTACGTTGCGGCTTACGCAACTGGATGCCGACACGGACGCTTTGAACCAGCGCCTTGAAACCATTGCCCGGCAGGGCATCCCCAATTATTTCGGCGCGCAGCGTTTCGGTTATCAGGGTGGAAATCTTGGCGAAGCACGCGATTACGCTGCCCGCAAAGCGTTGCCTGAGCAACGTGCGGTGCGTTCGCGACTGTTATCCACGGCGCGCAGCTACCTGTTCAATCGAGTACTGGCAGCCCGCGTTGCCGATGGCAGCTGGGAAAAGGCTCAGGTAGGGGATTTGCTGGCTTTCACCGACAGCCGCAGCTTTTTTCCGGCGGGCGTTGATGAGTGCAGCGATCCTCGGCTGGCGATTCTCGATCTGCACGCTACCGGGCCACAGTGGGGTGAAGGCCCTTCGCCAGCGGGTGGCGCGACGGCAGAGCTGGAAAATGCCATTGCCAATGATGAGTCTGCGTTGCGTGACTGGCTGGTCAGAGCGGGCATGGAGCACGAACGGCGCATCCTGCGACTGCCCATTGGGCGGCTGACGTGGCATTATCCCGAGTCTGACATTCTGCAACTGGAATTCGTCCTTCCGCCCGGATGCTTCGCCACTGTTTTAGTGCGCGAACTCATTGATCTGGTGCCGGTTGGGCAGACGGACAGCCCATGCGTATTCTGATATCAAATGATGACGGGGTGAACGCGCCCGGTCTTGTCGCGCTCCATGCGGCGCTGGCGGACTATGCCGAGTGCGTGGTGATCGCCCCTGATCAGGACAAAAGCGGTGCCAGCAGTTCCCTGACACTCGACCGGCCCTTGCACCCACATACACTGGCCAACGGCTTCATCAGTCTCAATGGTACGCCGACCGACTGCGTGCATCTGGGGATTCATGGGTTATTGGAGCATCAACCGGACATGGTGGTTTCAGGTATCAACCTGGGTGCCAATCTGGGCGACGATGTACTGTATTCGGGAACGGTCGCTGCAGCGCTTGAAGGGCGTTTTCTGCAGCGCCCGTCGTTTGCCTTTTCGTTTTTGTCACGTCAGCCGGATAATCTGGCGACGGCGGCGCATTATGCGCGTTTGCTGGTTGAGGCCCATGAGCAACTCGACCTGCCACCCCGCACGGTACTGAACGTGAATATTCCGAACCTGCCGCTTGAGCATATCCGCGGCATTCAACTGACCCGACTGGGGCACCGTGCCCGTGCTGCGGCGCCGGTAAAGGTTGTCGACCCGCGTGGTCGTGCCGGCTACTGGATTGCCGCTGCCGGCGATGTCGAGGACGGCGGTGCTGGCACCGACTTCCATGCGGTCATACAGGGTTACGTATCGATTACGCCGTTGCAGCTGGATCGAACTTATCAGGACGGATTCAGCAGCCTGAATACCTGGCTGGAGGGTCTTCGTTGATGTCGCGCGAGCAGGATGATCTATTGCGTCGCGGGATCGGGATGACCTCGCAGCGCACCCGTGAACGTCTGATCCAGCGCCTCTGCGAAGAGGGTATTTCCAACCAGCGGGTGCTGGACGTCATTCGCAAGACGCCCCGGCATCTGTTTGTCGATGAAGCGCTGGCGCATCGCGCTTATGAAGACACAGCGCTGCCCATCGGTCACAACCAGACGATTTCCCAGCCTTACATGGTCGCGCGGATGAGCGAGCTGCTATTGGCAGCCGGTCCGCTGGACAAGGTTATGGAGATCGGTACGGGGTCGGGCTATCAGACCGCGGTGCTGGCACAGCTGGTGGAGCGTGTATTTTCGGTCGAGCGTATCAAAGTCCTTCAGGACCGCGCCAAGGAGCGTCTGGTCGAGCTCAATCTGCGTAATGTGGTTTTCCGCTGGGGCGACGGCTGGGAAGGCTGGCCTGCTCTGGCACCTTATAACGGCATCATCGTCACGGCAGTGGCAACCGACGTACCGCAGGCGCTGCTTGATCAACTGGCACCTGGAGGTCGGCTGGTCATCCCGGTGGGTTCGGGAGAGGTTCAGCAATTGATGCTGATCATCCGTGAAGAAAACGGTTTTTCCCGGCACGTACTGGGGGCTGTGCGCTTCGTGCCACTGCTCAACGGGCCAATCGCGTGAAGATTGTCTGCGGTAAACAGTGAATTCTGGCTTCAGTCATTGGTCTACAGCGCGCGGCCCGGAATGTTGAATGGCCTGATGGCATCATTCCATGTAGCTGATTGATACATAACAACGTTTTTTCAACGGTTAATCACTGGCTGCCCGTCGCTATTACGGCACAATAGGCATCTTTTTTGAATTCAGTCACCAGTAAAGGGAGTGGCGGGTGAGTCTCACAGTCATTCAGCAGCTCAGGTCTTCAAGAAGTTATCAGCGTCTGGTGATTGGCATTGCTCTCAGTGTCCTTTTGGTCGGCTGCTCCAGCACGCCTTCAGGCGGGGTTCGTGTCGTTGATCGCAACGGCAATGCCGTTGCCCAGCGTCCGACGGTAACTACCGGCCAATACGTGGTCAGGCGCGGTGACACGCTTTTTTCGATTGCATTTCGTTACGGCTGGGACTGGAAAGCGCTGGCTGCCCGCAATCAGATCCCCGAGCCGTTTACCATCAAGCCAGGTCAGACAATTCGCTTTGACGGGCGCTCGTCTTCAACGCAGGACGTAGCTTCTACCTCCGGTGCAGGACGCCCGGTGACGTCTACATCAACCAGCACCAGCAGTTCCGGTTCGGTCAAAACTACGGTTATTTCCAAGCCTGTTGCGGTTGTACCTGTGGTGATACCTCCTTCTGCGACCACCGGGACAGGCCCGGCCGGTAAGTCTCCGACGGGTTGGACCTGGCCTTCAAGTGGCATTTTGATAGGAAAATTTTCCTCAAACGGCAGTTTGAATAAAGGAATTGATATCGCTGGTGATTTGGGACAGCCTGTTTTGGCAGCGTCTGATGGTTCAGTTGTTTACGCCGGAAGTGGATTACGGGGCTACGGCGAATTGATCATCATCAAACACAGCGATACCTACGTCAGTGCCTACGGTCATAATCGCAGGCTTTTGGTACGGGAAGGTCAACAGGTCAAGGCAGGGCAAACGATTGCCGAAATGGGGTCAACAGGAACTGACCGGGTGAAGCTGCATTTTGAGATTCGCCGCCAAGGGAAACCTGTAGATCCATTGGGATTTTTGCCACGTCGTTGATAGTTGCCAGCCTGTTCCAGGCGTATTAGGAACAGGCTCAAGTGTTGCCATGGAATCAGGCGATGCTGGAGCTTGAGGTCGAACTCACCAAAGGACTAAAACAATGGCTCTTGGCAACGAAGCGCCGGAGTTTGACATCGATGATGAAGTGCTCCTTATGGAAGCCGGCATTGTCCTGAAGGAAGCGTCAAACGAGAAGCAGCCACCCGCTGCCTCCGGACGCGCCAAGGTCAAGCATTCAACATCGCTCAAACAACACAAGTACATTGACTACACGCGGGCGCTTGATGCTACCCAGCTGTACCTCAATGAAATCGGTTTTTCTCCTCTACTATCCCCGGAAGAAGAAGTTCATTTTGCGCGTCTGTCGCAAAGTGGAGACCCGGCCGGGCGCAAACGCATGATTGAAAGCAATCTGCGTCTGGTAGTTAAAATTGCCAGACGTTATGTCAATCGTGGTCTGTCATTGCTTGACCTGATCGAGGAGGGCAACCTGGGGTTGATTCGGGCGGTTGAAAAATTCGACCCTGAACGCGGCTTTCGTTTTTCCACCTACGCCACCTGGTGGATTCGCCAGACCATCGAACGCGCGATCATGAATCAGACCCGGACCATCCGGCTGCCGATTCACGTCGTCAAGGAGCTGAATGTTTATCTGCGCGCGGCCCGAGAGCTGACCCAGAAGCTGGATCATGAACCTTCTCCCGAAGAAATCGCCAATCTGCTGGAAAAACCGGTAGGTGAGGTCAAGCGCATGCTCGGTCTCAACGAGCGTGTCTCGTCGGTGGACGTCTCGCTGGGGCCTGATTCGGACAAGACGCTGCTCGACACCTTGACCGACGATCGTCCGACCGACCCCTGTGAGCTGCTGCAGGACGATGATCTGTCCCAGAGCATCGATCAATGGTTGTCCGAGTTGACCGAGAAGCAACGGGAGGTTGTCATCCGTCGCTTTGGCTTGCGCGGACATGAAAGCAGCACACTTGAAGATGTAGGGCTTGAGATCGGTCTGACGCGTGAGCGGGTCAGGCAGATTCAGGTTGAAGGGCTCAAGCGCCTGCGTGAGATCCTTGAAAAAAACGGCTTGTCCAGCGAGTCTCTCTTCCAGTAACCACCCCCTCGTAACGTCAATCCAGGGCCGATATAACACAGAGTGTGTATATCGGCCTTTTTATATGTCTTTCGTCATTTGAATGTCGTGGGTCAATGCGTCTGCTCGACCTTTCAGCTTTCAAAGCCTGTAAGTCATTGCGTACGGTTGCTGTAAGTCATTCAGGTAACAACAGTGAGGCTTGTCGCCAAACAGCTGTGTTTACGGAATTAACACGTTGTTTTAAATAGAGATTATATTTTTAAGGTGATTGACATGGAAATATCCTGGAGCGTTTGAGGTGTTGCTCTGCGGGTTTAAATCTCTAATATCGAAGCTGTGCCAACGGACAGGCACAGGCCATCAAGGATGACGGTCAAGGACATCGCGGGATGCGATTCATCAGGATGATGACAACGGAATACAGGGATCAGGGATAAAATGTGGGCGGGTCATACCGCCCCTTTTTTTATCTGCAGAAAACCGCACAGATTCAACAAAAAAGGCCCTCTCGAGGGCCTTTTGTCTGTCTGGAATCTAGCGTTCCAGATCAGCGATCTTGCCGGTTTTGCCATCCCACTCTGCCGCATCCGGCATCGCATCTTTCTTTTCGGTGATGTTGGGCCAGACCTCGGCAAGCTCAGCGTTGAGCTCGATGAAGTTTTCCATGCCAGCAGGAATCTCGTCTTCCGAGTAAATGGCCACGGCAGGGCACTCAGGCTCGCAGAGCGCGCAGTCGATGCACTCGTCCGGGTGGATCACCAGGAAATTCGGGCCTTCGTAAAAGCAGTCCACCGGACAGACTTCTACGCAGTCGGTGTACTTGCACTTGATGCAGTTGTCGGTGACGACGAAGGTCATTTCTAATTTTCTCCTCAGGCGGCTGCTGTGGCAGAGCCCTTCCAGACAGGGTTGCCAGGTTCGGGAGGTTTCCCGGCCCTATGAAAATACGTGCTTTTGGTGGGTGGCCTTGAGGCAGTGGGACTGCGTCGCCTGCTACCTACCAGTGGTTCGCTGCATTTTCACGCGGCTCGAAAAACGCCTCGGCCAGGCTAAAAGCCGAGAGCGTCCCAAACCGCGCGGGATTCTAACAGTATGTAACGCTTCGCGTCACAGGCGAGTTTGCAATGTGTATAGCAAATCCAGCGCCTGCCGCGGAGTCATATCGTCGACTTTGATCTTGGACAGTTCGTCGAGCACCGGATGAGGCAGGCTTGCAAACATATCGCTCTGCTGCGGGATCGCGGGTTTGCCGGGCTTGGCTTTAGGCTGTTCGTGCGGCAGGCTGGTGGTTTCCAGGCGCTGCAGATGCTCTTTGGCGCGCGTGATGACTTTGCCCGGAACGCCCGCAAGCTGGGCCACGGCCAGGCCATAGCTCTGGCTGGCTGGTCCTGGCAGTACGCGGTGCAGGAAGACGATCCGCTCGTTATGCTCGGTAGCATTCAGGTGCACGTTGGTCACCAGCGGTTCGCTTTCCGGCAGCACTGTCAGCTCGAAATAGTGCGTCGCGAACAGTGTATAAGCACGCAGTTGCGCCAGACATTCCGCCGCTGCCCAAGCCAGAGAAAGGCCGTCGAAGGTGCTGGTACCGCGTCCGACTTCGTCCATCAGCACCAGGCTTTTGTCGGTAGCGTTGTGCAGGATGTTTGCCGTTTCGCTCATTTCCACCATGAACGTCGAGCGCCCGCCGGCCAGGTCGTCGCTGGAGCCGATACGGGTGAAGATCCGGTCGACCAACGACAGTTCGCAGCTGGCAGCGGGCACGAAACTGCCGATATGCGCCAGCAGTACGATCAGCGCCGTCTGACGCATATAGGTCGATTTACCGCCCATGTTCGGGCCTGTGATGACCAGCATGCGTGTGCTGTCGTCCAGCGCCAGGTCGTTGGCGACAAACGGAGTGCTTAGTACCTGTTCTACGACCGGGTGACGGCCCTGCTCGATGCGCATGCAGGGTTCGGCAACGAATCTTGGGCAGTTGAGGTCCAGATTCAGCGCGCGTTCTGCGAGGTTGCTGAGTACGTCCAGTTCGGCCAATGCAGCTGCCGTGTCCTGCAGCGGCGCTAGATGGCCGATCAGGTCTTCAAGCAGCGCTTCGTAGAGCATCTTTTCCCGAGCCAGTGCACGACTTTTGGCCGACAACGCCTTGTCTTCGAATTCCTTGAGCTCGGGCGTGATAAAGCGCTCGGCGCCCTTGAGGGTCTGGCGGCGTATGTAATCAGCCGGGGCCTGCTCGGCCTGTTTGCTCGGCAGCTCGATGAAGTAGCCGTGCACGCGGTTGTAACCGACTTTCAGGTTGGCAAGACCGGTACGGGCCTTTTCGCGGGCCTCCAGATCGATCAGGAACTGACCGGCGTTTTCACTCAGCGATTGCAGATCATCCAGCTCAGCGTCGTAGCCGGTTTTCAGAACACCGCCGTCGCGGATCACGGCAGGCGGATTGTCGATGATTGCGCGCTGCAGCAGATCGGCGAGTTCCGGATAGGTGCTGGCGGTCTGCGCAAGTTGCTGCAGATGCGGCGCCTCCAGGTCGGTCATCGCCTGCTGCAGTTCGGGCAGGGCGCTCAGGGCGTCGCGCAGACGCGCAAGGTCTCGTGGTCGCGCATTACGCAGGCCGATACGCGCCAGAATCCGCTCGATATCGCCGATTTCCTTGAGCTGCGGTTGCAGGTTCTCGAAGCGGTAGCGCTCCAGAAAGCAGGTAATGGACGTCTGGCGTGCCTGAAGAATTGTCAGGTCGCGCAACGGCCGGTTCAGCCAGCGGGTCAGCAGCCGCGTTCCCATTGCCGTCTGGCAACGGTCCATGACCGATTGCAGCGTATTGTCGCGGCCACCGGACAGGTTGGTGTCCAGCTCCAGGTTGCGCCGACTGGCGGCATCGAGGATTACCGTGTCGTCGAGGCGTTCGTGGCGCAGGCTGCGCAAGTGGGGCAGGGCGGTGCGCTGGGTTTCCTTGGCGTAGCTGAGCAGGCAGCCAGCAGCGCCGATGGCGAGTGTCAGGTTTTCGCAGCCAAAACCCTTCAGGTCCTGGGTTGAAAACTGCTGACACAGACTTTTGTGGGCTGAGTCGCGCTCGAAATCCCACGGTGCACGACGTCGCGCACCACGGCGTTTTTCGGCAGGCAGACCTTGCGGCCAGTCGTCCGGAATCAACAGCTCGACCGGGTTGATGCGTTCAAGCTCGGCCAGCAGGTTCTCCCAGCCCTTGATCTCCAGCACACTGAAGTTGCCGCTGGTGATGTCCAGCACGGCAAGGCCGAACAGGCGTTCGTCACCCAGTACGGCGGCAATCAGGTTATCCCTGCGCTCATCGAGCAAGGCCTCGTCGCTGATGGTCCCAGGCGTAATGATGCGGACTACCTGACGATCCACCGGGCCCTTGCTGGTCGCGGGGTCGCCGATCTGCTCGCAGATCACCACCGATTCGCCCAGCTTCACCAGTTTGGCCAGATAGCCTTCGGCGGCGTGGTACGGAATCCCGCACATGGGGATGCTCTGGCCTGCCGACTGACCGCGCGCGGTCAGGGTGATGTCCAGCAACTTGGCGGCTTTCTTCGCATCTTCGTAGAAGATCTCGTAGAAATCGCCCATGCGATAAAACATCAGTTGATCCAGGTGCTGGTTTTTGAGTTTCCAGTACTGCTGCATCATGGGGGTATGTGAAGAGAGGTCGGAAATTGCTTTGTTCATCAGTGGCTTAGGCAAGTTCTTGAGAGGAGTGAGGCAACCTTGAGGCATGACGGGTGGTCCCTCCTTGAATCGAGGGGCGCCTGCCGGGTATGTGCGATGGTCGCAAGGTTATCACGCTCAATCAGGCGGTGCAGTTACAGCGTACCTTCCGCTTATTGGTGACCAGGCGTTTCCTGACAGCCATGAACCTCGATTTGACGTATAGACTTTCATCGCTGCCACTCGATAACCGGACGGCACGCTATAAAAAAGGACTTTTATATGAAAAATAAACGAGCAAGGGATTCCGTCAACGGTCGCTTCATCCCGTTGGAAGAAGCCAGAAAAAGGCCGAGAGAAACCACGGTTGAAACGGTCAAAAAGCCCGAACGCAGGAAAGATGCGCGATAAGCCGGCAATGGCAGACCCGCTTCAAGGCGGCTGCCTTGTCTCAGCAATCACTTTTACAGGCTTCCAGCATGAATGAGGACACCGTGGACGAGATAACCGGGCTGGCCAATACGCTTGGAAGGCTTCTCGGCGCAATGAACGCTCAAGTGACCACCGCCGAATCCTGCACAGGAGGCGGAATCGCCGAAGCGATCACGCGCATCGCCGGTAGCTCGGCATGGTTCGAGGCTGGCTATGTGACTTATTCGAATGCCCAGAAGACCCGACAATTGGGCGTACCGGAGGCGTTGTTCGCAGATGTCGGGGCGGTCAGTCAGCCTGTTGTCGAAGCCATGGTGCGAGGTGCGCAGCGTGAAAGCGGCGCGCGATTCGCTGTCGCGGTCAGTGGTGTTGCAGGGCCTGGCGGTGGTTCGCCGGATAAACCGGTCGGTACTGTATGGCTGTGTTGGGGTAAGGATGACGCGCTTGTCGCACAGCGTCGCCAGTTCGATGGCGACCGGGATCAGGTCCGTCGACAGACGGTCGAAGCCGCTCTACAGGGGCTGATACAGCTTGCGCGCGGAGAAATGCCAAAACAGGGGTAGGCGCGCGCTCATCGCTGTGGAATAATACTGTCTACTTATACAGGTGTTGTGGCCATCAAGGCCCTAATTGAATTTGATTACGTGAGGACTTCAATGGACGACAACAAGAAGAAAGCCTTGGCTGCGGCCTTGGGTCAGATCGAGCGTCAGTTCGGTAAAGGTGCCGTGATGCGCATGGGCGACCATGATCGCCAGGCTATTCCTGCCATCTCCACCGGCTCGCTGGGTCTGGATATCGCACTCGGCATCGGCGGTCTGCCGAAAGGCCGGATCGTGGAAATCTACGGTCCAGAGTCTTCCGGTAAAACCACGCTGACGTTGTCGGTCATCGCGCAGGCCCAGAAAATGGGTGCTACCTGTGCATTTGTCGACGCCGAGCACGCGCTTGATCCGGAATACGCCGGCAAACTGGGCGTCAATGTCGACGACCTGCTGGTTTCGCAGCCGGACACCGGTGAGCAGGCGCTTGAAATCACCGACATGCTGGTACGTTCCAACGCCATCGACGTCATCGTTGTCGACTCCGTTGCTGCGCTGGTACCAAAGGCAGAGATCGAAGGCGAAATGGGCGACATGCACGTGGGTCTGCAGGCGCGTCTGATGTCTCAGGCGCTGCGCAAGATCACCGGTAACATCAAGAACGCCAATTGCCTGGTGATCTTCATCAACCAGATCCGCATGAAGATCGGCGTGATGTTCGGCAGCCCGGAAACCACTACCGGTGGTAACGCCCTGAAGTTCTACGCTTCGGTACGTCTGGATATCCGTCGTACAGGCGCAGTGAAAGAAGGCGACGAGGTTGTCGGCAGCGAAACCCGCGTCAAGGTCGTTAAGAACAAGGTGGCTCCGCCATTCCGTCAGGCCGAGTTCCAGATTCTTTACGGCAAGGGTATCTACCTGAACGGCGAAATCGTTGATCTGGCCGTGCTGCATGGTTTTGTCGAGAAGTCCGGTGCCTGGTACAGCTACCAGGGCAGCAAGATCGGTCAGGGTAAAGCCAACTCGGCCAAATTCCTGGCAGACAATCCGGAAATCTGCAAAGCGCTCGAGAAGCAGATTCGCGACAAGTTGCTCACCCCTGGCGTCGACACCAAAGCTGTCGGTTCCCGCGAAGCTGCCGTTGCTGATGATATGGCCGAAGCAGACGCTGATATCTGATAGTCATGCCTGTCGTACTTGATACACCTGTCGCCGTAAGGCGCACTGCAATGGACCTGCTCGCACGTCGCGAGCACGGTCGGGTCGAGCTGACGCGTAAACTGCGTCAGCGCGGCGCTCCCCCCGAGCTCATCGACGCTGCCCTTGATCGTCTGGTCGAGGAAGGTTTGCTCTCCGAGTCCCGTTACCTTGAAAGCTTCGTTTCTTACCGGGCACGTTCGGGCTATGGCCCTGTTCGTATTCGGGAAGAACTGAATCAGCGTGGTTTGCAGCGGGCCGACATTGAACAGGCGCTCAGGGAGTGTGGTGTGGATTGGCAGGAGAAGCTTCACGAGCTCTGGCAACGCAAGTTTGCCGGTGCTTTGCCTGTTGATGCTCGTGAGCGGGCCAGGCAGGGACGGTTTCTGAGTTATCGCGGCTATCCGCTGGATATGATCGGCCGCCTGTTAAGCGGCCGTGGCGGCGATGACTGAGGTATCAGAGCGTTTTCTGTGGCGCCTGATCATGCGCGCTATCTCTTGTCGCTGAGGCATCCTCCCAGTTTTCCTGTTGATTGATGTAGTCCACCAGTTCACGAAGCCTGCCCTGATTGCGTCCTGTGAAGGTGAACGCCAGTCGTGTCAGGTGGCTGAATTGAACTTCATCGTGCTCCTCGCCCTGATAGCTGTGCTGATGGAAGTTTTCATTGATACACAGATCGGCGAAAGCTTCCTGCATGTGCTCCAGAGCCTTCGCGCTGAGCGCGTGGCGCATACGGATCACGAACTTGTTCTTCAGCCAGCGGCTGGAGTGGAAGTTGGCATAAAACCGGTTGATCTCTTCCACCGCTTCATCGGCGCTGTAGACCAGCCTCATCAGTTTCATGTCGGCTGGCAGAATGTAGTGATTGTCCTGCAACTGGTTTTTGATGAAGTCCAGTGCACCTTGCCAGAAACTCCCGCCAGGTGTGTCCAGCAATACGACAGGTACTAACGGACTTTTGCCGGTTTGTATCAACGTCAGCACTTCCAGGGCTTCATCCAGAGTTCCAAAGCCGCCTGGGCACAGCACCAGCGCGTCGGCTTCCTTGACGAAGAACAACTTGCGGGTGAAGAAGAAGTGGAAGGGCAGCAGGTTTTCCGTGCCCTCCACCGTGGGGTTGGCGTGCTGCTCAAAGGGCAGGGTAATGTTGAACCCCAGGCTGTGTTTCAGACCTGCACCTGCGTGGGCTGCGGCCATGATGCCACCACCTGCGCCGGTGATGACCATCATGTCCGAGCGGGCAAGCTTTTCGCCCAGCTCTCTGGCCTGTGCGTAAAGGGGGTGCTCCTGAGGGGTGCGAGCAGAACCGAATACGGTGACTTTGCGGCGGCCCTTGAAGCGTTCGAGCACCCGAAAGGCTTTGTCCAGTTCGCGCAGGGTTTGCAGCGTTATCTTGACGTCCCAGCGATTGCGGTCGTCCTGGGCCATGCGTAGCACCGTGAGCATCATGTCGCGGTACAGCGGCAGGTTTCTGGTGCCGGGAGCGACCTCGTTGATGTGCTCTTCAATTTTGCTGGTCAGGTCGAGCCCGTTGCTTTGAAAGTGTCGGGATAGAAGATCGTCAGGTACATACGGCATTCGGGATTTATCCTCCTGCAGAATCAATGGCCCGGTGGGGCGTGTTGAATCGATGATGTCCCGGTTTGCAGAGAAAGGCTACCCATTCCCTGATCATTGCCAGGGCGGATTCGTTGCACGATGTCTTGAGCGTTGCTGAACTGACGCGCCTGAGGGGCAGGCGCGCGGGGAGGGTGCCAAGTGCCGAGGGTACTTACTTTTTCGGCTTTACAGTGCAATCTGAAGCCTGAAAGGTCTGGGTCGCAACCGGGCGGTTGGTCTTGTACTCGGTGAATTGATACTTGAGGACGGCTCCCTTGGTCATCAACTGGCGGAAACCGTTGTTGTGGCAAACGCTGTTGCCCAACTGGTTGCGCATCACGTCCGGGTTGGCGCGCATTTGCTGGGCCTGGCCTTCGCGTACGCTCAAGTGGTTGATCAGTTCGTTGCCACTGACGGTATAGCCCTGATCGAGGATGTCTTCGTTGATCGCCCTTGGCGTGCCGACACTGCTTTCCTTAGCGACTTTTTCCAGCATCTTGCTGAGTTCGAACTCCTGTTTCGACGCCGCCTGGGCGCATAGCGGAGCAACGAGCAAAAGCGTAAGGGTGGGTACGATAAGGCGCAGCATTAAACTCTCCTGATTAAGTGGCTGGCCGTTGGACCAGCGACTTCAAAGTGCGTTCCGGGCAGCCCGCCGATAACGCGGGTTGCAATGGCGCAGCAGTATAGAGCAGGAGTCTTCATCGGGCCTAGGGGCTGTACCCGTTTCAACGCGGTCTCTATGACGCGGGAACAGCCTGAGGACCGAAAACGGGTTGAAGAGCCAGCGCTCTGATAAACTGCGCGTACTTTAATCCTGCCGAGTCTTTGTGGTGTCGATGTATTTCCCCCGCAGGCGTGTCCTGTAATGAGTCATGCCGTTTCCCGTCTGCGCGACGAGCGTCTGGCCCGCAGTACCAAGCCCTTTATTGCTCGCGGCTCGCGCGCGCCGCGCTGTCCGGATTGCCGGGTTATCTCCAGTTATTGCCTGTGCGCGTGGCGACCTGCCGTGAATGCCGAGTCAGGCATGTGCCTGCTGATGTACGACACCGAGCCTTTGAAGCCGACCAACACCGGCTGGCTGATCGCCGATGTCATCAAGGACACCCATGCCTTCGGCTGGTCGCGAATAGATGTCGACGAGCAATTGCTCGCGTTGCTGGACGATCCGCAGTGGCAGCCCTACATCGTCTTTCCTGGTGAATTCGTTGCCGAGGAACGTGTGGTCAATAAGGTGTCGCGCATGGATGGCAAGCGTCCGCTGTTCATTCTGCTGGATGCTACCTGGACCGAAGCGCGCAAGATGTTCCGCAAAAGCCCATATCTGGAAAGGTTTCCGGTGTTGACGCTGGAGCCCGAGCAGATCTCGCGTTACCGTTTGCGCCGCTCAAGGCGCGACGATCACTTCTGTACTGCCGAAGTCGCCGCGCTTTGTCTGGAACTGGCCGGGGACACCTGCGCCAGTGGCGTACTGGATGCTTATCTGGACGTGTTCAGCGCTCATTATCTGGGCGCCAAGTACCTCAAGCCGATTGACCCCGACGACGCGGCCCACACTCATTTGAAGGCTTTCATTTGAAGGCTTTCTATTACGCTGTGTTGCGGATCTGCCCTGTATAGGCTAATTGCCATCCATGTGCCCGGGCAAAGACGCTTCGCGCTTGACCGTCATGGTCTTGCTGGGCATGCTTGGCGCCGCCTGGAAGCCGATTCATCTTGTCTGGCGTGGCACCGACGCTCTTTTCGGGTTGTCGTTATGCGCGTTCGCCAGTCTTGCTGGGTGGCCGATTCTGTCGGCCCTCACTATAAAAACAGGATCACTACATGACCTACGACATCCTGATCGCTGATGATCATCCCCTGTTTCGCAGTGCGCTGCATCAGGCGCTGAGCATTGGCCTGGGGCCTGAAGCGCGGCTCGTCGAGGCAGAAAGCATTGCCCAGCTTGAATCCCGTCTGGGAGAGAAGGCTGATTGGGATCTGGTTCTGCTGGACCTGAACATGCCGGGGGCTTATGGCTTCTCCGGGCTGGTCCTGTTGCGCGGCCAATATCCGCAGATACCGGTGGTGATGGTTTCGGCTCAGGAAGAAGCGTCGATTGTGGTGCGTTCCAGAGAGTTTGGTGCCAGCGGGTTCATTCCCAAATCCAGCTCCCTTGAAGTCATTCAGCAGGCGGTGCGCACCGTGCTCGATGGCGACGTCTGGTGGCCGCCACAGGTCAATGAAGTGATCAGTGTTTCGGATGAAGCGAAGGCTGCAAGCGCTGGCCTCGCCAGTCTCACGCCGCAGCAGTTTCGAGTATTGACTATGGTCTGTGAGGGGCTGCTGAACAAGCAGATTGCCTCCGAACTGAGCGTCTCCGAAGCCACTATCAAAGCGCACGTCACGGCGATTTTTCGCAAGCTCGGCGTACGCACGCGAACCCAGGCAGCGTTGTTGTTACAACAGCTTGAGTCCATCTCGTCCAGTTAACGGCGTTCAGGTTGCGAGCATTCACGCTTTTTTGACCTTTAGTGCCTTAGCTTTCCTCATCTTTTTTACACAGCAGCCTCTCTATGTCGCCCTTCAAAGGCCAAACCGGTCTAAAACGTATCCTCAATGCCGCAGGCTATTCTCTGGACGGCCTGTCAGCCGCTTTCAAAGGCGAAGCCGCTTTCCGCCAGCTGGTACTGCTTAACGTGGTGTTGGTCCCGCTGTCGTTTTTCCTGCACGTCAGCAAGGCCGAGCATGCCTTGCTGATTGCCGTCTGCCTGCTGGCCCTGATTGTAGAGCTGCTCAACTCTGCTGTAGAGGCTGCCATCGACAGGATCTCTCTGGACCTGCACCCGTTGTCCAAGAACGCCAAGGACATGGGCAGCGCTGCCCAGTTCATCGCCCTGAGCATGATCGCTCTGGTGTGGGGCATCGTTCTGCTGGGTTAGGGCTTGTTCAATACAGGCTTGGCAGCACGATCTCGTCGCTGCGCTTCACCCCGGCGGTGAACGCGCGGCACAGTTCGAGGAATTCGCGCATGGCTGACGTCTGATATTTCTGTTTGTGCCAGATGAAATAGAACTGACGCGCCAGATCCAGCTCCGGCGTGGCCAGTTCCACCAGATTGCCGCGACGGAACGAATCGCGTAGTGCCAGCCTGGAAATGCAGCCAATGCCCAATCCGGATTCAACTGCCCGCTTGATGGCTTCGGTGTGTTCCAGCTCCAGTCGGACATTCAGCCCGTTGCGGTGGTGACGCATGGCCTGATCGAACGTCAAGCGCGTGCCTGAACCTTGTTCTCGCAGGATCCAGGCTTCATGGGTCAGTTCTTCCAGCGTTACATGGGCGCGTTTGGCCAGTGGATGCTGTGGGGCGCAGAACACCACAAGTTCGTCTTCGACCCAGGACTGCACCTCGATGTCCGGGTGGCTGCAATCGCCTTCGATCAAGCCCAGATCAATCTCGTAGTGGGCAACCTGTTGCACAATATGCGCGGTGTTCTGGACGTGCAGCTTGACCTGGCTTTCCGGGTGACGCTGCATGTAGCCGCCGATCAGCAGGGTCGCCAGATAATTGCCGATCGTCAGCGTTGCCCCGACGGCCAGCGAGCCAAAGCCTGATTTACCGTTCAGCAGGTCTTCGATTTCCTTTGCCTGATCCAGCAGAGCGACGGCCTGCGGCAATAATTGCCTGCCCGTGGCGTTAAGGCTTAGCCGCTTGCCGGCGCGGTCAAACAGCTGGCAGCTCGACTGGCGCTCCAGCTCGGTGATGGAGGTGCTGGCAGCCGACTGCGAAAGCGAAAGCAGCACGGCTGCTTTGGAGACGCTTTCCTGCCGGGCGACGGCAACGAACACTTGGAGCTGACGAAGAGTAAATCGCATATCTATATAACCGATAACCTATATCTTGATAATTCATTTAACAGATATTGTGTCTGCCACTAGAATGTCGCGCAATAGCGCAGTGCTTCTGCGCGCACTATTTTTTCAGGAGTCTTCACGTACATGAGCAACATGAACCACGAGCGTGTCCTCAGCGTCCACCATTGGAACGACACCCTCTTCAGTTTCAAGTGCACCCGCGACCCTGGTTTGCGTTTCGAGAACGGTCAGTTCGTCATGATCGGTCTGCAGCAGCCAAACGGTCGTCCGCTCATGCGCGCCTACTCGATTGCCAGCCCGAACTGGGAAGAGCATCTGGAATTCTTCAGCATCAAGGTGCCGGACGGTCCGTTGACCTCGCAGTTGCAGCACCTCAAGGAAGGCGATGAAATCATCATCAGCAAAAAGCCTACGGGTACGCTGGTGCTGGACGACCTCAAGCCGGGCAAACATCTTTACCTGTTGAGCACGGGTACTGGCCTGGCGCCGTTCATGAGCGTGATTCAGGACCCCGAAACCTACGAGCGTTTCGAGAAAGTCATCTTGTGCCACGGCGTGCGTTACGTGAACGAAGTCGCCTATCGCGAATTCATCACCGAGCATCTGCCACAGAACGAGTTCTTCGGTGAAGCGCTGCGTGACAAGCTGATCTACTACCCGACTGTCACCCGCGAGCCGTTCGAGAACGAAGGTCGCCTGACCGATCTGATGCGCAGCGGCAAGCTGTTCAGCGACATCGGCCTGCCACCGATCAACCCGCAGGACGACCGCGCCATGTTGTGCGGTAGCCCGAGCATGCTCGACGAGACCAGCGAAGTGCTCAACAGCTTTGGTCTGACCGTTTCGCCACGCATGCGTGAGCCTGGTGACTATCTGATCGAGCGTGCATTCGTCGAGAAGTAAGTCGGCCTTACAAAACCCGCCTCGTCCCTGAAGGGATCAGGCGGGTTTTTATTGCCCGGGATTTGTCGCTGGCATTCCTTCAGGCCAGCAGGACTTCAAGCACGCAAATCACCCCGGCCTGCGGGTAGTGCCAGCGTACGTCCAGATCCCAGAACTGAGCGCCGTAGCGGCGTTCCGGCGTCGGTAGCTGATAGGCCGGGCGCGGGTCCTGCGCCAGGCACTGCTCGATCAGTTCGACCAGTGGCTCACTCAGGCGTAGTGCGTGTTCGCGAGCCTGCAGCAGGGCGGCGTCCTGCCACTGCACCGGTATCAGGGCGGGCGCAGCACTGGCGATCTGGTTGGTCGCCTCAGTGATGGCGTCGGCGTAGGGCACGTATGGCTTGATGTCCAGCACTGGTGTGCCATCCAGCAGGTCGATGCCGGACAGCCACAGGCGACCGGCTTCGACTTTGTCCAGCCTGACCACCGACTGGCCGATGCCATTGGGGCGATGCGTTGCGCGGGTGGCAAATACCCCCATCGACTGATTGCCGCCCAGACGCGGAGGGCGCACCTTCAGGCGCGGCTTGTCTTCCAGCGCCATATGGAACAGAAACAGCAACCAGACATGACTGACCTGTTCCAGCCCTTGAACAGCCTCACCCTGATCGAAAGGCGCTACCAGCTCCAGCACTCCACGTGCTGCCGGGGCCAGCTGTGGCTGGCGGGGGATGGCGAATTTCTCCTTGAAGCAGGAGCGTACGAAGCCGACAGGGGAGACGTTGTAGCTCATGGTACCGACCGGTTCAGCCACGCACGCGCAGGGTCAGACCCTTGAGGAAATTGCGTAGCAGTTGATCGCCACAGGCGCGGTAGTTGGTGTGTCCGACCTTGCGGAACAGCGCACTCAGCTCTGGCTTGGAAACCGGAAATTCTGCGGATTTCAGGATGGCATGCATGTCGTCTTCTTTCAGTTCGAAGGCCACGCGCAGTTTCTTAAGAACAATGTTGTTGGTAATCGGCAGATCAATCGGCTGCGGCGGACGGCTTTCGTCCTTGCCACGCTTGAAGTAGACCAGGCCATCGAGAAAATGCGCCATGATTTCATCGCTGCAATCCAGATAGCCCTCTTCTTCCTCTTTCTTCATGAAAGCGATGACATCGCTTTTGGACACTTCAAAACCGGTCAGACCGATGATTTCGACAACCTTGCTGTCGCTGATATCGAGCATGTAGCGCACGCTGCGCAGTACGTCGTTGTTCATCATGAGGCGTGTTTCCTGATAAGTCGCATGGCGGCGCGTGACGATGGTCATGCGCGCGGTAATAAGGTCGAGTGCCGAGGGAGTTAAAACTTTTCCTTGGTCGTCATGTAGCGCCACTGGCCTTCGGGCAGTTTGCCCATGGATACGCCGCCGATACGGATGCGACGAATGGCTACGATCTTCAGGCCAACGGCTTCACACAGCAGGGCAATGATGCCGGGCTGCGGGTTTTTCATTGCAAAGCGCAGGCGGTTCTCGTTCTGCCAGCTGGCCTTTACGGCGGGCAGTTCCTTGCCTTTGTAGGTCAGGCCGTGATTCAGCCGGTTCAGGCCATGAGCAACCATTTCGCCCGAGATTTCCACCACGTATTCCTGCTCGATCTTGCTGCGGTCATCGGTGAGCTTGCGCAGGATTTTCCAGTCCTGGCTGAACACCATCAAGCCGCTGGCATTGGCCTGCAGGCTTGAAATCGCCTCAAGGCGCATGAAGTGGCCCTTGAGCGGACGCTTGCTGTAGCTGTGCTCCACCGAGAGCGTGCCCGGCGTGATCATCTGCAAAGCCTCTTCGGCGCTTGCCGAGGCGGGTTTGTGCAGAATGATCGTGACCGGTTCAGGGGAGTCTGCCTTGGCATCCGGGCTGAGCTCGACTTTCTGGGTGCTGACCTTGAAGTGCGGCTCTTCGATGACCACGCCGTCCACAGTAACCCAGCCACCCTCGATAAACAGTTCGGCCTCCCGGCGGGAGCAACCGACCAGCTCGATAAGGCGTTTGGAAAGGCGAATGGGGTCTGTCATGAAGAAAAGCCGTTTACTGATGAGAAAGGCGCCATTGTAACCGCCTCACGCTGGTTAATCGCGGCAACATTGCATTTGGGCTGTAATCGATGTCAGTTACGACGGGGCAGGCGCATTCTGAGCATCGGATAGGGCTGACCCAAACCGTCGACTTCAGAACGGCTGAAAACTTCGAAACCATGCCTGAGGTAAAACCCCAGTGCCTGAGTGTTCTGCTCGTTGACGTCCAGTTCACGGATGTCGAAGTGCTCGATTGCGTGGGTCAGCAGCTGCGTGCCCAGCTTTTTACCGCGATGGTTCGGGTCGATGAACAGAATATCCAGTCGGTTTTTGTTCACGCCCGCAAAGCCCGTGATCTTGAGCTGCTCGTCCCGGGTGCAGAACAGCGTCACGCTGTCCAGATACTGTGTCAGCAACCCCTTGAGCCTGATGATGTAGGCGTCCGGTAGAAAGTCATGGGTGGCGCGAACCGAGCGCTCCCACACCTCGCTCATCTCCGGGTAATCGTTGGTGTCCGGGGTATATAACCGCATCTCGCGTTCTCCTTTCGGCCAGTCTTGCATAGACAACGGCCAGACACGAAAAAGCCCTGCCGGTTCAAGGGCAGGGCTTTCGATTACGGCAAGGGACTGTGCTTACAGCACCTCGGCCCACAGGTCGTATTCGTCAGCGTCGGTAACGCGGCACATGATCTTGTCACCGGGCTGAACGGTGCTGCCATCTTCCAGACCGATGAACACGTTGCCGTCGATTTCCGGAGCATCGAAGAAGCAGCGGCCTACGGCACCACGATCATCGACTTCGTCGATCAGCACTTCGATTTCCTTGCCGATCTTCATTTGCAGGCGCGCAGCGCTGATTGCCTGCTGGTGAGCCATGAAACGATCCCAGCGGTCCTGCTTGACGTCATCTGGCACGATGGCCGCGTCCAGCAGGTTGGCAGGAGCACCTTCAACCGGCGAATACTGGAAGCAGCCTACGCGATCCAGTTGGGCTTCGGTCAGCCAGTCCAGCAAGTACTGGAAGTCTTCTTCGGTTTCACCGGGAAAGCCGACGATGAAGGTCGAGCGGATAATCAGATCAGGACACTGCTCGCGCCAGTTCTTGATGCGTGCCAGTGTCTTGTCTTCAAAGGCTGGCCGCTTCATCAGCTTGAGGATCTTCGGGCTGGCGTGCTGGAACGGGATGTCCAGGTACGGCAGGATCTTGCCGGCTGCCATCAGCGGAATCAGTTCGTCGACGTGCGGGTACGGGTAAACGTAATGCAAGCGAACCCAGACGCCCATCGAACCCAGCGCCTGACACAGCTCGGTCATGCGGGTCTTGACCGGCTGGCCGTCCCAGAACCCGGTGCGGTATTTGACGTCCACGCCATAGGCGCTGGTGTCCTGGGAGATGACCAGCAGCTCCTTCACACCGGATTTGACCAGACGCTTGGCCTCATCGAGTACATCGCCAACCGGACGGCTGACCAGCTTGCCGCGCATAGACGGGATGATGCAGAAACTGCAGCTATGGTTGCAGCCTTCGGAAATCTTCAGATACGCGTAGTGGCGCGGGGTCAATTTGACGCCTTGCGGCGGCACCAGGTCGATCAGCGGATTGTGGTCCTTGCGGGGCGGCACGACATCGTGCACTGCGTTGACCACTTGTTCGTACTGCTGCGGGCCGGTCACCGACAATACGCTTGGATGAACATCGCGAATGACGTTTGCGTCAACGCCCATGCAGCCGGTCACGATGACCTTGCCGTTTTCCTTGATCGCTTCGCCGATCACTTCCAGCGACTCGGCCTTGGCCGTATCGATGAAGCCACAGGTGTTGACCACCACCACGTCGGCATCCTCGTAGGTCGCAACGACTTCGTAACCTTCCATGCGCAGCTGGGTCAGGATGCGTTCGGAATCAACGAGTGCCTTCGGGCAACCCAGTGAAACGAATCCGACCTTTGGGGCGGACGGCGTGGTGACGGTGGACATGGCAAACCTCGGCGTGAAGGGCACCCGAACGCGAAGCGCAGGCGCTGACTGGGCGCTTGCTGCGCCTCTGATCAAAAAGTGCGCAATTCTAGCGGTGAGCGGGCGCGATGACCAGCGTTTGGATGAGAATTGCGACGTACGCGAGACGCAGCCGGGGTCATTGCCCACCCATTCGATCGCATTATGATCGACAGTAGCTTCGGTACACGCAGTGTATTGAGGGGCATGGCCGAGGTTGCAGCGTGCGACTGAGACATTCTGAATGCAGTCCAAGCCCGCATGAACGGGCCTGGACTGACTTTCACATGTTCTCAGCGCCGCGGTTCATGCATCGGGCAGCCGTTGTGCTGACTGCGAAAGCCCGCCGAATGTTCATAGGCCGGTTTGCGTACGCGCATGACGCCGCCCAATGGACGATGTGCCTCAAGGCCGTGCCAGGGGCTGAATGCCATGGCTTCGTCAATTTCCTGAACGTTTTGCTCGGACCACGACGACTGGCGGGGCACATCGATGCGAGCGACGGTGACGTAGGGGCTGAGGTCTTCCGGCCAGATCGCCGAGGCGTCCTCGATCGGCATTTTTTCCAGGTCCGTGGCCAGCTGAACGCGGACTTCCCAGCTGGCGTCGTGTTCAAGAAAAAACGCTTTGACCGCTTCGCGCAGACCGTCCGGATTGTCTTTGAGGTCCAGTGCCTTGTCGGTCAGCGCAATCAGCTCGGCGGAGACGGGCACGACGCTGAGCTTGGCGTAGTAGGGGCCATACAGGAAAGGCACGACGGTGTAGAACGTCTCGCCGAGGATGTGGGTCATCGGGTGCCCGCCGAGACTTCTCAGTGTGCCACTTTCGCCCCCTGCAGACTCGATCACCGACTCTATGCCGCGCAGGACGGCAGACAACGCACGTTTCATGCCCGGAGCCTTGTCGGTCGTTTTGGCCAGCAACTTCAAGGTCTTCAGGAAGGCCTTGGGGTCCTTGGCGGTAAAGGCCTTGGCGTTTTGCATGACGAAATCCTGAGTGGTTGCCTCTGCACTGCCAGGCAAGCGTGCGCCTTCGACGCCAACCAGTTTGATGGCCAGGCCTCTGGGCGTGGATACCTTGTCGTCGAGAATGTCGCCCGGGTTGGTCGAGAAGCGCATGACGACCGGGAAGTTGCCGGGCCTGGCAAAGGCACCCTGGGCCAACGGCTCGGGCAGGTCGCCGTAGACCTGAATCTGACCGTGAAGCAAGCCGTGAGCCTTGGCGTGCACACTGCGAATGGCGTGCCCCGTGTCTTGATACGTGGTCTCGAGGATGGAATGCATGGCTTCGACCAGCTCTTTGCTGGTCTGCGCTTCATCGTCCGGAACGACTTCAAATGAGGGCTTGAAGGGTAACGGCTGGACAGTCAGGTTTTGTGTGGTCATCAGAGCATCTCGGTGGGAGGGGATCAGGGTGCCCTGGCGTCGATGCGGTTCTTGAAGACCCCTGATGCGGCAGGCTTAAGTAATGACCGGCCGATATTTTTGTCGTTCCATGAGAAATGTTGCTTCGAAAAACTGCTTCAAGGGGCCGTGATCAAGGCGTGGTGGCAGGCCGGATCTATATAACCATCTGCGTTTCACCAAGAATTACATCGAGTGCTGCGTTATGCTTCGCGCCATCGCGCCGAGGCATGTCAATGTCTGGCTGAATCTGAATTGTTACGCGTTGTGATGTTCTCAGTGTTGAACCTCATGTCTGGTTTCCGGGAGTAGTGGATGAGTCAAACAAACAGTCATGGGGAGGCCGCAGGCACTGCCAGGCCTATCGGGTTGCTGATCGCTGCAGTGGGGGTGGTTTACGGCGATATCGGCACCAGCCCGCTGTACACCCTCAAGGAAGTGTTTCAGGGCGGTTACGGCGTGGAAGTCACGCATGACGCAATACTCGGGGTGTTGTCACTGATCTTCTGGTCGCTGATCTGGGTTGTTTCGTTCAAGTACATGGCGTTTGTCCTGCGTGCTGACAACCAGGGCGAGGGCGGCATCATGGCGTTGATGGCGCTGGCGCGTCGAGCATCGGCCAAACACCCCAAACTGCAAATGATGATGGTGGTGTTCGGGTTGTTCGGTGCTGCGCTGTTCTATGGCGACAGCATGATTACCCCGGCAGTCTCGGTGTTGTCGGCGATGGAAGGGCTGGAACTGGCCTTCGATGGCCTCGATCACTGGATCGTGCCCATGGCGCTGATCGTGCTGGTGGGGCTGTTTCTGATTCAGCGTCACGGCACGGCACGCATCGGCGTGCTGTTCGGCCCGGTGATGGTGACCTGGTTTCTGGTGCTCGGCGCGCTGGGCGTTTACGGCATCATGCAGTCGCCGGAAGTGCTCAAAGCGGTCAATCCGGCCTGGGGTGTGAATTTCTTCATCATTCATCCGGGCATTGGTGTGGCCATTCTGGGTGCTGTGGTGCTCGCCCTGACGGGGGCCGAGGCGCTGTATGCCGACATGGGTCACTTTGGCCGCAAGCCGATTTCACGTGCCTGGTTCATCCTCGTGCTGCCTGCGTTGCTGCTCAACTATTTCGGTCAGGGTGCGCTGGTGCTGGGCAATCCCGAAACGGTTCGTAACCCGTTCTACTTGCTGGCGCCGGGCTGGGCGTTGCTGCCACTGATCGGCCTGTCGACGATGGCGACCATCATTGCCTCGCAGGCGGTAATCTCCGGCGCGTTCTCGATGACGCTGCAGGCGATCCAGCTGGGCTACATTCCGCGCATGCATATCCAGCACACCTCCAGCGACGCGCAAGGTCAGATCTACATCGGTGCCGTCAACTGGGCGCTGATGGCGGGTGTCATTCTGCTGGTAATCGGCTTCGAATCGTCTGGCGCGCTCGCATCTGCGTACGGCGTGGCAGTGACCGGGACCATGCTCTGCACCACCATTCTGGTGTCGACCGTGATGCTGATGCTCTGGAAATGGCCGCCGTTGCTGGCTGTTCCGTTGCTGATCTGCCTGCTGCTGGTGGATGGCCTGTTCTTTGCGGCCAACGTACCGAAGATTTTCCAGGGCGGTGCCTTCCCGGTGCTGGCAGGTGCGGTGTTGTTCATCCTCATGACCACCTGGAAGCGCGGTAAACAGCTGCTGGCCGAGCGGATTGACGAGGGCGGGCTGCCGTTGCCGATCTTCATCGGCAGCATTCGCGTTCAGCCGCCGCATCGCGTGCAGGGCACGGCGGTGTTCCTGACCGCACGTTCGGATGCCGTGCCTCATGCGCTACTGCATAACATGCTGCACAACCAGGTGCTGCACGAGCAAGTGGTGCTGCTGACGGTGGTGTATGAGGACTCACCGCGTGTGCCTGCCGCGCAGCGCGTTGAAGTGGAGTCCTATGGCGAGGGTTTTTACCGGGTGATCCTGCACTTCGGTTTCATCGATGAGCCCGATGTGCCTGCTGCGCTGGCGTTGTGTGATCTGCCGGAGCTGGATTTCAGTCCGATGCGCACCACTTACTTCCTCAGCCGCGAAACGGTGATCCCGTCGAAGATGGATGGCATGGCGCGCTGGCGTGAGGCGCTGTTCGCGTTCATGCTCAAGAATGCCAACGGTAACCTGCGCTTCTTCAAGCTGCCGTTCAACCGGGTGATCGAGCTGGGTACGCAAGTAGAGATGTAAGCGTTCGCCGGCAAGGCCGGCAGCGTGAATAAAAAAATCCCGGCGACCTCACGGTGCCGGGATTTTTTATGCCGTTCAGACTTCTACCTAGCGGCGCTTACTGAGCGGTAGCCTTGCCCTGACGCTTGTTGATGGCGTCGATCAGGCGTTTGGCCAGTGCCGGATAGTCTTCATCGAAGTGGTGACCTCCAGGCAACTGAACGGCTTCGCCGACTGCGGTAGTGTCGGTGCAACCGCTGTCTTTCTTCTCTTCGACACCATAAACACAGAACACCTTGGCGGCTGGCAGCTTGGCCATTTCCTGTCCGGTAGTGGCTTCCTTACCTGCATTGCCGAGCCAGCCGTCGACGTGAATCTCGAAGCTGCCAGTACGGGCGAAGGCCAGCAGAATGATCGCGTCGACCCGATTCTGATCATCCGCAGCCAGGCGATTGTAGATCGCGGGCATCACGTCCGCGCCGAACGAGTATCCAGCCAGGATGAAGCGCTTGGTGCCCCATTTCTGACGGTAGTGGTTCATCAGGTCGGTGAGATCGACAGCGGTCTGCTCCGGTGTCTTGTGTTCCCAGTAGTAGCGCAACACGTCGATGCCCACCACCGGATAGCCCATCTTGGCCATGTCGCCTGCCACGACCTTGTCCAGGTCGCGCCAGCCGCCGTCACCGGACATGAACAGCGTCACGGTATCGGAAGGCTGGCTGGCCGGGACTTCGACGGTCGGGATACCGAGGCCGCCACTGTCGTTCTCGCCGAGCAGCAGGTGACGCAGTTCAGTGTTGAGCACCTGAGGCAGCGGAATGTCGTAGTCGCTGATGCTGGTGTCGGCGTTGCTCTGGTCACGCACGAACGCTGCGCTCGGATCATCCGGGGCGTCGTTCCAGGCGGCCAGCCAGTGCCCGTGCGAAGCTTTTTGCGGCAGCGGCACGTCGCAGATCTGCGGCGGTTTCTCGTCTTCCTCCAGAACAGGCGGCGGATTCGAAACATGCTCAAGCGCAAACCCGACGGAAATGGCCTGCGCCTTGTCGTCGGTCTGTTCGGCCAGCCAGCGCCACGCCAGGGTCGCACCAGGGCCTATGCCTCCAACAACCTTTGCAGGGCCGTCGAGCTTCGCCAGGGCTTCCTGAAAGGTTTTCTGTTGCAGGACGCAGTCGTCCTTGGGCAGTACCACCTGAATGATGCGTGCCGAAGCGTCCTTGCTGATCGCCAGCAACTGCTTGTCGGAGAGCATTTCTTCGGCGGTGACGGCCAGCGCAATGCGGGTCTTGATGCTGGTGGCCGGTGTCACGCTGGTCAGCGGCGCGCCACCGTCAAGGTTCAAGTGTTCCAGCGATGCGGGCGGGGCGGGGCGGTTCCAGATCCATATTCCCAGTGCTACGACTAAAAGAACAATTACCAGAGCTGCAAGCAAAAGGCGCCAGGAGCGTCGAATCATCAGCGTTTCACCAATCCAGTCAGGCCGCCCGCAATCAGGGCGGCGGTGTCAGCCAGTGCCACGAGCGGATCAAGTCCGGCAGGCACGGCCATATAACGAGGTTCCCAATCGGGCTGGAACTTGTCCTTGAAGCGGCGCAGCCCCTGGAAGTTGTACAGTTGTTCGCCACGACGAAAGATCATCGAACCCAGGCGCTGAGTGATCGGCGCGCCACGTCGTGGCTGCAGACCCGACAAGGGCACCATTCCCAGGCTGAATCGCGCATAGCCCTGGGCTTTATAATGCAGAATCAGTCCGACCATCATGAATTCCATGGTCAGCTTGGGGGCGTCCGGGTGAGAGCGCATCAGGTCCAGGCTGGCCAGTTCCGGGCTGGTGGTTTCCAGCAGGTTGGAAAACGCGACCGGTTTGCCCTGAAAGTGCACGATGGCAATGCGGAAGTACTTCAGGTACTCGGTGCTGAAGCGGCCTAGGGAGAAGCCTTTTTCACGGACATTCTTGCCGGTCAGCCAAGCGTCGGAAATCACTTTCAGCTCGTCGATCGGTGCCTGGCCCGGTTCGTAGATTTCCAGCGAAAGCCCATCGCGGCCACCTCGGTTCCAGGTGTAACGCAGGTCTTTCATTTCCTTGCCCTTGGCGTCGATATCGAAGCGCCGCAGGTCAACGCGCGCTTCCTCGCCCAGCTTGATGGCGGTGAGGCCGATGTCCATGTAGAACGGCAGGTTTTCTGCACGTACCTGGTAGAACACCGGGCGCGCATGGTGCACGTCGCACAGGTCGCGGAACTGCCAGATCAGCTCGGCACGCTGCTGGGTCGGGCCAATCGGATCGTAAAGCGCAACCAGACTGCGGCCGCGATGCGAGTACATCAGGAATGCATTACCGGCCGGATGGAACAGGATCGCCTTATCGCCGGTCAGCACCAGGCCGCCATCCGGCTGTTTGGATGCTTTGAGGATCTCGGCTGCCTTGTCCAGATCTGCCGCGTCGGGCAGTTTGATGACTGGTCTGGCAGTACGCAGCAACCAGGTCAGCGAAACCACCACCAGCAGCACTGCGCTGCCCAGTGCCGAACGCAGGCCGCGCGGGGCATCTGCATCGAGGGTGAACTGCCACCACAACTGATGACTGTAGGGCACGTCCTGATAGGCAAACAGCAACAGCCAGATCGAGGCACCGACCACACAAATGCTGGCAATCAGGTAGACCGGCGAGAACGGCAGCTCCAGCAGGCGGCTTGGACGGTAGAATGAACGACGGAAGGTCAGCAGCAGGCAGGCGGTCAGCAGCAGCATGCTGGCTTCTTCCCAGTCGAAGCCCTTGAGTATCGACAGCACTGCGCCCACCAACAGCAGGATAGAGGTCAGCATCCATGCAGCCGAGAGTCGGCGACGCAGGCCCTGGGCGAGCAGCAGGCACAGCACGCCCACCAGACTGGCCCCGAAGTGCGACGCGTCGATCAGCCGATGCGGGATCATGAAGCCGACGTTTTCCAGTCGGGTATCGATTTCAGGGGTGGCACCAGAGAAGAGCAGCACCACCCCCGACAAGAAAACCAGTAGGGCCAGAATCGGTGCCGCCAGCCCCGAGGCAACGCGCATGGCTTGCTTGGTCGGCAGCAGGCGCTGGGCTTCGGTAAACAGCAGGGTAAGGCAGGCCAGCAGCAGCGGCAGGATCACGTAGATCAAGCGGTAAAGTAGCAGCGCAGCGGCGAGCGGGGCGGCACCCAGTTCGTTGGCAAAGGCTGCGAGCAGAATGGCCTCGAACACGCCGACGCCGCCAGGCACGTGGCTGAGTACGCCAGCAGCGAGCGCCAGCAGATAAATAAGGATGAACGCACCGAGAGGCGGCGCGTGCGGCAGCAGCAGGTACAACACCATCGCCGCAGCAGCGACGTCCAGCGCGGTAATCACCAGCTGGATCAGCGTCAGCTTCAAGTCTGGAAGACGCAAGGTACGACGACCGAGGCGAACCAGAATATTGTGCGGGATGTCCTGTTCCGGCAGGCGGCGACGGTAGACGAAGACCGCCAGCAGCAGGCTGCCCACCAGTACCGCCGTGGCAACGACGGCCAGTACGTCTACTGGAAGCTTGAGCGCCAGTGACGCGCCGGACAGGTTGCTGAGCGTGGCCAGTGCCGCCAGCGGCGGCAACGCACAGCCCAGTGACAGGCTGGCGAACACGGTCATGCGGGCAATTTCGATTGCGCCTACGCCATGGCGTGAATAAAGCCTGTAGCGTACCGAGCCACCGGACAGCATCGACAGGCCGACCGCATTGCCGATTGCAAACGAGGTGAAGCCGCCGAGAAGCAGCGTCTTGATGGGTAGATCGACATTGGCATAGCGACTGGCGGACAGTTCATAACCCATCAGGATGATATAGCCGACGATTGCCGCGAGCAGCGCACCGCCCAGAGCGGGCAGGGGCACTGCGAACAGTGAGTCGTGCAGCGCATACCAGTCCATTTCGACCAGCATGTGGCGGCAGGCAATAAGGGCCAGGCTGAACAACAGCAGCATCACCGCCAGCCCGATAGGCTGCCGGTATTTGCTTAGCAGCTCCCGCCAGTTCTGGCGTGGTGGGCTGCCGGGTTGCTCTGCATCAACGGTTTCATTGGAATCGGACATGTTGTCGCGCATCAATCACTCCTTGGATCGTGCGCGACAGGATGGAGGTATGCAGCCAAGTTACCAATCCCTACGCAGAAAATATTTCAGGATGTTAGCGCGTCAACGTCTAACGAGCGAATAGCGAATCCGGCCAGGCGATGCTGTTCAGCCGAGGTTCAGTCGTGATTCAGCTTAGTAACACCTATCGGCAGCGCATGCAAAAACTGTCGTCAATGAAAGCATTACGTTACAGATGTGATGATAGGGTTTCAAAGGGCTTGGAAAATAGTCTTTTTTCTCAGGCAGTTAGCGGTCGCCTGAAATGTTTTTTCACCGGAAACAAAAAAGGCCACTCTTTCGAGTAGCCTTTCTTGATGTTTGGTTGCGGGAGCCGGATTTGAACCGACGACCTTCGGGTTATGAGCCCGACGAGCTACCAGACTGCTCCATCCCGCGTCTGTGTGGCGGCATTCTACAGCCGAACGCTAAAGTGTCAACCCTTAATCTTGAAAGCAGGCAAATGAGTAGCAGATTGTGCACCTGTGCCAATGATGCTGCCTTTTTTACGCCTCAGTTTGGAAGCGCTGATAAGACTGGGATACCGGGTTGTCAGTGGCAGGGCATGAGACAGTACTTTTAACGCAGGCACAAAAAAGGCCACTCTTTCGAGTAGCCTTTTTTGATATTTGGTTGCGGGAGCCGGATTTGAACCGACGACCTTCGGGTTATGAGCCCGACGAGCTACCAGACTGCTCCATCCCG